>NZ_JAINFC010000567.1 GCF_020740835.1 Streptomyces sp. UNOC14_S4
GGTTTCGCGCCGGGCGCGGTTGCCGGGGCGGGACGCCACCCAGGCGCGGATGGTGTCCGCGAACCAGTACGGCTTGCCGCCCTCGGTGAGGTCGGGGGCGGGGAGCAGCCCGTGCTTGCGGTAGGTCCGGACGGTATCGGTCTGTACGCCGATGTGTGCCGCGATCTCTTTGTAGGACCAGAGCCGACGATCGGTCATCTCGCGCGCCTCTCCGCCGCGCCGCGACGACGGAGGGGGGTCCGTCGGGGGAGCCGTGGCGCGGCCTTTCGTGATCACCCACCCTGTGCCCGGTGAGCGACACAGAGTGACCGGCTGCGAGGGGTTGTCGAACGGCTGTGACCGAAGCTCAGCCGAAGCGTGACGGTCGTGACGGATATATGACGCGGGAGGGCGAAATGAGCGGTCACGGGCCCGGGGCGCGGGACGGCCCGATCCGCTCGGTCACCTCGGCCGCGTGTACGGGCCGGCCATCTCGGCCATGCGTACGGGGCGCCCCTCGCGCCGCGACAGCTCGCACGCCTCGGCGACGAGCGCGGCCGCCAGGGCGTCCCGGCCGGAGCACGGGTTGGGCGCCTCGCCGCGGGCGGCCAGGAGGAAGTGGGCGATCTCGGCGCGGTACGCGGCGGCGAACCGCTCCAGGAAGCCGGTCCAGGGCCGGGCCGGGGCACCCGGGCCGCCGGGCTCGGCGGAGGTCACGGGTGTCCGCTCGCCGAGCCCGACCACCCACTGGTCGCGTTCGCCGGCCAGCTCCGTCCGTACGTCGTGGCCCGCGCCGTTGTACCGGGTGGCCGTGGCGGTGACGAGCGTGCCGTCGTCCAGGGTGAGCAGGGCGGCGGCGGTGTCCACGTCACCCGCTTCCCGGAAGAAGTCCGCACCGCCCGCCGAGCCGCGCGCGTACACCTCTGTCACCTCACGTCCCGTCAGCCACCGCACGGCGTCGAAGTCGTGCACCAGGCAGTCACGGATCAGCCCGCCGGACAGGGGCAGGAACTCGGGCGGGGGAGGGGCCGCGTCCGAGGTCACGGTCCGGATCGTGTGCAGCCGCCCCAGCCGTCCCGCGCGCAGCGCGTCGCGCGCCGCGCGGTACCCGGGGTCGAAGCGGCGCTGAAAACCGAGCTGCAGGAGGATCCCGACTTCTTCCGCCGCGCGGAGGGCTTCCAGCGAGGCGGCCGGGGTGAGCGCGATGGGCTTCTCGCAGAAGGTGGGGAGACCGGCACGGGCGGCTCTGGTGATCAGTTCGGGGTGGGTGGCGGTGGGGGTGGTGATGACGATTGCGCTCGCGCGGCGGAAGAGGGTGTCGAGGGGTGCGGTTTCGGCTTTTGTGTCTGCCGCCAGCGCGGCGGCGCGGGCCGGGTCGGCGTCGGCGATGAGGAGGTGATGACCGCTTGCGGCGAGGGTCTCGGCGTGGAACGTGCCGATGCGGCCTGCGCCGATGAGTCCGACGAGCATGGGTGACCGTACTCCTTTCCTGTCAGCACCGGGGCTCCGCCCCGGACCCCGCGCCTACCGGGCTGCCTCTTGCGCTTGGCGCGCGGCTGCGGGTTGTCTTCGGCTGGCCGCGCAGTTCCCCGCGCCCCTGACGGGGCGCAGCCCCACACCCCGGTGGGCGCACCCGGCCAAGCCGCGCGCAGCGTCACGCGTACAACGCCGGCCGTTCCGCCAGCGTCACCGGGACCCTGCTGCCCGTCGACTGGGACGCGGCCCCCGCCGCGCACGCCACCGCCGCCGCGTAGCCGTCCCACGCGCTCGGCCCCGTGACACGGTCGTCGCGGGCCGCCGTCACCCAGGACTGGACCTCGCGGTCGTACGCCTCGCGGAACCGGGTCACGAAGTCCTGGGGGATCTCGCCGCCCCAGTGGCCGTCCGTGTGGACGAGGAGGCTGCGTTCGTCGCCGATACGGGCGCTGCCGCGTTCGCCGACGGCCTCGCACCGGACCTGGTAGCCGAAGCCGCAGTTGACGAAGATCTCGACGTCGGCGAGGGCGCCGCCGGCGGTCTCCAGGAGGACGAGCTGGGGGTCGCTCAGGCCTTCCGGGGCGGCGGAGGAGCGGGCCGGTTTGTGGACGGTGACGGCCGTGATCTCCTGGCCGAGCAGCCAGCGGGTCGCGTCGATCTCGTGCACCACCGAGTCGTGGATCATCATCGGCTCGGTGTAGCCGGGCGGGGTGGAGGCGTTGCGGTGACGGCAGTGCAGCATCAGGGGCCGCCCGATCCCGTCGCCGTCCAGCAGGGACTTCAGCCGCATGTACTCCGCGTCGTACCGCCGCATGAAGCCCACCTGTACGCGCCGGTGCCCGAGGCGGGCCTCCGCCTCCACCACGCGCAGCGCGGACGCGGGGTCCGGCGTCAGCGGCTTCTCGCACAGCACCGGCAGGTCGCGCGCGAACGCCTCCAGCAGCGCCTCCTCGTGGGCGGGCGCGGGCGAGGCGACGAGCACGGCGTCCACGCCGGGCGCGGCGAGGGCGGCCGCCGTGTCGGTGAAGGCCGCGCAGCCCCCGATGTCCGCCGCCGCCGCTTTCGCGCGGTCGCCGTCGACGTCGACGACCGCCGCGACCCGGGCGCCGCTGATCACCCGGTCGAGCCGCCGTACGTGGTCGGCGCCCATCCGACCCGTGCCGATCACGGCCACGCCGAGTGTGCTGTGCTGCGTCATGGTGAGGGGGTTCCCCTTTCATACGGCTCGTACGACCGGGTCGTGCGGCCGGGCTACAGGCCGCAGCCCCGCAGGAAGGCGCGGGTGCGCCGGGCGATGGGCAGCGGGCGGTCGGGCGGGCACGGGTACATGTCCTGTTCCACGATCGCGAACAGGTCGGCGTCGAGCTTCGCGGCGGCCGCGAGCACGGGCTCCAGTGCCGGTACACCGCGCGGCGGTTCGCACATCACACCCTGGCGCACGGCGGGCCCGAACGCGATCCCTTTCGCGACGACGTCCGCGAGGACGGCCGGATCGACCTGCTTGAGGTGGAGGTAGCCGATCCGCTCGCCGTAGGTCTCGATGAGCCGGACGCTGTCGCCGCCGCAGTACGCGTAATGGCCGGTGTCCAGGCACAGGTTCACCAGCTCGGGGTCGGTCGCGTCCAGGAAGCGCGCGACGTTGGCCTCGCCGTCGATGTGGGTGTCGGCGTGCGGGTGGACGACGACGCGCAGGCCGAAGCGGTCGCGGACCTCGCGGGCCAGCCGTTCCGTGCCGGTGGCCAGGTGGCGCCACTGTTCGGCGGTCAGCTCCGGGCTCTCCAGGATCTCGGCCGTGCGGTCGTCGCGCCAGAAGGACGGGATCACCACCAGGTGCCCCGCGCCCACGGCGCGCGCCAGCGCCGCCACGCGCGCCACGTGCTCCCACGTCTCCTCCCACACCGCCGGGCCGCGGTGCAGGGCGGTGAAGACCGTGCCCGCGGAGACCGCGAGGCCCCGGTGCCCGGTCTCCGCCCGGAGCCGGTCCGGGTCGGTGGGCAGGTAGCCGTACGGCCCCAGCTCGATCCAGGCGTAGCCCGCGGCGGCGACCTCGTCGAGGAAGCGCTGCCAGGGCACTTGAGCGGGGTCGTCGGCGAACCACACGCCCCAGGAGTCCGGAGCGGAACCCACCCGGATGCGGGAAGCGGGCGAAGGCACGGGGGTGGGGGGCATCTGCGGCTCTCCTCGGGTCGCCTCGGGGCACGGTGGCGGCTTGCTCGTAGCTTCGCCGCCGTGCGGAGGGGTGTCAAGGCTTCGTCCGGACATACGGACGTCACGTCAAGTACGGCCGAGTGACGTCTATATGTAAGGACAATTCCTTGACATGGTCGTCCGGGCCCGGCTAGACCTGACGCCATGAGCGAGTCGGGACCGTACGACCTGATCACCATGGGCCGGGTCGGGGTGGATCTCTATCCCCTGCAGACCGGTGTGCCGCTGTCCGAGGTCGAGACCTTCGGGCGGTTCCTCGGCGGCTCGGCGGCCAACGTCGCGGTCGCCGCGGCCCGGCTCGGCCGCCGCGCCGCGCTGATCAGCCGCACCGGTGCCGACCCCTTCGGCGACTTCGTCCACCGGGCGCTGCGCGACTTCGGCGTGGACGACCGGTGGGTCACCCCCGTGCCCGCGCTCGCCACGCCGCTGACCTTCTGCGAGCTCTTCCCGCCGGACGACTTCCCGCTCTGGTTCTACCGCCGCCCCAAGGCGCCCGACCTGGAGATCCACACCGCCGAGCTGGACCTGGACGCGGTGCGCGCCGCGCGCGTCCTGTGGGTGACGGGTACGGGCCTGTGCGAGGAGCCGAGCCGCTCGGCGACGCTCGCCGCGCTCGCCGCCCGTGCGCGGCGCGGCACCACGGTGTTCGACCTCGACTGGCGGCCGCTGTTCTGGGGCGGCGAGGGCGGCGCCTCCGGCGACGGCGGGCGCACCGGCGCCGCGGCCATGGCCGCCGCCCGGCCGTACTACGCGGCGGCCCTCGCCCACGCGACCGTCGCCGTCGGCAACGCGGACGAGTGCGAGGTCGCCACGGGCGAACGCGAACCGCTGGCCGCGGCCTGGGCCCTGCTGGACGCGGGCATCGAACTCGCCGTCGTCAAACGCGGCCCGAAGGGCGTGCTCGCCGTCCACCGCGACGGCACCACGGCGGAGGTCCCGGCGGTGGGGGT
>NZ_JAINFC010000568.1 GCF_020740835.1 Streptomyces sp. UNOC14_S4
GGGCGCCGCTGAGGACAGCGGCGGTGAACTGGACGCGGTAGGGCAGGTTGCGTGGCGGCCAGGGTCTGCGGGGGCGTCGGCGGCGGAGCCGTCGGAGACGGTTCACAGGGGTTGCCTTTCGCTGGGCATGGGCGTGCCCTGCGGCCGGTGGGCTGCAGGGCACGCGAGGAGCCGGGGCCGGGTGGGTCAGTGGTGGCAGAGGAGCTCTTCGCGTTCGGCCTGTGAGGCGTCCTGGAGGTAGCCCTCGGGGATGGGGACAGGGCGGTTGCCGGGGCCGGTGGTGACCTCGCAGATACGGTCGCCGATGTCGGGGGCCCACGGCGACTTGGTGGTCGCGGCGGTGCGCGCGGAGAACAAGGGGGTCTCCCAGTCCTCGTCGCACAGGAAGTCGGAGCCGTGCAGTTCCCGGTAGCAGTGGACGGCTTCGACGGGCTCGTCGCGCAGGAGTCCTTCGAGGAAGAGGCAGTACGCGGCGGTGGAATCGTCCGCTCCGGCGGCGTAGCGCCACCAGAAGCGGGCTCCGTCGTCGTGCCCGGCGAGGTAGAGCAGGCATCCCAGGCCGCGCGCGGCGACGGGGTCGGTGGGGCGTTCGGCCTCGGCGAACTCGATCAGCCGGGCTGCGGCGCCGGGTGCTCTGCTGACCTGGCAGCAGAGTCCTTTGAGGTCGCCGTGCAGGCGTCGCTTGAGCTGCCACATGCAGCCGGGGGAGCGGCCGGTGACGGATTCCAGGAGGAGTGCGGCCAGCTCGGGGGAGGTGGGGACCAGCCAGCCGGCCGCGCGCCGCGCGGCGCAGGCGCGGCGCCGTTCGGCGTCCTCGATGCGGGCGCGCAGGAACCGGTCGTCTTCGGCGCGCTGTTCGCTGGTGTAGGCGGGGGTACGGATCTGTGACCCGCGTAGGAGGTCCTCGATCATCCGGGGTGGCCTTTCTCATGAGCGGTCGGGTCGAGGAGGGCGGCCAGGGCGGTCCGGCCGGCCGACAGGTGTGAGCGGACGGTGGAGTCGGTGATTCCGGTGATGTCGGCGACTTCCTCGACGGTGTGGCCCATCAGGTAGTGGAGGGCGATGCAGGTGCGCTGCCGCTCGGGAAGCTGGGCGACGGCATGGTGCAGCTCGAGGCGTGCGGAGACCTGCTCGATCTCTTCGTCGGGGATACCGGCGATGGGCTGGACGGTGGCCTGGAACGCGAGGCCGATGGGGGTGGAGGGGCGCCGGTCGCGTTTACGGAGCATGTCGACGACGGTGTCCCTGAGGATCTTGAAACCGTAGGCGTCGGCACTGGCACTGGCCAGGGCGTCGTCCCACCTCAGATAGAGCCGGAACAGGGCTTCGTTGGCAGCGTCACGGGCGTCCTCCATCGAGTGCAGCTGCCAGAGGGCCCACTTGACGTACCCGTCGCGCTTGCGCAGGACGAAGGACTCGTAGACCACTGACTGGTGCTCCGGTGTGGCCGTGCGCAGCACGGTGTTTTTGGCACTCATGCCGGTACCCGCGCGGGGCGGGGCAGCATGGTGTGGTGCTCGTTGTGCTGCTGTGTTCGCCTGAGGGAGGCGTTTTCCCCCACCAGGCGCTCGGGCGGCGCGGTGCCGTCGAACACGATCACAGGTTTCCTCGGTGTCGAGTCGTTCCGGGTTGTCCCCTCCCCCACCACCCGGAAGAGCATCGGTAGCTCTCACCTGTTATGCCGTCACGGGTGTCGCGTACGTCCAGCCGGTCCTACAAAAATATTGACTGAACGTAACTTCAAGATCGCTTCGCGCTACGGCGGACCTGGTGTCAGTACACCAGCCTGCGCATGCCGTCACCGCATGCCCCTCCCCACAGCTTCCGCAGCCCCCGGTGCGGGCCGTCGGTGCCAGCGCATGCGGGACCACGGCAGCGCGAGTTCCTCCGGTGCCGACACCTCGCGGGGTGCGAGCCGGTCCACGGGGGTCGCCTCCGCGTGGTGGGCGAAGACCGTGTCGACGTAGCGGTGGCCGGTGTCGGCCGCGACGAAGACCACCGTGCGGTCGGGGGACCGGTCGCGCTCCCAGCGGGCCGTGAGGTAGGCGGCGCCCGTGGAGAGGCCCGCGAAGACCGCGTGGCGGCGGAGCAGGTCGACGGAGCCCGAGCGCGCTGCCTCGAAGGAGAGCCAGTGCACGGTGTCGTACAGCTCGTGCGCGACGTTGCCGAAGGGGATCGAGCTGCCGATGCCCGCGATGATGATCTCCGGGTCGCTGACGTGCTCGCTGCCGAAGGTGACGCTGCCGTAGGGCTGTACGCCGACGAGGTCGACGTCGGGTGAGTCCTCGCGCAGGTAGCGGGCGAGGGCTCCGGTGGAGGCGCCGGAGCCCACGCCGCCGACGAGTGTGAGGCGGTCGGTGCCGGTCTCCTCGCGGACGCGCCGGGCGACGGAGCGGTAGCCGAGGTAGTGGATGTCGTCGTGGTACTGCCGCATCCAGTGGTGGCCGGGGCGCTCCGCCAGGATCTCGTGGATGCGCGCGACGCGGCGCTTCTGGTCGAGCTTGAGATCGGCGCAGGGTGCCATCTGCTCGAACTCCACACCGAGCACGGCGAGCTGGGTGCGCAGCGTGCGGTCGACGGTCGTCGAGCCGACGATGTGGCAGCGCATGCCGTAGCGGTGGCAGGCCAGGGCGAGGGCGTAGCCGTAGATGCCGCTGGAGCTGTCGAGGAGGGTGTCGCCGCGCCGTACGGCCCCGGTGTCGAGGAGGTGTCGTACCGCCGCCAGCGCGGAGACGGCCTTCATGGTCTCGAAGCGCAGGCAGACGAGCCGGTCGTCGAGGCGTACGAGGTCGGGGCGGCCGACGGATTCCGCGAAGTGCTGGTCCATTCCGGGGGCTCCTTGACAGTGGTCGAGGTCGTGAAGGTGCGGGTGACGGGGATGCCGTTGGAGTCCAGGGCGCGGGCGCACTGCCGCAGCCGGTGCCGCAGGCCGGGTGCCGTGGGGGAGAAGAGCAGCCCTGCCACCGTCCCGCTGTGCGCGATCTGCACGCCGACGGCGCCCACGTGGTCGGCGATGTCCGTGAGGGTGTCGAACTTCTCGTGTCGCAGCACCCGTTGGGCGCGTCGCGCGCTGGCGGTCGCGACGTGGCCGAGCAGCCCGGTGTCGCCCTCGGCCACGGCCCGCCGCAGCAGCGCGAGCAGCCGCGCGTACGCCCGAACGTCCTTCTCGCCATGGGACTGTGCGGGCAGGGACAGCGTGTCGACGGGGCCGCCCAGCGCGCAGCCCACGACGACGGCCGGTGGCAGGGCCGGGCCCAGGACCTCCAGGACCCGGCCCTCGCGCTG
This sequence comes from Streptomyces sp. UNOC14_S4, assembly GCF_020740835.1. Taxonomy (GTDB): domain Bacteria; phylum Actinomycetota; class Actinomycetes; order Streptomycetales; family Streptomycetaceae; genus Streptomyces. The sequence goes on from NZ_JAINFC010000568.1 coordinate 3,286, forward strand.
GGCGAACAGCACCGGGCGGCCGTCGAGCATCAGCGGGTCGGAGGCCAGCTCGGCGCGTACCGCCAGCCGGGCTACCGCGTCCGGCGGCAGCGCGGTGCCGAAGGCGTCGGCGACCGCCCGGACGACGGCGATGACGTCACTGGTGGAACTGCCCATGCCCAGGCCCACGGGGATGTCGCCGGTGAGGGTCAGCACCCCGCCGCACGGGGCCGTCCCGCGCCGCCGTGCGCACTCCTCGGCGGTGAGGGACGCGGCGCGCAGGGCCTTCGTACGGCCGGGCGGGAAGACGGTCAGGTCCCGCGGCGGGGCGCCGGGGTCCGCCGTGAACGTGGCATGGGAGCCCGGCCCGCTCATGGGGAGGGTGACCAGAGCGGCGCACCGGCGCCCGGCGGAGTCGAGGAAGACGCCCTGGAGGATCTCGCCGTGGTGACAGGGCGCGTGCCCGGTGCCGGACACGGTCCTGTGGGTGGCCGGTGTCACGAGCCGCTCGCGGCCCGGTAGCGGTACAGGGCGGTCGGCTCGGCGCTGAACTGCGAGAACGGGAACGGCTCGGCGGACAGCGCGGTCACCCCGTCGCCGAGGAAAGCCCGTGCCACGGCGCTGCCCGTCTGCGCGTAGACGATCAGGGGGATGCCACGGGTCCGGCAGCGTTCGAGGATCGTGTCGAACGAGCCGTTGCCGAGGGTCATCCCGGTGGCGACGACGGCCTCGGCGCGGTCGAGCACCTCGTGCATGTCGTCGGTCACCGGGTCGCCCCACTGGGTGGTCCGCAGGTTGAAGTCGCAGGGCAGTGGCGTGCCGCCGCGCTCGCGGATGGCGGCGACCAGCGGGTTGACCACGCCGATGAGGCCCACGCGGGTGCCCTCCTCGATGTCCAGCAGCCCGGCGACAGTCGCGTCCCGCGCCCGCGCCCTGGCCTCCGGGGTGCCCGCGGGGAGGAGGACCGCCTCGGCCTCCGCGCGGTCCGCGGCCGTCCGGTGCGGCCGTATCTCGGAGAGGTAGGCGTCGAGGGCGGCGATCCGCAGTGGCAGCGGCGCGGCGCGCAGCAGGACGTCGAGGGAGACGCCCGAGAAGTCGCGGCAGATCGCCGGGTCGAGTTGGCCCGCCTCGAACGCGCAGCCGCCGAAGGAGCCGCCGAGCCGTACGAGGACGTACTGGTTGAGATAGGTGGTGTCGCCACCCGCCAGCCGGGTGCCGTGGTGGACCCAGAACACGCTGGTGGCCACGAGGTCCGCGGGGAGCGGGCCGTGCTCACCCGCCCGTACGGCGGTGATGAGCCCGTCGACGGTGGGGGCGGTGGCGGTGTGGCTCGTCGTCTTCATGAGAC
>NZ_JAINFC010000569.1 GCF_020740835.1 Streptomyces sp. UNOC14_S4
GGGTGCCGTTCGGCGCGCGGGGCCGGCTGACCGACGAGTACCTGGGTGTGGTGCGGGAGACCTGGCGGGCGGAGGGCGGTACCGCGCCCGCGGTGTGGGTCGGCGGGCACAGCCCGGCGGCGATCCGGCGGGCGGTCCGGTTCGGTGACGCCTGGCATCCGCTGCGGCTTCCGGTGGCGCGGATGCGGGCGGTCCTCGCGGACAACGCGTTGCCGGGGTTCGCGCCACGGATCGCGCTGCGGCTGACCGACGCCCCGGTCGTTCCGGGCGCGGGGAACGACCGGGCCGAGGGGGCTGAACGGCCCGCCGGTGTCGGGGATCTGGAGCAGATCGTGGGTGATCTGGAGGAGCTTCGCGGGCTCGGTGCCGAGACGGTGGTGCTGGACCCGTACCACGGGGACCCGGCCCTGGCCTGTCGGCCCGAGGCCATGTGGCGGGCGCTCACGGCAGTGGCCGAGCGGTGGAGGATGGCGTCATGATCACATCTGCTGACGAGGCGCTGCTGCGCCGCGCCATCGGTATCGCGGCGCGCGCGGTGGAGCTGGGGGACGCGCCGTACGGCTCGCTGCTGGCCGGGCCGGACGGGGCGGTCCTCGCCGAGGCGCACAACACGGTCCGGCGGGACGACGACATCACCGCCCACCCGGAGCTGAAGCTGGCCCGGTGGGCGGCCCGCGAGCTGGACGCGGACACGGCCGCCCGCACCACCATGTACACCAGCTGCCAGCCGTGCGGCATGTGCGGCGGCGGCATCGTCCGCTCCGGCATCGGCCGGGTGGTCTACGCGCTCTCCACCGAGCAGCTCGTCGAACTCAACCCGCAGTCGGGCGACTGGCCGTCCGTGGCACAGGACGGCCCGGCGCTGTTCGACGAGGCACGCGTCCCCATGGATGCCTACTACCGGCCGAGCTGACGGCACCGGACCGGCCGGTCGGCCGAGGGGGCTCGTCGGCCGGGGAAACCCGTCGGCCGTGGTCACCCGGACTTGGCCGTGGCCCGTACGCCGAAGTGGACGTAGCGGCTGCCGTCCGCCAGGGCGTAGAACACGACGGGTGGGCAACTGTTGTTTCGGTTATAGGCCGTTGCCAGTCATGTTGTCGCTCGTGTGAGTGATGTGAGGCAGAGGCGCCTATGCATAGGATTTCGGTTATCGGTTGGGTGTGCGCTAGGGAGGGGGTGTGGCATGCCGGTGACTCATCGGTCTGGCGGGCGTCGTGGGCTGCGGGTGATTGCCGCGCCGTTCACTGTTGCCGCGCCGTCGGGTGCGCGGATCCGGGACCGTTTGCGGGTGACGGCTGCTGATGCCGGGGTGCTGCGGCTGGTCGGTGAGCACAACGGGCGCCTGCAGCGCACCGATCTGGCCGGTCGTGTGTCCCTCGGCAACGTCAAAGGCAGGGATGCGCGGCGGGCTGAGCGCAAGCGTGGGCTGACGGCGGGCTCGTCCTCGCGGTGGGCCGGGGCCATGACCCGTACCAGCGAGGACCAGTACCAGCTCTCCCTGCGCTGCCTCCACGACGAACGCGCCCACCTGCGCCGCGCGATCAGAGTCATCGAACAGCGGCTGGCCGCGCCTGCCGGGGGACGCTCGGGCAGAGTTCGCGGTTACTCGGACCAGAATGAGCGGTTCCAGAAGCAGCGGCGCCTGCGTGCTCTTCGGCTCCGGCTGGCCCGCACCGAGAAGCGGATCGAACAGGGCCGCCCCGGCATTGTGGTGGGCGGGCGGCGGCTGCTGAAGGCGCGGCACAGCCTGGAGCAGGCCGGGCTGACCGAGGCGCAGTGGCGGCAACGGTGGGAAGCCGCGCGGCTGTTCCTGACCGCCGACGGTGAGAGTGGCGCGCCGTTCGGAAATTACACGATCACCGTCAGCCCTGACGACGGCTCGGTCACCCTTGTCCTTCCCGGGCCGTTGCGGTATTTGGCCAACGCTCCGCGGGGTCGGTATCGGCTGGCGTGCACGGTCGCTTTCCACCACCGGCGTGAGGAGTGGCTCGACCGTGTCACGGTGCACCAGGCCGTGCGCTACGACATCACCCTCGACCCGGTACGGGACCGCTGGTACCTGGACGCATCCTGGTCCACCGACACCACCCCCCTTCCTTCACCACAGGGCCTCAAGGACACGGGCGCGCGGCTGCTGGGCGTCGACCTCAACGCCGACCACCTCGCCGCGGTCGTCCTCGACCCTCACGGCAACCCCACTGGCCAGCCGCTGACCGTCCCGCTGGAGCTGACCGGCACCAGTGCCACACGTGACGGCCGCCTGCGCCAGGCCATCACGCAGCTGACCACTTTCGCCCGCGAGCGGGGGTGCGCGGGGATCGTGATCGAGAATCTCGGCTTCGACGACGCCCGCGCCACCGGCCGCGAGACACTCGGCCGGGGAAAGCGTGGCAAGACCTTCCGCCGCACCGTCGCGGGCATCCCCACCGCACGCCTCCGCGAACGCCTGCGTGGCATGGCCCACCACGCCGGGCTCGTCGTCGTCGCCGTCGACCCGGCGTACACCTCCCGCTGGGGCACCCGCCACTGGCGGACCCCGCTCCAGCAGCAATCACCGACCACGGTCGTCACACGGCATCACGGTGCCGCCGTGGCGATCGGCAGACGCGGCCTGGGACACCGGATCCGGCGTCGGCCAGGTGTGACCGCCCACCACCAGAGGATGGCGGGACGGAGAGCTACCGGCCAGACCGTACCCGGACCCGGACCGCACGGGACCACGAGCCCACCCAGGACGACAGGCACACCCCACCAGGGTGACAAGACCCGGCCGCGCCGACGTGAACCCCTCGTGCCACCCCGGCCTCGAAGACCGTCCGCGAGGCCACCGGACCACAACACTGATCCGGATTGCGATAACCCGGCCAACACCGGCCAACATCGCTAGGAACGGTGCGGAGCCCGGGGATGTCGGTGCCGTTCTTCCCCGGCTCTTCTCCGACCGGTTCCCTAACCGGCCTGGCGGGGCCGTCGGCCGACGAGGGCCGTCAGCGAGGCCATGGTCGTCCGCGGGGGACGCCGGAGGTCCCGGTCGGAACGGACGACCGGGCGGGCCAGGACCCGGACCAGGGCGCCGAGGGCGAAGCCGTACACCGCCACCAATCCGTGCCCGTTGGCCTGGGCGAACCACAGGGCCAGGCCGGCGACGGGCACGGCGAGCGCGAGCAGCCGCTCCTTCGGGGCGCCGCCGCGAGCACCGGCGCGCAGCAGGAGTGCGGCGGCCAGGGTCGCGGCGAGGAAGTAGGTGGCGCCCGAGCTCCCGGCGAAGTTACGGGGATCGGCGGTGGCGCGGTCGGACTCCCCGAAGAGGGCGTCTATGCGCTGCGGCAGGAGAATGCCCGCGGCGAACAGGCCCACCGTCAGGGGCGCGCCCCAGAACCACTCGGCGAGCGCGGCGACGACCACAAGGGTGGCGATGTTCCACACCGCCCCGAAGAGGCCGCCGTTCTGCATGAAGACCGCGGTGACCACGCGCCACCAGCCCGACTTGCTCGGGTCGTCGTCGAAGGCGTCCATCGCCCCCGACCAGCATAGCTGTGTCACCACCGCGCCGATCGCGAGCACGGCCAGCCCGGCCGCGACCCAGGGCGGGCGGCGCCCGGCCACGGTGTCCGGCCCGATCAGGGCCATACCGGCCTTGAACATCAGCACCATCAGCCCCGCCGTGGTCACGTTGAACACCAGCGCGCCCATCGCCGCCCCCATCCCCCTGTTCGGCTTGCCCGGCTTGCCCGAGCTGCGATGACAGCGACATTAGCGGTAGCGGCGGCCGGATTCAAACAGTGTTTGAAACCTGTGGATAAACTTGTCCCCATGAAGCTGACCGCGGACCGGATCATCGACGCGGGCATGACTGTGTTCGCCGAATCGGGCTATCACGGGCTGTCCATGCGCAAAGTGGCTGAACGACTCGGCGCGCACGCCGGGAGCCTCTACTACCACGTGCCCAGCAAGAGCGCCCTGCTCCAGCTGATGGCGGACCGGCTGGCCCGCCAGGCCTACGAAGCGGGCACGGCCGCGCTCACGGCCCTGCCCGAGCAGACCGGTTGGGAGGACCGGGTGGAGGCCCAGGCCGTCGCCCTGCGCCACAGCATCCGGCAACACCCAGGTGGCGCCGCCCTGTTCGCCGACAGCCCGAAGGTGCTCAGCACCGGGGCCCTGTCGTTGATGGAGCGGCTGCTGCAGACCCTGATGGACGCCGGAGTGCCCGAGGAACAGCGCGGGGTCGCCGCCGACGCGCTGCTCAGCCACATCACTGGATTCGTCCTGCAGGAGCAGGGCGACCCGCCCGCCGTGCCCGTCACCCCCCAGGCCGTCGCCGAAATTCACGAACGCTTTCCGATGACGGTGGCCTCGGCGTCGGCCTCGGCCCAGGACCTGGACGAGAAATTCGTCCAGAGCGTGCGGCTGCTCTGCGACGGCATCGCGGCGCGGATCCGGCCGCCCGGCCGTCCCTGACCCTGGCCCTGGCCCTGACCCTGGCCGCAGGGGCCCGGTCCGGCCGGGCCCGGCGGCACAGAATGGGGGCATGACCGAGAGCAACGGATCCCCGTGGGGCGGCGCGGCGGAGAGGCCCGCCGAACCCACCGAACCCACCGAACCCACCGAC
>NZ_JAINFC010000057.1 GCF_020740835.1 Streptomyces sp. UNOC14_S4
CCCCCAGGCGGACATGATGTCGATCATGAACGGGCCCTGCGCCCCTCCCGTCCCCCGAGGAGAACCGACGTCATGACACAGCAGCACCCCGGGCCGACCGCCGACACCAACACCAACACCGGCACCGGCACCAACACCCACCTGCGGCGCGCGCTCAGCCCGGTGGAGCGTTGGTACTGGACGGCCGACCGCACGTCGCCGCTGAGCGGCCTCGTCCGTACCCGTGTCCACGGCGACCTGCCACCGGAGCTGCTGCGCCGCGCGCTGGACGTCCTCCAGGCCCGGCACCCGCTGCTGCGCGTGGCCATCACGGGTGACGAGAACGGGGAGCGGCCCGCCTTCCGGCCCGTGGACACGCCGATACCGCTGCGCCACGTCGAGGTGGCGCCCGACGACCCCGAGGCGGACAGCCGGTGGGAGCGCGAGACCAACGAGCACGAGTTCGCGGAGCACCTCGACTGGCACACCGGCCCGCTGCTGCGCGCGACCCTGATCACGCGGGCGGCGGGCGCCGGGCACCCCGAGGCCGTCCACGACCTGCTCCTCGCGGCCTCCCACTGTGTCGCCGACGGCATGACGGGGCTGTCCCTGCTCACGGAGCTGCTCACGATCGCCGCGCAACTGGCCGCGGGCGGGCAGCCGACGCGCGCGTCACGCCCCGCGCTGGCCGCCGCGGAGGACCTCCTCCCGGCCCGGCACCGCGGTCCCGAGGGCGCCGCCGCTCTCGGGGAACTCCTCCGGCTGGATGAGCAGGAGGCCCGGCGGCTGCGGCCCCGGCGTATCCTCCCCAGCCGGGCGGTGCCCTTCGCGCAGCGACGCACCCGGATGGTGCACCGCTCGCTGACCGCGGACCAGCTGGAGCGCCTGACGCGGGCCTGCAAGCAGCACGGCACCACCGTCCACGGAGCCCTGGCCGCCGCGATGGTGACCGCCGTCGCCCACGAGGCGGAAACGGCGGAGACGGCGTATTTCTCGATCGGCTCCCCCGTCGACTTCCGCCGGGAGCTGGAGACAGCCGTCTCCTACGAGGACGCCGGGAGCTACGCGTCCACCCTCGCGTCCCGGGTCCGCTACGAGCCCGGTGCCGGCCTGTGGCCCATGGCCCGCGCCGTCGGCCAGGACCTGGCGGACCGCCGGAAGCGCGAGGAGCACCTGACCATGCTCACCCTCTGGGACCGGTCCGGGCCGAAGACCTTCGCGGAGGGCGAGGCCTTCATGCGCCACATGGACGAGCAGGGGCCGCTCAACCTGTGCCTGTCCAACATCGACCGCTACGACGTCCCCGACCGGCTGGGTCCCTGGCGCGTCTCGGACACCCAGCTCGTCGCCGCCATCTCGGTGACGGGCGCTGTCGTGGCGACCGCCAACACCAGCCACGGCGGCCTCGCCTGGAACTTCAGCCACGTCGACGGCCTGGTCCCGGCACCGCGCGCCCGGTACCTCGCCGACGAGTCGCTGCGCGTGCTGCTGGACGCGGTCTCCGGCTGACCGGTCGCACCCGCACGGGTCCGGCCGCCTTCACCCGAATTCAGGAGCCTGTGCCGTACAACGGTGCTACGTTCCGCACGAGGACGACGGCCGGCCCGGGACAGGAGAGTGTGTCCGACGTGACTCCACCCACGCGTAAACGCGCGGGCTTCCTGTGTCGGTGGCTAGGCCACGTCGCAGAGGACCAGCCCGGCCCTGTTGAGCACGTTCACCGCGCCGACGTGGTCCGCGTTGGCCGCGAACCCGCATCTGACGCACTGGAACTTCGCTTGGGTGGCGCGGTTCTCCTTCGCGACGTGCCCGCAGGACAGGTACGTGCGGGAGGTGTTGCGCGCGTCCACCGGGACCACGAGGCGACCGGCACTCTCAGCCTTGTTCGCCAGGATTCCGAAAGAGAAGACATCCCCCGCCTCCAGGACATCGAACGGGCCGCGGGACGGCTGTTCGCCGGCCTCGGCATGACGGCCGTCGCGGAGGACGAGCCACCGGCGCCGGAACTCCTGGAAGAATTCATCGGGGACGGCCGCGCCTGGGTCCATGTGGACGAGCAGGACGTCCCGGTGGGCTATGTCATCGTCGAACTCGTCGACGGCTGCGCGCACATCGAGCAGGTCTCCGTGGACCCGTCGCACTCCGGCAGGGGCGTCGGCGCCGGCCTCGTCGACCACGTCGGGGCGTGGGCGAGGAAGCAGGGGGCCGCGGCGCTGACGCTGACCACATTCACCGACGTCCCCTGGAACGGCCCGTACTACGGGCGCCGCGGCTTCCGGTGGCTGGAGGACGCCGAGATCACTCCCGGGCTGCGCGAGATCCGCGCGGCGGAAGCGGCCCACGGCCTCGACCGCTGGCCTCGCGGCTGCATGCGCCGCGAGTTGTGACGGCGGTGACGGCGGTCGGCGCGACCGCGCCCGCGCCCGGGACCGGGGGTGAATAGGGATCACTCACGTGCGGGCCGGTCATCCGGCCTGCATATGCTCTCCCCATGACGAAGAAGGGCAAGAGCATCGCCTGGGCCTTCGCCGTCGCGATCGGCTTCGCGGCCGTGAGCGTCGTCGTGGACGCGGTCCGCGGCGAGGAGCTGGACTGGGCCATGACGGCCTTCCTGCTGATCATGCTCCCCACCGCCGTGGGCGAGGTGCTCAGGGCGTACGGCAGGGACCGCGCGGCCGCCCGGACCGGAACCGTCTCGAACTGGCTGGTGCTCCCCGCCGTCGCCGTGCTGTGGGCGGGCCTGATCGTCGGCTGGTCCCGGGGCGAGGGCACGCCGTGGCTGCCGTTCACGGCGGCGGTGCTGATGCCGCTCGGCGCCGCGGTGCTCGCCGTACAAGCCCTGCGCAAGCGCCGAACGGTGGCCTGAGCGGCCCGACCGGCCCGACCGGCCCGCGGCCGGAGGGACATGGCCACTGGTCACGCCGGTCCCGTGCGGCAAGGGAGGATCTTCATGGCGCGCAGTGGCCTGTGTCCTCGTCGCGGGCGCCGCCGCTGACCGTCCACGTCCGCGGCTCGTCAGCCGTGCCGCGGAACGGCACGCGCCAGTGGCACGGCCGCGACGCGCTCCAGCGCAGCCGCTTGCGCCGGTGTTCCAGTACTTCGGTCTCCTTGGCCGCGTCGTAGTAGTCGGCTCGCCGCCAACGGGCCCTGTCGTAGCCGTCGGTCTCGGCCCAGCAGGCCGCGATGCCGCACAGCTGGTTCCACAGGCGGAACTTGGCGCGCAGCGCTCCGCGCGATCCGTCGTCGCACTCGAACACGTCCCGGAGTTCCCGGCACAGCAGGAAGAGGGCGTGCTGGAAGGACACGACGGTGCAGTGCACGCCGTTCCCGAAACCGTGGGCGCGCCGCGCTTCGTCGGTCCGGGACGTCAGGAACGCCTCCAGGGCGTCCACGTCGGCGAGCGTGAGGTCCGCGGCGTACCGCAGTTCGCCGACGCCGGGCGGGGATTGGACAACAGGGCTCATGGATTCCCTTTCGACAGAACCTGCGTGATGCCTCCGCCACACCTAACGATGTACTGTTATTCCGGATATGGGCCTCTTGCCCGGAAGTTCGCATCGGTCGGCGCGGAGATCACCCGCTGCTCGCCCGTCGCTTCTCGCCGAAGGTCCGCCGGCAGGCACCCGGAGTCGTGCCGAGGGCGGTCTGGATCGTGCGTGGTGGTGTTCGCGCCCGGCAGCCACCGCCCGTACCGAGACCGGCGCGCGGCTGCCCGGACCACCGTGACGGCCCCGTCGTGGCCGGTCAGGCGTGCGCGCCGGGGGGACCGGGTGTAAGCAGGAGGTATGCGCTTCCGGCACCCCTCCACACGGCTGCGGGGCCGGAGGCCGGGCGCGGCCATGGTCGCGCTGCCCGTGGCGCTGATGGCCATCATCGCGGCGGTCGACATCACGTCGCCGCCCGACATCCACCTGGGCCCCCTGCTGGTCATCGCGCCCGCGGTCACCGCCTCCTTCGCCGGTCCCGGTCTCACCGGGGCGATCGGGGGCCTGTCCGTGGTGACCCAGCTGATCATCGGGGCGGAGAGGGACACCTTCGACTCGTCGAACATCCAGATGCAGTCGGTGTCCCTGGCCGTGCTGTCGGTGTTCCTGATGGCCTTCACCTACTTCCGCGAGTCCCGCAAGCGGGAGCTCGCCTCGGTGCGCCGGGTGTCCGAGGCCGCGCAGAACGTGCTGCTGCGGCCACTGCCGCGGCGCGCCGGGCCGCTGGAGGTCGACTCCCGCTACCAGGCCGCCGAGGCCCACGCCCACGTCGGGGGCGACCTGTACGCCCTGGCCCGCACCCCGGACGGCACCCGGCTGATCATCGGCGACGTCCAGGGCAAGGGGCTGGCCTCCCTCAGCGACAGCGCGCTGCTCATGGGTGCCTTCCGTGCCGCGGCCCACCGTCACGCGCCGCTGGCCGCGCTCGTCGCCTACCTGGAGGGCGGCATCTGCTGGGGCCTCGTGGAGTTCTCCGAGGACCGGGAGGACGTCGGGGAGCGCTTCGTGACCGCCGCCGTGCTCGACATCCCGGACGGCCGGGAGGTCCTCCACCTGATCAACTGCGGGCACCCGTCCCCGCTGCTGCTGCGGCAGGGCGGCGCCGGCGCCGTGCCGCTGGACGTCCCCCGGCCCGCCCCGCCGCTCGGTCTCGGCGACCTGTCCGACACCGGCTACGAGGCCGCGACGTTCGACTTCCGCGTCGGCGACCTCCTGCTGCTGTACACGGACGGCGTCAGCGAGGCCCGTGATCACGACGGGGTGTTCTACCCGCTCGCGGAGCGGGCGGCGGCTCTGGCCGGCCTCGGCCCGGAAGTGTTCCTGCAGAGCCTGTCCGCGGACCTGGTGGCCTACGTCGGCGGTCCGCTCAACGACGACGTGGCGATGGTCGCGGTGCGGCGGAACGGCGGCGCCTGACCGCGCCCGGGCGGCGGCACACGGCCACCTCCCGGGCGGACCGTGCCGTCATCCCGCGTCGGCGGTCTCCTCCTCCCTGGGTCCCTTCCTGGGCTCCTTCCTGGGCCCGGGCACCACGGGGGTGTACTGGGCGGCCTGGAGCTCGTACATCTCGCGGTAGTGGCCGCCGTCGATGGCCATCAGATCGGCGTGCGTGCCCGACTCGATCAGGCGTCCCTTGCGCAGGACGTGGATGAGGTCGGCGGTGGCGGTCGCGGCGAGCCGGTGCGTGATCATCAGGACGGTGGTGCCGTCGTCCGTCAGCTCGCGGAGGCTCTGGAAGGCCTCGATCTCCTTCTTCGGATCGAGGGCGGCCGTCGGCTCGTCCACGATCAGCAGCGGCGCGGCGCGGTAGAGGGCGCGGGCGGTGGCGAGCTTCTGCCACTGCCCGCCGGACAGCTTGACGCTGCGCTCGAAGCCCTTGACGGCGATGCTGTCCCAGCCGTCGGCCAGGTCCTCGACGACGCCGGTGACGTCGGCCGCGGCGGCCGCTCGCTCGGCCCGCTGCTGGATGTCGGGGCGCGGGACGGTGGGCCGTCCGATGTGGATGTTCGCCCGCACCGTCATGGGCCAGTGCGCGATCTCCTGGGACAGCACGGCGATCTGGTCGAAGACCGTGTCCCGGTCGGCCTCGCGGACGTCGACGCCACCGAAGGAGAGCGTGCCCTCGGTCGGCAGGTAGAGCCCGGCGACAAGGTTGGACAGGGTCGTCTTCCCCGACCCGTTCTCCCCCACCAGGGCGACCACCTTGCCCCGGGGGATCGTCAGCGACACACACTCCAGCGTGGCCTCCTCCGCGTTCGGGTACCGGAAGGTCACCCGGTCGAGGACCACGTCGAAGCCGCCCTCCGGGACGGGCCGGCCGCCCGCGGGGATGGCGTGCTCGGCGGTGAGCGCGCACGCCTCGTCGAGGTCGCCGAGGTACATGGACTCCTCGACCATGTGGTTGAACTGCATGACGAGCGCCGCGAGATAGCCGGTGGAGGTGCGGATGGCGATGACGGCGGTACCGGCGGCCGCGAGCGGCATGCCGCCGGTGGTCAGCAGCCACCACAGCAGCCCGTAGGCCACCAGCCGGGCCATACCGGAGGAAGCGGCCCCCACCAGCTCGGTCGTCGCCTCGGCCTTCGCCAGCCGCTCCTTCTCCCGGCACGCCGTACGGGCCATGTCGGCGTGCGCGTCCATCAGCAACTTCCCCGCGCCGTGCACCCGTACCTCGGCGCTCACGTCCGCCCGCGTGATCGGGTAGGTGATCGTCTCCACCGCCCGCGTGTGGTCCAGCCACACGTGCATCGACGCGTACGCCCGGCGCACCACCGCCACGGCGGCCAGCCAGCGCGGCACCGCGATCAGCGCGAGCGCGGCCACGAGCGCCGGGTTGAGGAACCCGAGGACCACGGCGGAGGCGGCGAACCCGACGAGGTCGTGGAGGATGTCCACCGCGTACCGCAGCATGCGCTTGACGGAGTCGGTGCCGTACCGGCCCGCGGCCAGTACGCGGTAGACGTCCTTGTTCTCCAGTGCCGCCATCTCGCACCGGGCCATGCCCCGGTAGTAACGGGCCGTGTATTCCAGCTCGATCTTCGGGTACAGGCGGCCCGCGTACCGCACCGAGAAGCAGCCGAGACCGACCGACACGGCGGACACCGCCCCGGTGGTGACGAGCGCCGGGAGCGCCTGTTGGAGCCGGTCCGCGGTGGGCCCCTCCGCGAACAGGTGCACCAGCACCTGGTTGGTGGCCACCAGCCCGAACGCCGTCATCAGCCCGGCCGCGAGATTCGCCCCGAACACCACCAGCAGCGCCAGCCGGTCCACCCGCCACGCCACCGTGCACACGGTGGCGAGCATCGACGGGAACTGCTTGGCCATCGACCACAGGGACATCCGCAGCAGCGGGTCCTCGTAGACGGCCCACTTCTTGTCGTACCGCAGCGCGCCCGAGAAGAGCAGCTTCTCGCTCTCCGACAGCGGCGCCGGGCCCTGTGCCCGGGGACTCCCCCACAGCCTGCGCCGGGCCTGTTTACTGCCTGACGAGTCCTCCACCTGCCTGTTCTCCCTCCCCTAGGGTAAAGAGCGCCCGGTAGAGGGCACCCGGTGCCTAACGGGACCGGGCGGCAGGAGGACACGGCCTGCGAGAAGGGAAGCGCGGCCGGGGCCGGAGGTGCTCACCGGCTCAGCGCGAGCCGCCGGGCCCCGTCGTCGGCGTCGTCGGCGTCGTCGTCGGCAAGTAGCGCGGGGACCGCCGGGCGTTCAGCCGGTGTTCCACGGCGGCCCCCAGGGACAGCAGGCGGGCGTCCTGGCGGTCACCGGCCATCAGCAGGAGGCCGACGGGGAGTTCGTTCACGAAGCCGGCGGGGACCGACAGCGAGGGGTAGCCCGCCACGGCCGCGGGGGTGGAGGACGGGATGACGTCGTTGTCGCCCCGCGCGCAGTCCGTGGTCCAGGCGGGCGGGTTCGTCGGCGCGGCGATGGCGTCCAGCCGGTGGGCGGCCATGGTCTCGTCGATGGAGCGCCGTGACAGGCTCTTCAGCTCGGCGCGCATGGCCCGGTACGCCGGGTCGGTGGTGGGGGGCGCGGCGAGGGCCTGCTCGAAGAGTTCCTGACCGGCGAAGCAGGTGCGCTCCGCGGGGTGGGTCCGGTTGAACTCGATCAGCGCGGCGAGGTCGCGGGGGCCGCCGCGCGTGGCGAGGTAGGCGTCGATGTCCCGGTGGAACTCGCTGAGGAGCGCCGGGAATTCGAGCTCGGCGAGCCGCTGCTGGTACGGGAGCGCCACCTCGACGACCTCGGCCCCCGCGGCGCGCAGCCCGGCCGCCGTACGGGTCATCACGGCGTCCACCTCCGGCCCGAGCGAGGGCAGCCGCCACAGGCCGATGCGTTTCCCGCGCAGACCCGTGTCCAGAAGGGCAGCCGGAAGGGCGGGGTGTGCGGTGACACCGCCACTGAGCACCCCGAGGGTGAGTGCCGCGTCGACGACATGACGGGCCATGGGCCCCGCGGTGTCCTGCTCGGCGGAGATCGGCACCACACCTTCCCCGCTGACCAGTCCGAGGCTGGGCTTGTGGCCGGCCACCCCGTTCATCCCGGCGGGGCAGACGATGGAGCCGTCGGTCTCGGTGCCGATCGCCACCTGCGCGAGCGAGGCGGCGATCGCGGCGGCGGAACCGGCGGACGACCCGCACGGGTTCCGGTCCAGTACGTACGGATTGCGGGTCTGCCCGCCGACCGCCGACCACCCCGATGTCGGCTTCGTGGAGCGGAAGTTCGCCCACTCGGACAGGTTGGTCTTGCCGAGGATCACCGCCCCTGCCTCCCGCAGCCGGGTCACCAGGGCGGCGTCGGTGCGCGGCGGGCTCCCGGCCAGGGCCAGGGACCCGGCCGTGGTCGGTATGTCCCGGGTGTTCACGTTGTCCTTGAGCAGGACGGGGATGCCGTCGAGCGGGCCGCGGGCGCGGCCGCGCCGGTGTCTGGCGTCGCTGGCGGCCGCCTGGCGGAGGGCGGTCGGGTCGGTGTGGAGGACCGCGTTGACCTTGGGGTCGACGGCCTTGATGCGCCGCAGGTACGCGCGGGTCAGCGCCGACGAGGTCAGCGAGCCGTCCGCCATGCGGGCCTGGAGCTCCGGGATCGTCACCGTGTCGAGGTCGATTCCCGGGAGTGTGCCGCCGGAGCCGGAGCCGGCGGCACCCGCGGAGGGGATCGGCGCGGCGGCCAGAAGGGCCCCTGCGACCAGAGCGGCCATCAGTGCGGTGGTGCTCCTTTTCGTCATGAGGGGTAGCCGACTACAGGCCGCGACCGGGGCGCAAGGGTGCCGCCGCGCGCCGACGAACCGTCAGGGACTGGCCGCGAGGACGACGTACGCCGCCAGGAGCGAGAGGTGCACCCCGCCCTGGAGCGGTGTCGCGCGGCCCGGGACGATGGTCAGGGTGCCGACGGCGAAGGTGAGGGCCAGCAGCACCATGTGGGTCGCGCCGAGGCCCAGGACGAGCGGGCCGTCGAGCCAGACGGAGGCCACCGCGACCGCCGGGATGGTCAGGCCGATGCTCGCCATGGCGGAGCCCAGCGCCAGGTTGAGGCTGGTCTGCACGCGGTCGCCGCGCGCGGCCCGTACCGCCGCGATCGACTCGGGCAGCAGCACCAGCAGCGCGATGACGACACCGACGACCGAGGCGGGCAGCCCCGCCGCGGCCACCGTGGACTCGATGGCCGGCGAGACCCCCTTGGCCAGGCCGACCACCGCGATCAGGGCGACGAGGAGCAGGCCCAGGCTGGTCAGGGCGGTGCGTGCCGAGGGCGGGTCCGCGTGGTCGTCGACGTCGATGACCACGCCCTCGGCCGTCACCGGCAGGAAGTAGTCGCGGTGCCGCACGGTCTGCGTCGCCACGAACAGGCCGTACAGGATCAGGGCGGCCAGCGCGGCGAAGGTGAGCTGCGTGGGAGAGAACTGCGGGCCCGGGGTGCTGGTGGTGAACGTCGGCAGCACCAGGCTCAGCCCCGCGAGCGTGGCGACCGCGCCGAAGGCGGCTCCCGTGCCCTCGGCGTTGAACACCGCGACCCGCCGCTTGAGCGCGCCCACCAGCAGGCAGAGGCCGACGATCCCGTTGCAGGTGATCATCAGGGCGGCGAAGACGGTGTCACGGGCCAGGGTGCTGCTCTTGTCCCCGCCGTCGGCCATCAGCGTCACGATCAGCGCCACCTCGATGACCGTCACCGCGAGCGCGAGGACCAGCGAGCCGAACGGCTCCCCGACCCGATGGGCGATCACCTCCGCGTGGTGCACGGCGGAGAGCACGGCCCCCGCCAGACAGCAGCCCACAAGGGTCACCAGCCCGGCGTTCATCGACCGCCCCCAGGTCAGTGCCAGGGCGACGGCGGCCAGTACCGGCACGAAGAGCGGCCAGCGTGAGACGAGCGAGCGGAGCTGAGTACCCATGCAGCAAGGATCACATATGGGCCACAAAATACGATTCGTCATATAGCTGGCCGCACTCACCCTATGGGGCGATTAAGCCCATCAGCCCTGTGGGAGCCCGGCCCCGCGGGGGCGCCCGGCGCGCTCAGTCCTCCCAGGGCCAGCGCGCGTCCCGCAGGTGCCCCTTGCCGCCCAGGTGGGTGCGGGTGCGCCCGGTGGTGGTCACGGGCGAGACGGGACCGGCGGCCTTGGACACTCGGGTTTCCCGGGCGTCTCGGGCATCCCGGGTGCCTCGGGTGCCTCGGGTATTGAAGCGTGCCATGGCGAATTCCCCCGAATTCTTCTCCGGGGAAGCATGGCGGAGGCGTCCGAGATCGAAAGGGGTCGGCGACGGTACAGACAGCCGCGCCCGGGAGGCCAAGGGGTTTTCGCCTGCCCTGCCTGCGCCCGAACGGGCAGGGCCGGACCGCCCCCGTAGGCCCGGGCCCTGCCGATCGTCGCGAACTCCCCAGGGTGACCCGGGTCTCCGTTCAGTGGGCGTCGGCGAAGAGAGTGCCGACACGGGGAAATCTATGGCCAATGCCCTGCGGGAGGTATGTCACCGGTGCACGGTTCCGGGCCCGCACACTGTCACCGGTGCACGGTGGGAGGCGGACGAGCTGAGCAGATCCAGGCTCTTCACGCAGGTGCCCGTTCCGTGCCCCACCTGCGTGAATCCGTGCTCTGCCGCAGCACGGGCGGGTCCGTCTCGCCCAGGGCCACGAAGGCGAGCACCACCTCTTGAAGCTCTCCCCGGCTGAAGCCGGGGGATTCCCTGTCTATCTTGCGGCGACGGGCTGGACGCCACGAGTGCGCCTGACGACTGCTCTTCCAGCAGCCGGGATGACCACGGTTCCGTGGCCGATCCAGTACAGGTGCAAGATGTTCCGGGCCGCGTTGTGATCGGCGTTGCCCGACCATCCGCAGTCCGGGTTCTTGCACACGAACGTGGCCTGGTCTTCCCGGCTGCCGGGTGTGATGAAGCCGCATGCCGAGCAGCGTTGGGACGTGTACGGGGCGGGGACCTTGACCAGCTTACCGCCCAGCCGTTCCAGCTTGTACGTCAGCATCGTGACCGTGCGGCCCCACGCCTCTTGGAGGTTGGAGCGATTCAGGCCAGCTTTGGCTTTGACGTTCTTTCCCGGCTCGTCCACCGTCCCTCGGGCGGACTTGACCATGTTCGTGATGTTGAGTGCTTCGACCACGATCACACCGTATGCGCGGGTGAGGTAGGTGGTCGTCTGGTGCTGCCAGTCGAGTGCTCGTCGCGTGGCTGTTGCTCGGAGCTGCTTGATCTGGTCGTAGGTGTGCCGCAAGTGACGGGAGGACCTCTCCCCCGGCTTGCGGAACGTCTTGCGGTGTGCAGCCTCGCGCTCCAGGCGGAGCAGCCTGGCTTTCTCCTTGGGCGTCAGCCACTTGTCCCGGTCGGACTTGCCGTCCGGAAGGCGGGGCGGCCGCCCGTGGTCCTGGTGGTTGCCGTCGGACAGGGCGAGCGGCAGGTTCACCCCGGCGTCGATGCCGACCTCTGGCCCACGGCGGGGACCGGGGGCTGCTTCGAGGGTCTGGATACGGAAGGCGATATGCCAGCCCAACGCGTCCTTGACCAGACGGGCGCCGGTGATCCGGTTCTCCTTGTCCGCCTGCTTTCCCACGGGAAGGTCTTTGGTCCAGTGGAAGCGGACCCGGCCCAGCTTGGGGATGTTGACCATGCCCCAGCGGCGGTGGACGCGGACGATGTTCAGGTCCCGGCCCTGCGGGATGTCCACGGACATCACCGACCGGGTGCGGGACTTGAAGCTGGGCGCTTGGGCGCGGCCGTCCCAGCAGTTGCGCCAGGACTGGAAATACGTCTTCAACACGGCCTGCGCGGCCTGGGCGGGCAGGGCGCCGAGCCAGTCGAGGTCCTTGCGGGCCTGCCGTACCGCGGCGTCCGCCAAGGCCAAGGACCGCTTGTCCTTGGGGAGCATCGTCCACAGTCGTGCAGCAGGTTCCACATCGTCCGGGCGGCGTGCGCCTGGCCGTCGAGTGTCAACACCTCGGCAGGCGACAGCGCAAGCCGGGCGCGATGCCCGAAATGCCGCTTGACCATGATGAGTTGACTCACGATAGGCAACCTATCATTGGTTCATGTCACCTCGCTGAAATCCCAGCCCTGATGTACGCACCGGCCGCCACGTCGTCTACAACCTGCATGTTCACTTGGTTTTCGTCACGAAGTACCGGCGCAAAGCGTTCACTGATGCCATGCTGACGCGGCGCGAAGAGACCATGCGAGAGGTGCGCGAGGACTTCGAGGCGGAGCTGAAGCAGTTCAACGGCGAAGACGATCACGTGCACCTGCTGGTGCACTACCCGCCGAAAGTGCAGCTCTCGAAGCTGGTCAACAGCCTCAAGGGCGTCTCCGCCCCGGCTGCTGCGCAAGGAGTACGACAGCCACGTCCGCCGATACCTGTGGGGCGGCCACTTCTGGTCCGGCTCCTACTTCGCCGGAAGCTGCGGCGGGGCACCACTCACTGTCATAGACAGCGCGCGGCCCCGCACGGCACGTGCCGAACGGTGCGCAGGGCTCCCGCGCCCGGCAGGAAGCGGCCGCGCCCCGGCCGGTGGGAAGCGGCCGCGTCCGTGCGCCGTTTCCCACCGGCCTTCGTCATCTCACGCGGCCCGTCGTGGTGTTCACGGCGCCATCTCGTACGCGCCCGACAGCGCCTCGACGCGCTCCCAGACGCGGGCCGAGCGGGCCGCGTCGACGACGGGGCGGCGGACCGCGGCGAGGGCCCAGGTCTGCTGCCGGCCGGTGGCGGAGTCCTTGCCGTGCAGTTCGACGGCGTAGGAGGAGAAGTCGCGGACGAGGACGGCGAACAGCTCGTCGAGGACGTCCTTGTCGGTGCCGGTCAGGGCGGCCTGTTCCAGGATCAGCTGGCCGTGGACGACCAGGGCGAAGAGCTGGCCGACGGCCAGGAGCAGGTCGAGGTCGCGGCTCTGCTCCTCGTCGGGGGCCGCGGTGGTGACGAACTCGCAGAGGGCGTCGGCCTGTTCCCGGAAGCGGGCGACGTTGGGCACCTCGGCGTAGGCGTCGTACGCGGCGCGCCAGTCGTGGAAGCGTACGGAGCCCAGGCCGCTGGCCGGTCCCTGCCGGAAGAGGAACGTGTCGTCGGCCGCGTCGAGCCGCGTCGGCACCGGCGGGTAGTCGACGGGGGCCAGCAGGTGGTTGCGCATGAACTTCAGGATGAGCGCGAGGTTGACGTGGACCGTGCCCTCCAGCTTCGGCAGGCCGCGGATCTCGGAGGCCGCCTGGGCGAAGTAGGTGTCCTTCTCGAAGCCCTTGGCCGCGATCACGTCCCACATCAGGTCGATGACCTTCTCGCCCTCGGTGGTCACCTTCATCTTCGTCATGGGGTTGAAGAGGAGGTAGCGGCGGTCGTCGGGGCCCGCGGTGCGGAAGTAGTCGACGGCGCGGTCGCTGAACAGCTTCATGCCGACGAGCCGGACGTAGGCGTCGGTCAGTTCGCGGCGCACGTGCGGGAAGGCGGTGACGGGGCGGCCGTAGAGAACGCGGTTGTGCGCGTGGGTGACGGCCTCGTACATCGCGTGCTCGCAGATGCCCACGGAGGCGGTGCACAGGTTGAACTTGCCGACGTTGACGGTGTTCAGTGCGGCGTCGAAGGCGGCCTTCCCCGTGTGCAGGACGTCCTCGGCGGCGACGGGGTAGTCGGCCAGGCGGAACTCGCTGACGTACTTGGAGGAGTCGACGACGTTCTTCACCAGGTGGTACGCCTCGTGGCGGCTGTCGGCGGCGAAGAAGACGTAGCCCTCGGGGCCCTCGACGTCGGTGCGGCGGCCGAAGACGGAGACGAGACCGGCGGCGTTGCCGTTGCCGATGTAGTACTTGGAGCCGGTGGCCCGGAAGCCGCCCTCGCCGTCGGGTTCGAGCAGCATGTCGGTCGAGTAGATGTCGGCGCCGTGGGTCTTCTCCGACAGGCCGAAGGCGAACACCTCGCCCTGGTCGAGCAGTTCGGCGGCGCGGGCGCGGGCGGCGGCGTTGTCGCTCTGCCAGACCGGGCCGAGGCCGAGGATGGTGACCTGCCACGCGTACCAGTAGTCGAGGCCGTAGAAGCCGAATATCTCGTTGAGGGCGGCGATACGGGCGGTGTCCCAGCGCTTGTCCCCCTGATCCTGGGACTGCCCCTTGGCCTGCCCCTCGGACTGGCCCCCGGCGGCCGCGGACGGGGTGAGGAACGTCGCGAACAGGCCCTCCTTGGCGGAGAACTCCAGGAAGTCCGCCAGCCAGGCGCGGGACCGGTAGTCCTCGATCAGCTTGCGCTTGCCGCGGGTCTCGAACCAGTCGACGGTGGCGCGCAGCAGCCTGCGGGTCTCGGGGTCGAAGTGCGCGGGGTCGAAGTGCGCGGGGTCGAAGGTGCGCGGGTTGAAGAGAAGCGGGTCGGCCATGGTTGCTGGTTCGCCTTTCCGGCTCGGAGTCGGGGGGTGAACGGTTCGGTGTCGCGGTAACTGCCGGTGGGGGTGCTTCGGGGCCCAGTGTCCGGGGTCCGGGGTCCCGGGTCAGCGGTCGGATCGGCCGTCGGCGGCCTGGGCGGCGCGGATGCGGTGGAGGGTGGCGAGCACGTCGTCGAGCCAGGCGAGCGTCATCCGCTCGTACGCGATGCCGCCGCGCAGCACGACATGCTGCAGCTCGTGCATGGCGCCCGGTTCGGCAGGAGCCTCCGGCCCGGTGAAGTCGCGCCGCTCCCCGGCGAGGTAGTGCGTCAGCCGCTCGGAATGAGCCTGCTGGTAGCGCTCGACCTGGCGGATGAGATCGGACGGGTCGTCGAAGGCGGCGCCCCGGATCTTCACGGCGAGGTCGTGCCGGACGCTCTCGGGCTCGATCGGCTCGTGCAGCCAGGCGGAGAGTGCGGCTTGCCCGGCAGGAGCAACCGAATAGTGCTTCTTGTCCGGCTTGCCGTGCTGCGACACCTCACACGCCTCGACCCAGCCGTCGCTCTCCATCCGCTTGAGAACGCGGTAGATCTGCTGGTGGGTGGCCGCCCAGAAGTAACCGATGGACCGGTCGAACCGCCGGGCGAGCTCATAGCCGGAGCCCGGCTTCTCCAGCAGGGAGACGAGGATCGCGTGGTCGAGCGCCATACGCCGGATCCTCTATGCAACTCGTTGCATAGGCAAGAGGTGCCGACCACGATGAGACCCGGCTCACGCGGGCGGGCCGACGCGAGGGCGCCCAGCACCTCCGTTACCGTGCCCGGATGGTGTCAGTGCGAACGATGACGGAGGCCGATGTCGCGGCCGTATCGGTGATACGCGTGACCGGCTGGAAGAGCGCGTATGCCGGACTGCTGCCCCGGTCCTACCTGGACCGTATGACGGTCGAGGAGGACACCGAGTGGCGCCGGAAGCACTTCGCGGAAATGACGGAGGGAACGGCAGGAGGCGTCACCGACCTGGTGGCGGTCGACGACCGGGCGGAAGTCGTGGGATGGGCCTGCCTCGGGCCGTACCGCGGTGCCGGAGCGGCGGACGCCGCCGCGGGTGAGCTCTACGCCCTGTACGTGCGCCCCTCGCTCACGGGGGCCGGGATCGGCCGCGTGCTGTTGGACGCCGTGCACGCCCATGCACGCGCCCGCGGCTTCGAGCAGGTGCTGCTGTGGGTCCTGGACGGCAACAGCGGGGCACGCCGCTTCTACGAACGAGCCGGTTACGCGGCCGACGGCGGTTCCCAGGCGGACGACTACGACGGGGTGTCCGTGGCGGAGGTCCGCTACCGTCGCGCGCTGGCCGACCGGGCCGCGCTCATGACATCTGTCAGGGCGCACCGGTGACACAGGGCTCTGCTGCCCGGTGTCCCTCCCGCGAGAAAGTGATCTTGCATCACCGGATCGTGAGAGGACTGCACCATGTCGAAGCGCGTCATCGCCCTGGCCGCCGTTGCCGCGGCCCTGGCCGGGACGGCCATCGCGCCGGGCGCCGACGCCGCCGGGGTACCGGCCGGGGCCGATGTCAGGGTCGGCAGCACGGCCGTCGGCACCGTCTCGCCGACGGCCATCGGCGCCAACATGCCCTTCTGGAACCCTCACCTGACCCGGCCCGACACCGCCGAGCTCATCAGGAAGGCCGGGATCAGGACCCTCTCCTTCAACGCCGGTCCCGCCGGCGACCTCTACCACTTCGGCAACGGCGGCTGGCTCAGCCCCGACCCCGGTGGGCCCGGCAACGGCGGGTTCGAGAACCTCACCCCGCGCTTCACCTTCGACCAGTTCGCGAGGACCGCGCAGGCCGCCCACGCCGGAATGCTCGTCCACGTGAACTACGGCACGGGCCCGACCGACACCAAGGACGCGCCCAGCACCCCGGAGAACCCCAAGCCGGGCGATCCCCAGGAGGCCGCCGCCTGGGTCCGCTACGCCAACCGCACCCACCACTACGGCGTCCGCGACTGGGTGATCGGCGAGGAGACCTACCTCAACGGCTGGCACCCCCGGCCCCCGGGCATGTACGTCGAGCCCGACGCGCACCCCGACAGGACCCCGGCCGCGTACGCCCGCAACTCCATCGAGTACGCCAAGGCGATGAAGGCCGTCGACCCGGCCATACGGATCGGCATAGAACTGGCCCCGTACGACCCGGCGGGGACGGACAGGCCCGGCATCGACCGGAACGCCAAGCTGTGGGACGACGGCGTGCTGGGCACCCCGGGCCTGGCCGACGCCGTCGACTTCGTGGACATCCACTGGTACCACGCCGCCCGCGCTGGCTCCGACGCGGGCGTGCTGGCCGACACCGCCGCCATCGGCCCCACCCTGCGCGCCCTGCGCACGGATCTCGACCGCGCCTCCGGCCCCCGCCACCGCCTCGACATCGTCGCGGGCGAGACCAACTCCGGTGCCGCGACCGCGACCCGGCAGCAGACGGGCGCGGTGGGCGCGCTCCACCTGATCGACAACAACCTCACCCTGCTGGAGAACGGCGCCACCGCGGTGGACTGGTGGGCCCTCTACAACGGTCCCAACTCCACGCCGGACGGCGGCTGGGGCGACCTCGGACTGCTGTCCTCCGGCGGCTGCCCCTCGGACCAGCCGGGCAGGACGGACTGCGAACCGCCTGCCGGCACCCCCTTCGCCCCGTACTGGACGATGCAGTTGCTCACCACCGCACTCAAGGGCGGCGGCACCCTGCTGAGCACCACGGCCACCGGCAGCAGCACCCTGGCCGCGCACGCGATCCGCCGTGCCGACGGCACCCTGGCCGTCGTCGTAGTCAACAAGGACCCGCAGCACGCCCAGGGCGTACGCCTGTCCGTCCCTCGCGGCTACCGCGCCGACCGCACCGTCACCTGGCGGCAGGGCGACACCTCCCCCACCACCCGCTCCGGCCCGGCACCCACCACCCTCGCGCCGTACTCCGCGGCGGTCGTGCTCTTCCAGCGCACCCGGTAGCGGCGGGCCCGTAGGCATCGGCCGGTTTCCCGCCACTCGGCAACACCGCATTGACGGTGTGTCGCACCACGCACCAGCATGGGTGGGCTCTACAGCGGTGGCACTGAAGTTCGACATCGCATCGGCTCCGTCTCCGTACCCACCCTCGAGGGGAGATCGGCATGCACGTCGGGACACCAGGCACGAGACGCACGGGATGTACAGGACGCGCGAGAGCACGGCGTACCGGCACGGCCGTGCTCGGCGTGCTGGGGCTGGTGATCACCCTGTTCACCATGGCACCCCAGGCACAGGCCGACGACGGCGTGGTCGAGATGCCCGTGCTGGTGCCGAGCGGGGCAGACTACCAGAAGAACCTCAAGGCCGAGGTGGAGTTCTGGAACCTGGCCAGAATGGCCAAGGCCGCGCTCAACAACGAGGACCAGGACGCGGTTCCGCCCTCGGGCGGCTGGGACAGTCTCAGCAAGCCGTGGCCCGTGGGGAAGGGGCTCATCGCGCGCACCGCGGGCAAGATCCTCATGGAGGTCACGGACCAGGACAGCGGCGCGCGAGGGCTCTCCGCCTGCTCCGGTGACGTGGTGACCAGCGCCAACCAGAGCGTGGTGGTCACCGCCGGGCACTGCGTCGGGTACCACCTCCCGTTCAACGCGAACATCCTGGTCGACAACATGGTCTTCATCCCCGGGTTCGACGGGAAGAACCTGCAACGCCACACCACCAGCACGGACCTGCCCGGCAAGGACGTCGCGCCGTACGGGGTGTGGGGCGTGACCCGCGAGTGGGTCACCGGCACCTGGAGCGCGAGCGCCGACTGGGTGCTGGGCCACGACATGGCGGCGCTCCTCGTGGCCAACCCCCAGGACCCGCGGCCGATCGCCCAGGTCACGGGCGCGCAGCAGATCGCCTTCAACCAGCCGCGCGCCCAGCACTCCTTCATGTTCGGCTTCCCGACGGCCAACGAGCGCAACTACTACGCCCCGGCCAAGAACAAGGTGTCCGCGGCACTCCAGCGCACCGTCGACGGCCGCACCCTGATGGTCACCGAGGGCGACGCCTGGGCCGACCCGGTCTACCTCAACGACCTGATGACCGGCGCGCAGCCCCCGGGGAGCAGCGGTGGCCCATGGATGCAGAACTTCGACCCCGCGACCGGTACGGGCCTCCAGACCGGGGTCTTCTCCCGCTACGACGATCCCGCTCAGATCATCGGCATGCTCGGCTGGCAGGAGGGCCCCAACCTCAGCGCTACCCAGTTCGGTGACGAGGAGTACGCGGTCTTCAACACCGCCCAGTCGGCGGCTCTGCCCCCGGCCGTGTCCTCGAAGTGACGTCATGACCGGTCGGGACGGGAGACGAGCTCGGCCAGGTGGCGCAGCGAGCCGGTGAGATGCCCGGGGCCGAACGGCGGGAACCGCAGGTACTCCCGGATGGACCGCGGCACCGCCGACCAGTCGTAGGTGAGCGTGACCTCGGTCCTGGACGGACCGAGCGGCGCGAGGTCGTAACGCCAGGACCAGCCGCCGAACTCCAGGTGGCCGTCGTCCTTCTCCTGTCCCGTCAGCCAGCCGATGGCGCGCGGCGGGTCGAGCACGTGGACCTTGTTGGCCACCTGGTAGTCACCGTCCGGATGGCCGGGGTGGTACATGTCCATCCGGAAGATCTGCCCCACCTCGGTCAGCAGCGCGCGGTCGACGGCTTCCCGGACCCAGCCGGTGCCGTCGATCGCCGCATGGGTCGTCGGGTCCGCCAGCACCGCGAACACCTTCGCGGCGGGCAGGGCGACCGTCAGGGTGGCGCTCACCTTCTCCTGGTCCATGGTGCACACGCTCCCTCTCGTCTCATCTCGGGCCGAGGAAATCGGAACTGGAGGCCGCGGCCCTGGCCGCGTAACCGGGCCCGGTTCAGCGCAGGTTGTCGCCCCAGCCGCCCTGCAGCATGCTCTGGAACGCCCACCGCCCGTTCCGCTTCACCAGGACGTCCGCGTACCTCAGCCGCTGGGTCGCGCCGCCCGCCGTCATGGTGGAGTCGGTGAAGACGACGGCCATCGCCGGACCGAGGAAGACAGGCGTGCGGACCGAGTCGAAGGTGATGTCCTCGGTCCCCTCCCCCATCACATGGGTCATGGTCTCGACGAACCGCTCGCGGTCCCACTGGGCGGAGACGCCGTCGCCCGCGGAGTCGTCGCTGACGAGGTTGAGGGGAAAGACGGCGAGGTCGGCCATCCGCTCGATGTCGCGCCGCGCGGCGGCCGCGTCGTACTCGGCGAACCAGGCGTGTATGGCGGCGATTTCGTCCGCGGTCGGGGCGTATCCGGTGTCGGGGAGCTGAAGCACGCGTTCTCCTCGTAGAGGTTCGATCCATCGGCTGCCACGACCGATGGTCCTCCGCGTCCCCCTTCTAGTCAAATTTGATTAGAAGGGGAAGGGCTCCCCTCGCGAGAACACCGCGTACGGAACTCAGAGGTCGTGGAGGATGTGGTCCACGCACACCGCCAGGACGAGCAGGAGCATCGCGTCCTCCTCCGCCATGACGTCGACCGTGTAGGCGTCCCGGATGCTGAACCAGCGGCGGGAGATCCGGGCCAGGGTCGTGCCCCGGTCCTGGATGTCGAACTCCTTGTCCCAGAAGTTGCCGACGATCCGCAGCCGGCGCCCGTCCCGCAGCCGGACCGCGAAGCGGTCCCCGAAGAAGGCGAAGGCCCGCCTGCTGACGAGGCCCACGGTCCCGCCGTCCTCTTTCACCAGAATGGTGTGGTGGACGGTGAGCCTCTTCTTGACGATGGTCGCCATCTGGTCGCCCCGGGTGTCCACGAAGGCGAACGTGTTGCGCAGCCGGAACAGCTTCCTGTCGACCCGGTAGACCCTCTCCCGGTGCTCGGTCTCGATCCACGCCTCTTCATGGAAGGCCAGCATGCGGTCGCGTACCAGGTAACGCACGGCATCCCCTGTCCGGATCGGCCCTGCCGGGAACGGCGGCAGGCGGTGCCTCAGAGCCTAGGCGCTCCGCCGGTGACGCGTCATGGTACGGCCCGGCCCCGCGCCCCTCACGGGGTGCGGGGCCGGGCCGTATGTCGACCGCTCGCGCGGGGCGCGTCAGGCCGTGGCGGCGATGGCGTCGCGAACCTCGCGGAAGGCCGCGACCGTGCGCAGGACGTCCTCGCGGGAGTGCGCGGCGGACAGCTGGACGCGGATGCGGGCCTTGCCCTTGGGGACCACGGGGTAGGAGAAGGCGATCACGTAGATGCCCTTCTCCAGCAGGTCCGCGGCCATCCGGGCGGCCAGGGCGGCGTCGCCGACCATCACCGGGGTGATGGCGTGCTCGCCGGGCAGGATCTCGAAGCCCGCCGCCGCCATCTCCGTGCGGAAGAGCGCGGTGTTCTCCCGCAGGCGGACGCGGCGGTCGCCGGACTCGGCCAGCAGGTCGAGCACGCGCAGCGAGGCGCCGACGATCGACGGGGCGAGGGAGTTGGAGAACAGGTACGGGCGCGAGCGCTGGCGCAGCAGCTCGACGATCTCGGCGCGGGCGGCGACGTAGCCGCCGCTGGCGCCGCCGAGGGCCTTGCCGAGGGTGCCGGTGATGATGTCGACGCGCTCGGTCACCCCGAACAGCTCGGGCGTGCCGCGGCCCTCCTCGCCGACGAAGCCGACGGCGTGCGAGTCGTCGACCATGACCAGGGCGCCGTAGCGGTCGGCCAGGTCGCAGATCTCGTCCAGGGGGGCGATGTAGCCGTCCATGGAGAAGACGCCGTCGGTGACGATGAGCTTGTGGCGGGCGCCCTCGGCCTCCTTCAGGCAGCGCTCCAGGTCCGCCATGTCGCGGTTGCGGTAGCGGAAGCGGGCGGCCTTGGAGAGGCGGATGCCGTCGATGATGCTGGCGTGGTTGAGCTCGTCGGAGATCACCGCGTCCTCGGCGGTCAGCAGCGTCTCGAAGACGCCGCCGTTGGCGTCGAAGCACGAGCTGTAGAGGATCGTGTCCTCCATGCCGAGGAACCGGGAGATCTTCTCCTCGAGCTCCTTGTGCGGCGCCTGGGTGCCGCAGATGAAGCGGACGGAGGCCATGCCGAAGCCCCAGTCGTCCAGGGCCTGCTTGGCGGCCGCGACGACCTCGGGGTGGTCGGCGAGGTCGAGGTAGTTGTTGGCGCAGAAGTTCAGCACCTTGCCGTCGCCGACGCTGATGGCCGAGGACTGCGGGCTGGTGATGACGCGCTCGGACTTGTACAGGCCCGCGTCGCGGATGTCCTGCAGCTCCTTGCGCAGGTGTTCGCGCATGCCGTCGAACATGGGGACTCCTCGTGTGGTCGTGGGGTGAGCGCGTCAGGGCGCGGTCGGCCGGGTCCAGTCGATGACGACCTTGCCGCACTGGCCGGAGCGGGCCGTGGCGAACGCCTCGGCGTGCTGCTCGAACCCGAAGCGGTGGGTTATCACCGGCGAGATGTCCAGGCCGTTGCGCAGCAGGACGGACATCGCGTACCAGGTCTCGAACATCTCACGGCCGTAGATGCCGCGGAGGGTCAGCATGCGGGTGACGACCGTGGCCATGTCGATGCTCACGTCGCCCGTGGGCAGGCCCAGGGCGGCGATCCGGCCGCCGGGCGACATGGTGGCGATCATGTCCTGCAGGGCGTCGGCGCGGCCGGACATCTCCATGCCGATGTCGAAGCCCTCGGTCATGCCGAGCTCGGGCATGACGTCGGCGATGCGGCGGCTGCTGACGTCGAGGGCGACGGTCGCGCCCATCTTCTGTGCCAGGGCGAGCCGGTAGGGGCTGACGTCGGTGATCACGGTGGAGCGGGCGCCCGCGTGGTTCGCCACGGCCGCGGCCATCATGCCGATGGGGCCGGCCCCGGTGATGAGGACGTCCTCATTGAGCACGGGGAAGGAGAGCGCGGTGTGCACGGCGTTGCCGAACGGGTCGAATATGGCGGCGACGTCGATGTCGATCTCGTGCCGGTGGACCCAGACGTTCGACTCGGGCAGGACCACGTACTCGGCGAAGGCGCCGTCGGTGTGGACGCCGAGGCCGATCGTGCGGATGCACAGATGGCGGCGGCCTGCCATGCAGTTGCGGCAGGTGCCGCAGACGAGGTGGCCCTCGCCGCTGACGATGTCGCCGACGCTCACCGAGTTCACGCCGGGGCCGGTCTCCACGACCTCGCCCGCGAACTCGTGACCCACGACGAGGGGGGCACGGACCACACGGGCCGCCCAGTCGTCCCAGCTGTCGATGTGCAGATCGGTACCGCAGATACCGGTGCGCAGCACCTTGATCAGTACCTGTCCGGGGCCGGCCTCGGGGGTCGGTACCTCGGTCAGTTCGAGACCCGGTCCAGCCTGGGTCTTCACCAATGCCCTCATGGGGGATCACTGTGCTGCCTCGACCCCTGTGAAGTCCATCAACATTTCTCGACATAACTTGTGAAGCCCTGCTTCAAAGGGAGCGGGGAGGGGTGCGATAGTGAACTGGTGATCGATCCTCGCCGCCTGCGTGTGCTGCGCGCCCTCGCCGACCACGGCACCGTCACGGCCGCCGCGCACGCCCTGTACCTCTCCCCCTCGGCCGTCTCCCAGCAGCTGGCCGCCCTGGAGACCGAGACCGGGCACGCCCTGCTGGAGCGGCGGGGCCGCGCCGTCCGCCTCACCGCCGCGGGCAGCGTCCTCGCCCGGCACGCCGACGAGATCGCCGCCCAGCTGGAGCGGGCCGAGGCCGACCTCGCCCGGTGCTCGACGGGCCTGGTGGGCGAGGTGACCATCGCGGCCTTCGCGACCTCCATCACCGAGGTCGTCGCCCCCGCCGTGGCCGCGCTCGGCCGCCGGGCACCCCGGGTCCGGGTCCGGGTCAAGGACGCCGAGGGCCACGCCAGCGCCCGGCTGCTCGCCGACGGCGAGGCCGACATCGCCGTCGCCGTCGAACACCGCGACGCGCTCACGCCCGGCGGACGGCAGCTCCTGCACGCCCCGCTCTACGAGGAGCCCTTCGACGCCGTGCTGCCGCCCGGCCACCGCCTGGCCGACAGGCCGGGGGTCGCCCTCACCGATCTGCGCGACGACCCCTGGATCACGCCCTGGCCCGGCAACCCCGTCCACGAGGCCGTGCTGCGCGCCTGCGAGGAGGCCCGCTTCCAGCCCGCCGTGGCGTGTCTCTCGGACGACTTCTCCGCGGTCTGCGCCCTGGTCGCCGCGGGTGCGGGCGTCGCGCTCGTCCCCCGCTCGGCGCTGAACGGCATCCGCCCGGCGCTCACCCCCGCCG
>NZ_JAINFC010000570.1 GCF_020740835.1 Streptomyces sp. UNOC14_S4
CCCCGGAACCGTCCCCAGCACCGTCCCCGGCACCGGAACCGCCTCCGTGCGCCTCGGCGTCGGCTCCACCGCCTCCGCCGCGACCTCCGTCACGCTCGCCCCTTCCCGATCCGCCCGCTCCGTCTCCCGGCGGCGCGCCCGTACCACCCGCCAGCGCGTCCAGGTGCTGAGAACGAAGATCCAGAGCACGATCAGGGCCAGTACCTCGCCGATGAGGAAGCCCCAGAAGAGTCCGTAGCCCGAGAGCTGCTCCGGCGGGGTCTGCGGCCAGGCGGCGGCCAGGTCGCGCGGCTGCGTCATCAGGTGGCGTAAGGCCATCGGCGTACGGTCCAGGTCGACGGCCTGTGGCCAGGAACCGTGCGCGGCGAGGCCGGCCAGTCCGGTGGTCGCCCACACGAGGAACGTCAGCGCCAGCAGGAAGGCGATCGCCCCGGTCAGCAGGCCGTCCGGGATGCCGCCTGTCCGAGGGTTCCTGTGCGGTCCGGGAGCGGGCATCCGTCAGGCCACCGTCGACTCGGAGGAACCGTACGCCCCGTCGGCCACCGCCGCGGCCGCGCGTTCCGCCGCGGCCGCCTCCGCGGCGAGCTCGCGGGCCGTGAGGTCCCGGCCGTCCTCGGTCATCGCGCGGTCGGTGTAGACGAGCGGCCGTTCGACGTCGGTGACCAGGTGCTTGACGACCTGGACGTTGCCGTTGACGTCCCAGACGGCGATGCCGGGCGTCAGCGTGGGGATGATCTCGACGGCCCACCTGGGCA
This sequence comes from Streptomyces sp. UNOC14_S4, assembly GCF_020740835.1. GTDB lineage: Bacteria > Actinomycetota > Actinomycetes > Streptomycetales > Streptomycetaceae > Streptomyces. Next base: position 756 of record NZ_JAINFC010000570.1, read on the forward strand.
GGCCGAGCACCCGGCCGGTGGCGCGGGCCTCGTCGGCCTTCTGCGCGTAGATCGTGCGGGTGGAGGCCATCTTCAGGATCGCCGCGGCCTCCTTCGCGGCCGCGCCGTCGACCACGTCCGACAGGTGGTGCACCACCGCCACGAACGACAGGCCGAGTCGGCGGCCGAACTTGAGCAGCCGCTGGAAGAGCTGCGCGACGAACGGCGAGTTGATGATGTGCCACGCCTCTTCCACCAGGAAGATGCGCTTCTTGCGGTCCGGCCGGATCCAGGTGTGCTCCAGCCACACGCCCACGATGGCCATCAGGATGGGCATGGCGATCGAGTTGCGGTCGATGTGGGAGAGGTCGAAGACGGTCAGCGGGGCGTCGAGGTCGATGCCCGTCGTCGTCGGCCCGTCGAACATGCCCCGCAGGTCGCCGTCGACGAGCCGGTCGAGCACCAGGGCGACGTCCAGGCCCCAGGCGCGCACGTCGTCTATGTCGACGTTCATCGTCTCGGCGGACTCGGCCTCCGGGTGCCGCAGTTGCTCGACGATGTCGGTCAGGACGGGTTGACGATCGGTAATCGTCTCGTTGACGTAGGCGTGCGCCACCTTGAGGGCGAAACCGGACCGCTCGTCCAGGCCGCGGCCCAGCGCCACCTCGATGATCGTGCGCAGCAGGGCGAGCTGTCCGGTCGTCGTGATCGACGGGTCCAGCGGGTTCAGCCGGATGCCGCCGTTGAGCGCGGCCGTCGGGTCGAGCCGGATGGGCGTTATCCCCAGCTGCTGTGCGATGAGGTTCCACTCGCCGACCCCGTCCTCGCCCTGCGCGTCCAGGACGACGACCTGGCGGTCGCGGAAACGCAGCTGGCGCAGCACGTACGTCTTCTCCAGCGCGGACTTGCCGTTGCCGGACTCGCCGAGCACGAGCCAGTGCGGGGCGGGCAGCTGCTGCCCGTACAGCTGGAAGGGGTCGTAGATGTAGCCCTTGCCGGAGTACACCTCGCGGCCGATGACGACGCCCGAGTCGCCGAGTCCGGGGGCCGCGGTCGGCAGGTAGACCGCCTGGGCCTGCCCGGTGGAGGTCCGTACGGGCAGCCGGGTCGTCTCCACCTTCCCGAACAGGAAGCTGGTGAATGCCTCGGTGAGTGCGGCGAGTGGGTCGAGCACGGCGAAGCCCCTAGCGTCGGATGCCGGTCGCGAACGGCAGCGTGTTGACGAAGGCCCTGTGGTGCTCGCGGTCGCACCACTCCAGCTTGAGGTAGCTCTTGCCCGCCGACGCTCTTATGGTGCGCTTGTCCCGGGCGAGCGCCTCCGGGGAGCGTGAGGAGACGGTGATGTAGCCGACCAGGTTGACGCCCGCCGCACCGCTCGCGAGGTCCTCGCCGCGCTGGTCGACGCGGGAGTGGTGGGCGACGTCGCGCGGGTCCACGACCCGGTTCATCTTGGCGGCGCGCGAGGCGTCCGCGTCGTCGTTGGTCTTCTCCGTCAGCATCCGCTCGATGGCGACGTCCGTCGGCTCCAGGTCCATGCAGACGGCGACGGTGCGGATGACGTCCGGGGTGTGCACGAGCAGCGGTGCCAGGAAGTTGACGCCCACGGGGGTCATCGGCCACTCCTTCACCCAGGCCGTCGAGTGGCACCAGGGGGCGCGTGTCATCGACTCCCGGGTCTTCGCCTGGAGGAACGTGGCCTCCGTGGCGTCCAGCTCGGCCGGCCACGCGTTGCGCTGCGTCATCGCCTGGATGTGGTCGATGGGGTGGTCCGGGTCGTACATGGAGTGCACGAGCGACGCCAGCCGCCCCTGCCCGAGCGGCTGGCGCACGCGGATGTCGGCCTCGGCGAGCCGGGCGCAGATGTCCGTGAGCTCGCGCGCCATGACGACGGCGAGCCCGCCGTCCCGGTCGAGCCGCCGCTTGCCCCCGTCGTGGCGGGAGGCACGGGCGATGGCCTGCGCCTCGGCGGCCAGCTCGCGCGTGTAGTGCATGCAGGCGACGAGGTACGCGCGGTGCTGCTCGGAGGAGGTCGACACCATCGACTGCAGCTGGTCGTACGAATCCTTCAGCCAGGTGGGCGCGTTGTCGTCGCCGCGCCGCTCGATGTCCTTGGCGTGCGCGTCGGGGTCGGCCGGGAGCGTACGGGCCAGCATCTGGATGCGCGTGACGTAGCCGTCCCCGTTGGCGACGTGCTTGAGCAGCGTGCCGAACCGGTCGACCAGCGCCTCCTGGTCCTCCGAGTCGCGCAGGCCGACGCCCGGACCCTCGATCTCGATGGCCGCGGTGACCGTACGGCGGTCCGCGTGCAGCAGCACGGCGATCTCGTCCGGCCCGAACGGCGCCGCCAGCCAGCTGATCCGCCCGATCCCCGGCGGCGGCCCGACCTCGACCTCACGGCCGTCCAGCCGCGTCCCGGCCTCCTGGGTGGCGGAGCGGTAGGTGGCGCCCTTGCGCAGAGTGCGCCGGTAGGTGCGGTTGATCTCGAACCACTTGTAGAACGTGCGCTGCCGGTAGGGCACGTACACCGCCGACAGGGCGAGCGCGGGGAACCCGGCGAGCGTGACGATCCGCAGCGGGAGGAAGGGCACCAGGAGGCCGCACATCATGCCGAGGAACGCCCCCGCGATGATCAGGGCGATCTCGCCGGTCTCCCGGTTCTTGCCGACGACCGCGTTGGGACGGGCGCGGCCGATCAGATACGTCCGGCGGGCCGCGATCGGCTGGGACTGTGCCGGGATCGTCAACGCCGCTCACCTCCTGGGGTGTTGCTGCGGTTCTGTGCGCGCTGCTCTCGCGGTGCGGAAGGAGCGCCTCCGCTCCCTGCGCCGCCACCACCGCCCGGGCGGGCCGGGGCGCGCGTGCTGTGGGCGGCGACGCCACCGGAGATGGGGTTGCCGGGACGGGCCTGCGCGCCGCTGTTGCCGCCTCCGCCGTCGCCGCGGGTGCTGTGCGTGGTGATGCCCTGCTTGACGAGCGCGGCGGGGGAGGAGATGACAGCGGCGGCCTGCCGGGAGGCGGCGTCCTTGCTGGCGCTCCGGGTGCTGACGATCTCGTCGCCGAAGCCGGGCACGAAGCGGTAGATCATCGCACTGGCGAAGATGGCGAGGAGGATGATCGCGAGGCCGGACACGACGGCCGAGATGGAGTCGTGGCCCTTGCCGGACGACAGGGCACCCGCGAGGCCGAGCACGATGACGATGATCGGCTTCACCAGGATCACCGCGATCATGATGCCCGCCCACCGGCGCACGTGCCGCCACATGTTCTTGTCGACGAGCCCCGCGTAGACGGCGGTTCCGAGCAGCGCGCCGACGTAGAGCAGGGCGGCCCGGATGACCAGTTCCAGCCACAGCACCCCGGCGGCGAGCACGGACACGAGCGACACGACGATCAGCATGATGGGGCCGCCGCCGATGCCGTCGCCCTTCTTGAGCGCGTCGGCGAACCCTCCGAAGAAGGCGTCGTTGTTGGAATTGCTGCCCGTGGCGATGACTTCCGTGACGGCGTCGGTGGCCGAGACGAGCGTGTAGAGGATCAGCGGGGTGAACGCCGACGCGAGCACGGTGAGCCACAGGAAGCCCACGGCTTCTGTGACCGCCTCGGTGAACGGCACTCCGCGCACGGCCCGCTTGGCGACGGCGAGCAGCCAGAGGATGAGCGTCAGGATGCTGGACGCGGCGAAGACGACGGCGTACTGCTGGAGGAACGTGGCGTTGGTGAAGTCCACGTTGCCGGTGTGCTTGACGGCCCCGGAGAGCTTCCCGATGATCCACGACGCGGCGTCGGCGCAGCCTTTGCCGAGGTTGGAGAGGGGGTCGACGCTGCTTTGGGGGTAGGGGGTGGTGGTGCCGC
>NZ_JAINFC010000571.1 GCF_020740835.1 Streptomyces sp. UNOC14_S4
CAGTGGGGCGGGGAAGGGGGACATGGAAGAGGTGGGGCAGTTTGGCGGAGCGAGCGAGGTCGAGCCACGCGGTGAGGGTGGAGCCGTAGGTGCGGCGCATTGCGTACTGCTCCAGTTCGGTCAGGTCGTCGTAGTAGGCGCGCAGCAGGGTCGGGTAGTCCGTTCCGAAGTGGGTGGCGAAGAAGGCGTTGTCGACGAGGTACAGCTGTACGGGGGTGCCGCCGCGGCGGGCGCGCCCGGCGAGCTGGATCATGTCGACCAGGATCCCGGCGAGGATCTCGGTTTTCAGAAACTTCGGAAGGCGGGAGAATATCGGGCTGCTGCGCAGGAGCCAGTGCAAGCGGCTGTGGGCGGCGCGGGTCTGCAGCGCGAGCATGTGGGCGGGGTCGGGGCCAGGGCAGGCCGCGGCGATGCCGGCCGCGCCGATGCTGGCGTACATCGACTCGGGTGTGTGCAGGTCGGCGGCCGGCCGGGTGGCGACCCATACCGAGGCCAGGGCAGAGCGGTCGGTGCCAGGGACGAGGATATTCAGGACGCGGGCCACCAGGCGCAGCGGCGCGCACACGACCTTGACGTGGGGGTGGGTATAGGGCAGGTCTTCGAGCTGGTCCACGGTGATCGTGACCACACCGGGAGGTGGGGCCACGCCCGCTGGCGGCCCGGTCTTGCGGATGACCACGGCGATCCATGACGGGTCGGGGCTCGCGGAGGCAATGCCGGTGGCGAGCAGCATGGCCTGGCTGTAGGCGTTGGAAACCACCATGGCACGGGCCCGGTCGCGTTCGTGGATCTCCATGTCCCGCAGGTGTTCGGATAGGCGACCTCGCCACAGGTGAGCGCCTAGCTCCAGGAGCCGGGCGGGTTTGCTGGACTCCTCCTGGCCGCCGACGGCGATCGGGTTCCACGCCTCGGCGGTGTCCGAGACGTTGCCTGGCCTGGCGGTGACTGCGCCGGGGGCCGCGTCGGTCATGACGTAGGCGGGCTGGGTGTGCAGGTGTTCCTTGGCGGCACGCGGGAAGAAGGCGGTTGCGGACAGGCCCAGGATGCTGCGTTCCACACCGGCGGTGGCCAGCGCGATGGTCCCGCCGAGCTGGACGGTGCTGGTGTGCGGATCGCCTCCGAGAGTCTGCACGGACAGGCGGCCGCCTCCGCGCTGATTCTTCTCGATCTTGAAGCCGAACAGTTGGTAGCCCAGCGGCCCGTACGGCAGTGCGGGATTGTGGCTGAAGGTCCCCAGGGCGCTGGCCAGTTCCCGCCCGGCCGTCAGCTGCTCGCCCCTGCCCAAGCCGGCTAGAACGGCCTTGAGGTGGACCAGGGCCTTGTGCAGGCAGCCGAGCCAGGAGCGCACCAGCAGGGCGTTGGCGACCTCGCGTCGTTGATGCTCGGGGATCTTCAGCTGCCGCAGTGCCTTGTCGATCTGCGTCTTCACCGAGGGCAGGGCGTCGTGGCTGGCGTCGCGGCTGACGGCCTTTTCCAGCAGCTCGGCCAGCTTGGCGTAGCGCGGCGGGGGCGTGGTCTTCTTGTCCCGGTCGGGGAAGATCGCGCGGAACTCTTTGTGGACAGCGGGGTCGACCGGCTCCGTGACGTCCACGTGCAGAAGCTTGTCGAGCAGCCACCGGTCCCAGACGCCAGGCACGTGCCAGTCGGAGTTGGGGCGGCCGTCGTCCTGGTCAGCGGTCTCCAGCCACAGCTCGTCCTCCAAGACGTAGTTCAGGAATTGCTCGCCCAAACCGCGGGCCTTGAACAGGGCGTTTACCAGACGCCGGTCGCTGGCCGCGTCCAGAGCCTCACGCTGGTGGTCGACCTCCGTCAGCAGGGAGGACCCGCCCCAGGCCCGGCTGGCCAGGGTGAACACGTCCGAGCCCAGGTCGCACCAACTGCTCTGCAGGTGGTCTACCTCGTCGACCAGCAGCACCGTGCACAGACGCAGCAGGAATTCCAGGACGCTGATGCGGCGCAGCACACCCTTGTCGGTCTCCACTGGCCGGGGCACGGATCCGCGCAGCAGGTTGTGGTGGTTGGTGACGACGATGTCCGCGTCCGTGGCCGCGCGGATCAGGGCGTACTTGCCACAGATGCCCAGCCGCGGGCAGGCGTGGCCGGGGCTCGGCTCCTCCTGGTCCCCCACGGCAGTGGTCGGCCGCAGGGATAGGCACGGCTCGGCGCTGCGCCGCACGGGCGAGCCGTCGATCGGCCATGCGGAAAGGTCGCAGCCGTACGCCAGTTCCTCGAAGCGGTCCTCGCGGCCCTGGGTCAGGGCCCGCTCTGCCTGCTCAGCCAGGCGGTAGCCGGAGACCAGAGGCACGATCTTCAAGGTGGGGTTGGCAGCGGCGAGGTCTGCGGCGGTCTGCCGCACCAAGTCGTCGTCCTGGCGCAGGCGCTCGGCTTGCGCGTGCTGGACGAGCTCGTCGTCGGCCTCGCGCATGCGCTCCGTGTTGTTCAGACTCTCGTGGATCTGGCCGACGACCACCGCGACCGGGCCCTTGCCCTGGCGGGCCAACAGCGGTGCGGCTGCGTTGAGCAGGACGCTCTTGCCGACACCGGTCGGGGCGTTGAGGACCGTGACTTTGCCCGCGGGCATCCGCAGCCGCGTGACTCTGCGGTCCTCGGGATCCAGCAGCCGGTCGAAGAAGCGGGCCATCAGGCCGGGCTTCCAGCCGTTGCGGTCATTCGCGGCCGACTGCCGCAGCGCCAGTCGCAGCACCTGGCGGCGCGAGAGCGCCACCTCGCGGCGGTAGGGGGCAGTTCGCAGCCGCAGCGGCGGGACTCCGGCCTCGCCTTCCCCATCCGGGATCGTCACCACCGAGGAGTCGCCGCCGAAGCTCCACTTCCCTCCGGTGGCCACCGGCTGTGGCGCGCGGTTGCCGTAGTACAGCTCCTCGGCCTCGCGCAGCAGTTCCTTCGCCAGCCGCAGCGGCTTCTGGGCGTGCGCCACGACCAAGTACTTCGCTTCGCGCGGATCGACATCGTCCGGCAGCCGGTACAGGCCCTCCAGCGAGGACGCGTAGGAGCGGGCCAGCCCGTAGAACGCGCTACGGCCGGCCACGTCGCCGGGCCGAACATGCCAGTAGTCGCCGACCATTTGCCGTACCCGGCGCGGCACTTCGGGCCAGCGCTGCCACAGGTCGGTCCGCGCGGCGGCGAACACGTGCGCTTGGTCCAGCGGGACGACCCGCTGCCCCTGTGGGTTCCGGAACCCGAAATACTTGTCGGCCAACGCCAGCGGGAACGCCACCGCCAACATCCGCAGCGCCCACTCCTCCGGCCTCACCGCCCGCCCCCGGAGATCTGCTCCATGCGCCTGACCAGACGCGTGAGCGTGGTCACCGTGACCCTTCGTCCGGCCAGCCGCGCCTTGAGGTACTCCACCTCGTGGCCTTGGTGGTCAGGCAGGACGATGGTCAGCGGATACGGCTTCGGTTCGCGCTCGAGCAGCGCCCGTGCCAGGCCCTCGACCGACTCCCACGCCTTGGCGTCCACACGCAGGTGCCTCGGGCGTCGGCCCGGCAGTGTGATCGTGATCTTCAAGTCGTACTCGTCGGGTCGCAGTTCGCCCGGCCACATCTGCACCTGCACGTACTCCAGCCCCCGCAGCCGGTCGCGCAGGTCGATCTCGAGCAGGGTCGGCAGCACCCCATAGCGCCACACCGGACGGCTGAGCGCCAGATGCTCCGTGCTGGCCGGAAGACCGACCACCGGGTCGGACTCGCTCCCCGTCCCGACCAGGAGCGGCGCCGCACCCCCAGCGGCTGGCTCCAGGCCCAGGCGGTAGTGCACCCCGCGCGCCCGGTGCGCTTCGCATCGCACCTCGACCTCGCCGCCGCGGCGCACAACCCGCATCGGCCACCGACACTTCGGGCACGGATACCACCAACCGTCCAGGTGGCACCACGGCCAGTCGCTGACGGCCTCGAAGAAGTCGAACCGCATCCACAACTGGTCCCAGGCCCGACGCAGCACCCGCACCGGCCCGGCGGGGCACTCCGCCAGCAGAGCCCGCGCGCGCCGGTACTCCTGCGGCTCCAGGCGGCGCAGGACCTCGTACAGGCGCCGCTCCTCCTGCTCAGCCCTCACCCGCGCCCAAGGCCAGTGCCGCTCCAGCGCCACCTGCGGCACCAGATGCTCGCGGCACAGATCCTGCAACGCATCACGGACCAGGCCGTCCTCATCGAGCAGGCACAACGCGCCGAAGCCGTCGCCCGCTTCACTCGGGGCGGGCAGAAGCGGGGCGAGCGGACCACGCAGCGCACGACGGAACACGCCCATCCCCAACCGTGCGGCGTCGGCTGCGGGGTGCGCGGCGCGCAGCACGGCCAGGCAGCCCATCAGCATCGCCGCCCGGCGCGCGGGCTGCAGCTGCGGGTCCGCCTCCGCCGCGGCCGCCATGCAGCACGCAGTCAGGGCCTGCTCCCGCCGAAGCCGCACGTCGTCGCATTCCTTCAGCGCCACGCATACAAGATCACCCAATGGAGACCATATGACGGCATAAAGTGCGAGTGTGCATGGACGCGCCACTCGAACGGGCTATCGCGGCCGCCCGCCCGCCCCCTCGACGACCACAAGCGTCCCCTGGCTGTGGTC
>NZ_JAINFC010000572.1 GCF_020740835.1 Streptomyces sp. UNOC14_S4
CCGTTCCCGGGCCTGTTGCCCCTTCGGCGTCAGCCCGCCTCCCTGCGCGTACCTCATGAACACGGCATACCGCAGGGATCACGAGCCGTCACGACCAGCCGCTATCGCGAGTTCAACCTCAGTACCATCGAACGGGGGACGCGCAATCTGATGACCCCATTGACGGAACGTCGTCCGCCGGAGATCTTCGCGTCGTTGTGGTGCACGGTGATGTCGTAGCCGAGGAACCTCGCCGCCTGGGTGCGGGCGTGCGTGATGAGGGTCTTCTCCGGCGACAGTTCCAACTTGAGTTCGTCTCGCAGGAATTGCGCCAGACGCTTCTTGATTTCCTCGGCTTCTGCCTTTGGTCCGGCGAACCCGAACAGGGTGTCATCGCAATAGCGCACATACCGCAGCCTCCGGTAGCCAGGATCCTGAGTATCCATGCTGGGAATGCTGCGGAGTTGCTTGCGTAGCTCCCGCAGCTGAGTGCAGTCACCGCGCTTGCGGGCGCGTTGCATTGCCGCCCACACCCGGAAGAAGGCGCGGTTCGGCTTCCTGATCCTGCCCCGGGTGTATTCCGGGATCAGAACCTTCTCGACGTACTCATCCATCTTATGCAGATAAATATTGGACAAGATCGGTGAAACAACCCCGCCTTGCGGGCTCCCGCTGTGCGTGGCGTTCCATACCCAGTCCTCCATGTATCCGGCCTTGAGCATGTTGTGCATCAGCCGAAGGAACCGGTTGTCGTGGATTTTCTCACCCAGAATCCGGAGCATGACCGAATGATCAAGCCGGTCAAAACATTGGGCGATATCACCCTCAACAAACCAGACGGTCCCCGTCCAGGTGTTGGCCACATCACGCAAAGCGGTATGGCAACCCTGGCGGGGACGGAAACCGTGAGAAGAGTTGGAGAACGTCGGCTCGTAATACGCCTCAAGCAGCAGGCGGATCACCTCGCCGACGAGCTTGTCACTCCAAGGAGGCAGGCCGAGCGGTCGCACCTTGGTGGTGCTCCGCCCCTTCGGGATGTAGACCCTGCGAGCTGGGCTCCACCGGTACCGCTCGTGGCGCAGCGCGTCGATGACGTGCTCGATCTTGCCCAGGGACATGCCGTCCACGGTCTCCCCGTTGACCCCAGGCGTCATCGCTCCCTTGTTGGAGTACAGACGCCCGTAGGCCAGCAGATACAACTGCGGATTGAAGAGTTGCCGATACAGTTCATTGCACGGCAGGCCACGCCTGCCGCGTTCACGGAGGACACCCAGCACCGTTTCGGCGCTCTGCATTACGCATACCTCCCGAGTCTTGAGTGTCCGATCACCTGGCCCCCTTCGCCCGATGTGGACGGCTTTCCCGTCCTCCTTGGCCGGTCGTTACTCCGGCGACTACTACGGGGCCTCCGTCGCCATAGGAAGATCTCCTCCCGTAGGCGATCCCATGTTCGTCCTTGTCGTACGTCCTAGCGTGATGTAGGTGCCCCACTCATTCCCTTGAATGCCCTCGCTGGGCATCGCTCCGCACTCCGGAGGTTGCGTCGGCCATTCCACTAAGCCGTCGCAGAGCACGGCGCCGGTTTCAGGTACCTTTCCGGCGGACTCGACCTTCAGTCTCCTGGGAATTAGGGTTCAGGCAATTCAGCTTTCACCATGTCACGCGGGTCCCTCGACACCCCGTCTCCGATACCTGAGCCCGGTCATCGATTTCCTGGCATGCTCTGGTCCCCATCACCGTTTCCGGATTGGGTAAGCCATCAGACCCAAGAACCTCCCTCCGAGTTCTTCCCGACTGAGTCGGGGATACGACAAGGCGCCGCATGGCGCACTGAAAGCGGTCAGCGACCTGGACCGCGTCGGCGGCGCCCTGGTCGGCGCCCTCGGCGTAGTAGCGGGCCCGGTCGCGGCAGATGACCTCGACGCCGGGGTGGCGGGTCAGCCAGTCGGCCAGCGCGTCAGCGGACCGTTCGGGCAGCACGCCCACCGGCCTGCGATTTTCCATGTCGATCAGCACGGTGCCGTAGTGGTGCCCGCGCTTGAGCGCGAAGTCGTCGACACCCAGGACCCGCACCCGGCCGACCTCGGGGTCGGGCAGGGCCCGGATGAGCCGCAGCATCGCGTCCTTGCCAACGCCGATCGCCTGGAGCTCGGCGAGGCGGGCGCCGGCTCGGCCGCCGAGGGCCAGCGCGATGGCCTCGCGGATGGTGCGTAACAGCGTGGTGCACCGGCCGTGCCGGAACGTCAGGTCCGGGATCTGCTCGGCGAGCGTCTTCTTCGGGCAGCCCGAGTTGCCGCAGAAGAACCGGCGAACGCGCAGGTGCAGGACGGTCTGCTGGTTCGATATTGCCGTGTCGGGCATCTTCCGCTCGTAGCCGCTGTGCACCCGCTGCGACACCGTGCCGCAGCCAGGGCAGACCGCCGAGGGTTCCCGCCCCCGTGCCTGGATCCGGACCGTACGGCCCGTCGCCCGGATCAACTCAACGTGCAGGAGAGCGAAGTGCGGGAAGAGGACGGCGAACAGATCATCAACGGACACCCGGAATGATCACGAATCACCAAGATCAACAGCTCGGGTTTCACGGAAATCGCGACAGAGCCGTCAAGATCCCGATAGGCGGTCGGGAGAGGTCCTGCTCTGCGGACATCTGATCTCCCTGTCCGTGGACCCATTCGTGTCGGTTCCGAACAAACGATCCCTCCGGCGGTTGGCTCTGTGCTGCCAGGCATGGAGACCGGACCGACCGGAGGGACGTTGAAGAAGTCTGACAGGGAAATCATGGAAATCTTCGAGGCCCTGGATGCCACCGAGTGTGCTCATTCGGCGGCTGCGCTGGCGGGGGTCGATCCCAAGACCGTGCGGCGATACGCACGGATGAGGGACGCCGGCCGGCCGGTCACCGGCCCGGTCCGGCGGCCGAAGATGATCGACCCGTTCATGCCGAAGATCGAGGAATGGGTCGAACGCTCGGAAGGCAAGGTCCGGGCGGACAAGCTGCACGATCGCCTGGTGTTGCTGGGGTTCGCCGGTGATCAGCGGACGACCCGCCGGGCGGTGGCGAAGGCGAAGGAAGCGTGGAAGGCGGGCAGGCTCCGCACCTATCGGCCCTGGATCACCGAGCCCGGATTGTGGCCCCGGGAGGCGGCCACCCGCCGCAGCCACCGCAAGCAGGCCAACCTGCCCACCGGCAAGACGTTCGGCTCCTGGCGGGAGGAAGAGTCCTCCATCCCGGCCCCGACCCAGCAGGCACTGATGACGCTGGAATGGGTCGGCCGGGCGGAAAACCTCGCGATCGCCGGCCCGTCCGGCACCGGCAAGAGCCACTTCGCCGAGGCCCTGGCCCACAAAGCCATCGACCAGGGCATGCAAGTCGCCTGGTTCAGCCTCGAATCGCTCACCGCCCACGTCGGCCGGGCCACCGTCGACAACTCCGTCGCCAAGGCGATCGCGAAGATCACCCGGGCCCACCTGATCATCCTGGACGACATCGGCATGCTGCCCTCCGGCCAGGCCGCCGCCGAAGCGTTCTACCGGGTGATCGATGCCGCCTACGAACGCAGGTCCGTCATCGTGACCTCGAACCTGCACCCGTCAGGATTCGACACCATCATGCCCAAAACGCTCGCCACGGCCGCGGTCGACCGGCTCCTGCACCACGCACACATCGTCCTGACCGAAGGCACCAGCCTCCGGCTCACCCAGGCAACCACAGGCAAGGGCGTCAAGCCACTCCACTGAAAAGCTGTGTCGCAGCTTTCGGTTGCGGCCAGTGACAAGTACTTCGGGCGCGGAGAAGAGTCATGGCGGCGACATCGCCACCGTCGCCACCATGACTGACCGCCTCGCCCACCGCGCGGAAGCCACCGGCCTCCCGGGGCGTCAGCTACCACATACGCGGACGCAGCCTCGAACACGTCCCATGCATCGACACCATCACCGACTACTAAAGGCAACTGAGCTCGACATCAATAAGGTCGGCCCCCTCAAGGCTCAGGCCGGTGCTCAGGCAGTCGTCGCCAGGGGCAGCGGACGCCGATGAGGCTCCAGCCAGCACGAGCACCACTGCCACAGCTACAGCAGCACCAACGGCGCGGACATGTCGCACGGCATTCCCCCTTCTAACACTGGATGACGCTGTGTGTCTGTCCGGCGATCACGGACGGCAAACGGATTGACGCATAAGTAGTACCGGCTTCGCAGGGCCAGCCGTTGACACAGCTTCCGACCTGCCGAGGGACGAAAAGTCACACCGCACAGGGAGATCACGTGTCCGCCAGCAAAGAAGTCACATGTCCACCCAAAAGGACGCGGCCGCGTCCGTGGACACTCGATGCCATGCTCCAGCGCTGCGAGGAACACCCCCGCGCCCGCGGGGACCACTTGACAAGCCATTCTCCGAGCTCCATCCGATCAGGAACACCCCCGCGCCCGCGGGGACCACGAGCGACGGGGGACCATGTTGTCGGCGGCGGGTGAATCGTGACCCACTTTGGCCGGGTGAAAACGGACCCTTTTGTGGGGGTTCAGTCGTTGTCGGTTCGGTCGGTGGGGACGCGTCCGAGTTCGCGTCCGCGCATGCGGTAGGAG
>NZ_JAINFC010000573.1 GCF_020740835.1 Streptomyces sp. UNOC14_S4
TCTCGGGGCGTACGGGCGGGGGATGAGCGCGTACGGGATGGGGTTCGCGGTGATCAAGGATCTCGCGGCGTATACCGGCTGAGCGGTGCGCCCGGTTTTCCGGGCGCGCCTACCGGGGTGCGGCTTGCGCTCGGCGCGCGGCCACCGGTCGTCTGTGGCTGGTCGCGCCCACGCGGCGGAGCCGCAGAATGTCACAGCCCCGCGCCCCTTACGGGGCGCGGCCTGCGGTCAGAACTTATTACGCGGTGTGATGCCCAGCGACATGCCGGAAAGGCCGCGCTGGCGGCCGCCCAGCTTGCCCGCGATCGCGCGGAGCGCGGCGCCCGCGGGGGACCCGGGGTCGGAGAGGACGACCGGCTTGCCCTCGTCGCCGCCCTCGCGGAGGCGGACGTCGATGGGGATGGCGCCGAGCACGGGGACGTTCGTGCCGGTGGTCTTCGTGAGGCCGTCGGCGACGAGACGGCCGCCGCCGGTGCCGAAGACGTCGACCATCTCGTCGCAGTGCGGGCACGGCAGCCCGGACATGTTCTCCACGACGCCGACGATCTTCTGGTGCGTCTGCACGGCGATCGAACCGGCGCGCTCGGCGACCTCGGCGGCGGCCTGCTGAGGGGTCGTCACCACGAGGATCTCGGCGTTCGGGACGAGCTGGGCGACGGAGATCGCGATGTCACCGGTGCCCGGCGGGAGGTCGAGCAGGAGGACGTCGAGGTCGCCCCAGTAGACGTCGGCCAGGAACTGCTGGAGCGCCCGGTGCAGCATCGGGCCGCGCCACACCACCGGGGCGTTGCCGGGGGTGAACATGCCGATGGAGATGACCTTCACGCCGTTCGCCGACGGCGGCATGATCATGTTCTCGACCTGGGTGGGGCGGGCATCGCCCACGCCGATCATGCGCGGCACCGAGTGGCCGTAGATGTCCGCGTCGACGACGCCGACCTTGAGCCCGTCGGCCGCCATCGCCGCCGCCAGGTTGACCGTCACCGAGGACTTGCCGACGCCGCCCTTGCCGGAGGCCACCGCGTAGACACGGGTCAGCGAGCCCGGCTTGGCGAACGGCACCTCGCGCTCCGCCGTGCCGCCCCGCAGCGCGGACGCCAGCTCCTTGCGCTGCTCGTCGCTCATCACGTCGAGCTCGACCTCGACGGCCGTGACGCCCTCGACGGCCGCGACCGCCGTGCGCACGTTCGACGCGATGGTGTCGCGCATCGGGCAGCCCTGGACCGTCAGGTAGACCGCCACCGAGACCGTACCGTCCGCCGCGATCCCCACGGATTTCACCATGCCCAGCTCGGTGATCGGGCGGTGGATCTCGGGGTCGTTCACCGTCGCCAGCGCGGCGCGGACCGCGTCCTCGGCGGGCACGGTTCCTGCGGGAGTTTCGGTAGCCATGCCCCCGATGTTACGGCGCGCCACGGGGCCTGCGGAAAGGGCTACGAGCGGTCGCGTTCCTCACTCTCCAGCGGGAATACCCGCCGCTGCTCCAGTTCCTTGACGAGGTCCTGGAACTCCGAGCGGATCCAGTCGCGCGTCGCGACCTCGCCCAGGCCCATGCGCAGCGCGGCGATCTCCCGGGTCAGGTATTCGGTGTCCGCGATCGACCGCTCGTTCTGCTTGCGGTCCTGCTCCAGGTTGACCCGGTCGCGGTCGTCCTGCCGGTTCTGCGCCAGGAGGATCAGCGGGGCCGCGTACGACGCCTGGAGGGACAGCACCAGCGTCAGGAAGATGAAGGGGTAGCTGTCGAACCGCAGGTCCCCGGGGACCGTGGTGTTCCAGACCACCCACAGGATGATGACGACCGTCATCCAGACGATGAACCGGCCCGTCCCCAGGAAGCGGGCGATGTCCTCCGAGAGCCGTCCGAACGCCTCCGGGTCGTACTGCGGCAGCCAGCGGCGGCGCTTCACCCGCGGCAGGTCCAGCCGTACGCGGCGCTCCTTGACCCGGTCGGGCCTGTCGTCAGTGCCCATGGGAGGCCTCCGGCAGGTCGCTCATGCCCAGCGCACCGGAGTGCAGCTCGGTCTCCCGCCAGTCGTCCGGCAGCAGGTGGTCCAGGACGTCGTCGACGGTCACCGCGCCCAGCAGCGAGCCGCTCGCGTCGACGACGGGCGCGGCGACCATGTTGTACGTCGCCAGGTAGCTGGTGACGGCGGGCAGCGGGGTGTCCGGCGGCAGCGGCCGCAGGTCGGTGTCGACGATCGAGCCGACCAGGGTGAACGGCGGGTCCCGCAGCAGCCGCTGGAAGTGCACCGTGCCCAGGTACTTCCCGGTGGGGGTCTCGTCCGGCGGGCGGCACACGTAGACCTGGGCGGCCAGCGCGGGGGAGAGGTCGGGGTTGCGCACCCGGGCGAGGGCGTCGGCGACCGTGGCGTCCGGGCGGAGCACGATCGGCTCCGTGGTCATCAGGCCGCCCGCTGTCCGGTCCTCGTACGCCAGGAGCCGCCGCACGTCGGCCGCGTCGGCGGGCTCCATCAGCGTGAGCAGCCGCTCCATGTCGTCCTCCGGCAGCTCGGAGAGCAGGTCGGCCGCGTCGTCCGGGTCCATGGCCTCCAGGACGTCGGCGGCCCGCTCCTCCTGGAGCTTGCCGAGAATCTCGATCTGATCGTCCTCCGGCAGCTCCTCCAGGACGTCCGCGAGCCGGTCGTCGTCCAGGGCGGCGGCCACCTCGGCGCGCCGCTTCGGCGACAGGTGGTGCATCACGCTCGCGAGATCGGCGGGGCGCAGCCGCTCGAACGTGGCCAGCAGGTTCTCCGCGCCCTGCCCGTGCTCCTCCAGCGAGAAGCCGGTGACCGCGGACCACTCGACGGTGAGCGTCTCGCCCTTGCGGCGCAGCGCCCCGCCCTTGCCCCGCCGTACGAAGACCTTGTCGATCTCCCAGTCGCGGCGGGCGGGCAACTGGGTGAGCGCCACATCGAGGACGGTGGCCTCCTCGCCCCCGTCGACCATCCGCACCCGGCGGTCCAGCAGCTCGCCGATGACCAGCGTCTCGGTGCCCCGCTGCTCGAAGCGCCGCATGTTGATCACGCCGGTGGTGATGACCTGGCCGGACTCCACGCCCGTCACCCGGGTCATGGGCAGGAAGATCCGGCGGCGGCTGACGACCTCCACGACCAGCCCCAGCACGCGCGGCGGACGGCCGCCGACACGCAGCATCGCGACGACGTCCTGGACCCGGCCCACCTGGTCGCCGTTCGGGTCGAAGACGGCCACGCCGGAGAGGTGCGACACGAACACCCGGTGGACGCCCGCTGCCATGGCCGCGACCTCCTTCCGCCGGGTCCGGCTTCCGCCGGGGCGCGTTGGGGCGATGTCCGGTTCAGGCTAACGTGACCGGCTTCCTCCTGGCGCGGGAGAGAGGGCCGTACGGACTGCCCGCTTCCGCTCCCGGGGCACCCGGGTACGCTGCCGTTCTCCACCGCTGACAGGAGGCATGAGGAGACGTGCGAACCCGGAAGGCAGCCGTTGTCGCGACGCTCTGCGTGGGCCTGTCCGCCGCGCTGACCGCTTGTGGCAGCGGGGGCGACGACCCCGACGCGGGCACCAACGGCGTCGGCAAGCTCGACCCCGCGAAGATCCAGGACAAGGCGCGCACGGCCGCCCGGAGCGCGGACACCGTCCATCTCTCCGGCAGCGTCGTCAGCCAGGGCCGCACATACAAGATCGACATGCGGCTGAAGAAGGACGGCGGGACGGGACGGGTCTCCTCGGACGCGAGCGCCTTCGAACTGCTGCGCGTGGGCGACGAGCTCTATGTGAAGGCGCCCGCGGCGTTCTGGGCACACGGCGGGGACAAGGGCAGCGACAAGGGGGACAAGGGAGGAAACGGTGCTGCTGCCGCGGAGAAGCTGGAGAAGAAGTATGTGAAGGTGCCCTCGGCCGACCCCGCCTACCAGCAGTTCAAGGGCTTCACCGACAAGAACGTGCTGCTGGACGGCCTCCTCGGCCTGCACGGCAAGCTCGCGCGCGGCGACCACGCGACGGTGGGCGGCGTCCGCACCATCCGCGTCACCGGCGGAGGCGGCAGCGGCGGCACCCTCGACGTCTCCCTCACGGGCACCCCGTATCCCATCCGCGTCCAGCGCGCCGGCGGCGCGGGCCAGCTGGAACTGACCGACTGGGGCCAGGACTTCGCGCTGTCCGTACCGGCGAAGGGTGACATAGTGGACTACGGCAAACAGATCCCGTCAACGGGCACGGGAGCCGCGCTCCCGAGCACCAGCTGAGGGCTCCACCGCCGGGGCCTCGCCTAATGGGTTGCCTCTTGCGCTCCGCGCGCGGGTGCGCCCCCGGTGGGGGCTTGTCGCGCAGTTCCCCGCGCCCCTGAAAAGCCGCCTGCGAGCTCGGTCGCCCGTGTCCGTCTGGCGGCTGCGGGTCGGTGGGGGCTTGTCGCGCAGTTCCCCGCGCCCCTGACGGGGCGCGGCCCGCCCGGCGCCGTGGCGGGGGCTCCGCCCCCTGCACCCCCAGCAGAGCGCAGCGGCGGGGACAACCATCCCCCTGCAGAGAGCCGAAAGCGGACGGCAAGCACCCCCTACCGGCAGCCGACAACCGGTGGAGGGGGCGGGGC
>NZ_JAINFC010000574.1 GCF_020740835.1 Streptomyces sp. UNOC14_S4
GGCCGCCGTCGGCGGAGGCACCGGCCACGCCCTTGTCCGCGCCGCCCGCGGAGGCCGGGCGCATGCGGGAGGCCCGCTCCGTCCTGGTGCCGGCGCCGGGGCCCGTACCGGGGTCCATGCCCGCCGGACCGCCGCCAGCGGCGGTAGACGGGAGGCTCTCCGCCGTCACGCAGTCCAGTATTCCGGAGAACGTTCTGGAGAAGCCGTGCTGACCCGTGATCCCGAACCGGTACGCCTGGTCCTCGGCCACCTTCACCAGGACCGTCTCCGAGCCGCCCGCGGGGACGGTGTGCCGGGTGCCGTCGAGGTCGAAGACGAACGGGGCGTCGCCCTTGTTGTCGGCGGTGACCTCCACGCCGCCCTTGGCGCAGTCCTTCCTCGCCGAGACGGCCGGTATGGCGCCCTTCTCCGCCCAGGTCGCGGTGGCCGTGGCGGAGACGGTGCTCTCGCTGGATCCGGCCAGGATCTGACTCTGCGTGGTGGTGTGGTCACCGGCGAAGACCCGGCCGACGAGCGCCTTGGTCGCGGCCGTGGCCTTCAGTGAGAGGGCGCCGTCCCGCGCGCCGCGCCGCACGTCGAAGTAGACCTCGCCGCCGTCGCGGGTGGAGGTGACCGGCTTGCCGTCCTTGTCGACGATCCGGACGCCCTTGGCCTGGGCGTCGCCGAGCGGGGCGACCGTGACGCTGCTCGCGCTGGTGTGGACGGTGACCGGGCCGATCCGCCCGCCGGAGCGGCCGGAGACCGCCGACGGGGTCAGGGACAGGGAGGCCTCGGGCTCCTCCGCGCCCTGGGCGTGCTGGTAGAGGTAGTCGGCGAGCTTCTGCGCCGCTCCGTCCTTGGCGGCCACGTCGACGCCGTCCGAGTAGCGCCAGATCGCGACCTGGGTGCCTGCGGCGGCGGTGTTCGCGTCGAGCGTGCCCGAGTCGGCGTCCTTGGCGAGCGCGGCCAGGTCGTTCACCTGCGGGTAGGAGTGCTGGAGGATCCAGCGGATCCTGCCCGCGTTCTTGTTGGCGTGGAGCGGCGACTCACCCCAGCCGACCTCCTTGTACTTCGCGCCCTCGACGGTGTTGGTGAGTATGTCGATGCCGTACGTCTGCAGCGAGCCGCCGCCGTCGACCTTCATCT
Organism: Streptomyces sp. UNOC14_S4; assembly: GCF_020740835.1. GTDB lineage: Bacteria > Actinomycetota > Actinomycetes > Streptomycetales > Streptomycetaceae > Streptomyces. The sequence continues at coordinate 1,126 of NZ_JAINFC010000574.1, forward strand.
CGAACAGGCCCGCTTGGATGTCACCCGTTCTGCGGCTGTCGTGGACGGTGGCGCCCGAGCCCGCCGTGATCCTGCCGACGGTCGCGCTGACACCGCCCGTGTCCCGCGGCGTGTCCACCGCGAAAGCGGGGCCCGCCGCGACTATCGTGCCTACCGCAGCCAGTCCTGACACCAGGGCCCCTGCGGCAAGGCGGGTGGCGCCCCGCCTCTTGACAGAAGTCATCGATTTCCTTCCGGGCGGGCACGGATCATCCAGCCGCCGCGTCCCGCCAGCGAACTCAAAACTCACAGGCCCCCGTTGCCACGTGCTGCGAACGTGATCTTAAGGAGCCAGCACGACGCCTTGCCCACCGAGGGCCCCTGCCAACCGATCCGAATCGGAATCGTTACCGGGGAATGCCGTCCGACCTGGCATTATCGATAAATCGTTGGGACAAAAGGGGCCATTTTGCAGGGGTGTTGCTCCTCTGCTTGCGGGCGGCCCTGCCGCCTCGCCCCTGGTCACGACCCGGGTCCCGTCGCCGGCCTCGATTCCGGTTCTGGCTCCGATCCCGGTCCCGATCCCGGTTCTGGTTCAGATTCGGATTCGGGTTATGTGCCGTCTCTGGTCATTGCGCCGCTCCGGACCCCGCCATGGCTCCGGCGGGCACCTTCTCCTCCAGGCCCGGGCCCGACTCCGGGGCCGGGCCCGGGCCGCCCAGGGCTTCCGTGCCCGCTCCCGCCAGCCGTACCGGTTCGATCGGCAGCGGTCTGGCGGGCGAGACCCTGCGGAAGACCGAGGTGCCGCGGGTGAGGTCGTGGCCGATCGACACGGCGTCAATATCCGCCGACTGCCAGCGTTTTCCGTCCCGCTCCTGGTCGTTGATGCGCAACTTTCCCTGCACGATGACCGGTTCGCCGAGCGTGAGCGAGGCCACGACGTTCGCGGCCAGGGTGCGCCAGGCACGCACGGTGTAGAAGCTCGTGTACGCGTCCGTCCACTCCTCCTTGCCCCGGTCCCAGCGGCGAGCCGTCGCCGCGAGCCGGAACCGTGAGACGGCCGAGCCGTTCGCGACCTCCCTGTAGTCGGGCTGCGTCGCGACATTGCCCACGACCGTCACCAGCGTCTCGTTCATGCGGTGCCTCCCCCGTTGCCTTTGCTCTGCGCTTGCTCCGGTCATCATGGCGGGGGTGGGGAAGGTTCGCTTGAGGGTGTGGATGGCGGACCGTATGTGGATAACTTCGTCGCCATCGGGGGTGGTGGGCCGGTTGCGTACGGGGGTGGCGAGCCAGTTGTGCCCACCGGGGCGCGACCCCGTCAGGGATCAGGAGCCCCCCGCCGCGATCGCGTACTGGGCCCGTACCTCGTGGTAGCGCAGGAGTTCCGCCGCCACCGGTTCCAGGACGCGCTCGCGTCCGCACCCCGCCGCCGCGGTCCGCAGGCGCCGTTCCGCGTCCAGGGCGCGGCGGCGGGCCGGACCCCGGGAGAGCATGCGGCAGCACCAGGCGACGACCGGTCCGCCCACGCCGCCTCCGGTCACGAGGACGCCGGGGGCCCACCACTCACCGCCGAAGGTGTCCGTCGCCAGCCCCAGCAGCCACGCCATCCCCGCGAGTTGCAGCGCCGTGAGCGCGCCCTGAACGGCGGCGGCCACCGCCCACCACCGGGGGCGCACGGCACGCGCCCCCGGTTCGCCGGGCCCGCCCTTCCGTACCGCTCGCCTCTTCCGGCCCAGCCGAGTCTTCCGGCCCCTCCGGTCCTTGCGGCGGTGGCCCGTACGCGTCGTCGGGCCACCGCCCGTACCCGCGCTCGCCGCGGCGGCAGCGGCGGCCTCGTCCAGGGCGTCCGCGAGCCCTTCCGTGCCTCGGCCCGCCGCGTCCCGTACTGCCTGGGCCCAGGGGTCGGGCAGGCCCGTGGCCGCCTCGTGGGCCAGGGCCCGTACCGCCTGTTCCACCAGCGGCCGGGAGACCGTACGGCAGACGGCGGGGGGCGCGGGCATGTCGGTCGCACCCCGGCTCGCGCTCCCCTTGCCGGGCGCCCCGCGCCCGCGGCCGAAGCGGCGGCGCGCCCGGGACCAGGACGTGCCGCAGGCGTACTCGGCGTCGCGCAGCCAGGCCCGTTCCGCGGCGAGGCCCGCCGCCTGGGCGCCCACCGCCTCCGCCAGCCGGTCGTCGAACTCGTGCCGGGCCACCTCCGTGAGCCCCGGCCTGCCCGTGGCCACGTAGCTGGGCCGCAGCCGCGCCGCGACGCCGTCCACGTCGGCGATCAGCCGCCGCTCGGGCACGTTCCGGCCCGCCGTGAACTGGGCCAGCGCCTCGCGGAGTTCGCCGACGCCCTCGCCAGTCAGCGCGGACAGGGCCATCACCACGGCACCCGGCTCGCCGTGTTCGCCGAGGGCCAGCCCGTCCTCGTCCAGGAGCCGTCGCAGGTCGTCCAGCACCTGGTCGGCGGCGTCGCCCGACAGCCGGTCCACCTGGTTGAGCACGACGAACGTGACCTCCGCGTACCCCGACAGCGGGCGCAGATAGCGCTCGTGGAGCACCGCGTCCGCGTACTTCTCCGGGTCGACCACCCAGATCACCGCGTCCACCAGGCTCAGCATCCGGTCGACCTGCTCGCGGTGGCCGGTCGTCGCCGAGTCGTGGTCGGGCAGGTCCAGCAGGACGAGCCCGTGCAGGCCCTGGTCGTACGGGCGCACCGGCTGCCGCCGGGCGCGGGCCGGGATGCCGAGCCGGTCGAGGATGCCTTCCGCCTGGTCGGCGCGGTCCGTCCAGGCGCACGCGATGGGTACGGCGGTGGTCGGCCGCCGCACCCCGGCCTCCGAGAGCTGGGTCCGGGCCAGGGCGTTGAACAGGGTCGACTTGCCGCTGCCGGTCGCCCCGGCGATCGCCACGACCGTCAGGTCCAGCGCGTGCCGCTGCCGCGTCGCGGCCCCCTCCAGCACCCGCCCGGCCTCCGCGAGCATCCGTTGGTCCAGCCGCGCGCCGGACAGCCCGACGAGCTCGCGCAGCGCGTCCAGGCGGGGACGCAGGACGGCGCCCGGCGACAGCGCGCGAGCGGGCCCAGGCGCGTGCAAGGGGCGCGGTGGCATCGCCGTGTGCCTCTGGGAAGCGCCGGAGGCGCCGGAGGCACCGCCAGATCCTCCGAGCCCACCGGGCCCGCCGGACCCGCCGACCTGCTGGGTTCCGGAGCCGGGATCCGGGGTTCCGGCATCGGCCTTCTCCAGGATGAAGTGGGTACGGGGGATACGCCCCGGTCGGGCACGCCGTGCGATCAGGCCGTCGTCCCACGCGCCACGAGCGGCGGCGGAAGAGGCACCGGAAGGAACACCGGAAAGGTCACCGGAATGGGCGACGGAAGGGGTACCGGACGCCCCATCAGGAGCACCCGAAGCGGCGGCCCCAGAGGCAACCGCCCCCGTAGCGGCCCCGGCACGGGCCCCATCC
>NZ_JAINFC010000575.1 GCF_020740835.1 Streptomyces sp. UNOC14_S4
CGGCACCGGGGGTCCGGGGGCGGAGCCCCCGGGTAGCAGAGGCCTACGCCTGGGGGCGCCCCATTGCGCGGAACATCCAGCCCGCCGTGCGCCACGCGGCAGCGTCCAGCGCATTGCGCCCGTCCAAGATATTGGCTTCCGCGACCACGGAAGCCAACGCCGCAGGCGAGAGCTCACGGAACTCCGCCCACTCCGTCAAGTGCAGCACCACATGCGCCCCCCGGCACGCCTCGAGCGCGCTCTCCGCGTACGTGAGCGTCGGGAAGAGCCGTCGCGCGTTCTCCATGCCCTTGGGGTCGTAGACCGTCACCTGGCCGCCCTGCAGATGGATCTGCCCGGCGACGTTCAGCGCGGGCGAGTCCCGCACATCGTCCGAGTCCGGCTTGAACGTCGCGCCCAGGACGGCCACCCGCCGCCCCAGGAAGCTGCCGCCGACTGTCTCCCGGGCCAGTTCGACCATGTGGCCGCGGCGGCGCATGTTGATGGAGTCGACCTCGCGGAGGAAGGTCAGCGCCTGGTCGGCGCCGAGTTCGCCGGCGCGTGCCATGAAGGCGCGGATGTCCTTCGGCAGGCAGCCGCCGCCGAAGCCGATCCCGGCCCGCAGGAACTTCTTGCCGATGCGCTCGTCGTGGCCGATGGCCTCCGCCAGCTTCACCACGTCGCCGTCGGCGGCCTCGCAGACCTCGGCCATGGCGTTGATGAAGGAGATCTTCGTGGCGAGGAAGGAGTTCGCCGCGGTCTTCACCAGTTCGGCCGTGGGGTAGTCGGTGACGACGAACGGTGTGCCCTCGCCGACCGGCTTCGCGTACACCTCGCGCAGCACCTTCTCGCCCCGCTCGCCCTCGACGCCGACGACGATGCGGTCCGGGTGCAGCGTGTCCTGGACGGCGAAGCCCTCGCGCAGGAACTCCGGGTTCCAGGCGAGCTCGACGCCCGTGCCCGCCGGGGCCAGTTCGGTGAGCGTCCGGGCGAGCCGCGCCGCGCTGCCCACCGGCACGGTGGACTTGCCGACGACCAGCGCGGGCCGGTTCAGCACCGGTGCGAGGGAGGTGACGGCGGCTTCGACGTACGACATGTCGCACGCGTACTCGCCGTGCTTCTGCGGGGTGTTCACGCAGATGAAGTGGACGTCGCCGAACTCTCCGACCTCCTCCCAGGAGGTGGTGAAGCGCAGCCGCCCGGTCGAGCCCGGAAGCCCCGCGACGTGCTTGCCGAGCAGTTCCTCCAGCCCCGGTTCGTACATCGGCACGCGGCCCCGCGCCAGCATCTCGATCTTCTCGGGCACCACGTCGAGGCCCAGCACCTCGAAGCCCAGCTCCGCCATGGCCGCGGCGTGGGTGGCGCCGAGGTAGCCGGTGCCGATCACGGTGATCTTGAGGGCCATGCGGTGCTCCATAGATATGTACGTGCGTCTCGACTGCGGCCCGAGCATAGTCGGGGGCCGCGCGGGGCAGGATCGCCGGAGAGGCGCGCGCTCGCGTGCCGTGTCGGCAAGCTCACGTATACCTGCTCGGGGCGAGGCCCCTAGAATCGTGGTTACTAAACGGTAGTTAACGCTCTGGGGAGTACGCCTTGGCGGGAAACAAGGACTTCGACCTGTACCGGCCGTCCGAGGAGCACGACGAGCTCCGCAAGGTCGTCCGCTCGCTCGCCGAGGCGAAGATCGCTCCATTCGCGGCCGAGGTGGACGAGGAGGGCCGCTTCCCGCAGGAGGCGCTGGATGCCCTCACGGCCGCCGACCTGCACGCCGTGCACGTTCCGGAGGAGTTCGGCGGCGCGGGCGCGGACGCCCTGGCCACGGTCATCGTGATCGAGGAGGTGGCGCGCGTCTGTGCCTCGTCCTCCCTCATCCCGGCCGTCAACAAGCTGGGCTCGCTGCCGGTCGCGCTCTCCGGCTCCGAGGACCTCAAGAAGCGGTACCTGAGCCCGCTCGCCAAGGGCGACGGGATGTTCTCGTACTGCCTCTCCGAGCCGGACGCCGGTTCCGACGCCGCGGGCATGAAGACGCGCGCCGTGCGCGACGGCGACCACTACGTCCTCAACGGCGTGAAGCGCTGGATCACCAACGCGGGCGTCAGCGAGTACTACACGGTGATGGCCGTGACGGACCCGGAGAAGCGCTCGAAGGGCATCAGCGCCTTCGTCGTCGAGAAGTCCGACGAGGGCGTCTCCTTCGGCGCGCCGGAGAAGAAGCTCGGCATCAAGGGCTCGCCGACCCGCGAGGTCTACCTGGACAACGTCCGCATCCCCGCCGACCGCATGATCGGCGAGGAGGGCACCGGCTTCGCGACCGCGATGAAGACCCTGGACCACACCCGCATCACCATCGCGGCCCAGGCCCTCGGCATCGCGCAGGGCGCCCTCGACTACGCCAAGGGCTATGTCCAGGAGCGCAAGCAGTTCGGCAAGGCGATCGCCGACTTCCAGGGCGTGCAGTTCATGCTCGCCGACATGGCGATGAAGATCTCCGCGGCCCGCGCCCTGACCTACCAGGCCGCCGCCGCCTCGGAGCGCCTCGACGCCGACCTCACCTACCAGGGCGCGGCGGCCAAGTGCTTCGCGTCGGACGTCGCGATGGAGGTCACCACGGACGCGGTCCAGCTCCTCGGCGGCTACGGCTACACCCGTGACTACCCGGTGGAGCGCATGATGCGCGACGCCAAGATCACCCAGATCTACGAGGGCACGAACCAGGTGCAGCGCATCGTCATGGCGCGCAACCTGCCGAAGTAATCTGCGGGGGTGGGCGGCCACTGCCACCCACCCCCCAACACACAGGTACGAGGAGCCCACCCGTGTCAGACCTGGGCTTCTATGTCCATGCAGTCACCCGCCGCGAGATCCTGGGCGCGGGCATCCGCACCACGCCGGACGCCTGGGCGGCGGCCCTGGGTCAGGACTACGTGGAGAACCACGGCGGCGGCACCTTCCTCCGCGACTACGGCCTGGTGGAAATCTCCTTCGCGGAGGAGACGGAGAGCGGGAACGTCGCGTGCTTCGGCTTCGGCCTGAAGCCGCACCGGCTGCTCGGCAGCACGGAGGGGTACGTACCGCAGGCTCTGTTGCGGGAGTACGGCCCGTTCGCGAACCGCGTCCGCTTCGACACCCTGCGCGCGGCGATCGAGGCGGCGGGCCGCACGCTGGAACACGAGGACGGCGGGGGCGGGGACGATATCCACCGCTACCGAGTGGTGGAATCCGGTGCCCGCATCCACGTGATCGTCGACCCGGACCCGTACGGCTACGGCCACGACCCGGACGATCCGGAGGAGAGCCGGGCCGGGGACGTCCTGTCGATCGATGTCTCGCCGATGTGGTGGGGTACGGAGTGAGTTCGGAGTGAGCGGGTAAGGGAAACGCCCGGGACGGATGTCCCGGGCGTCGGTGTTTTTCGGCGGGCGTCAGTCGTCGGCGTTGACGCAGGTGTTGCCGAAGGTCGGGTTGAGCAGGCCGATGAGGTCGATCGAGTTCCCGCAGAGGTTGATCGGGATCTGGATCGGGATCTGGATGACGTCACCGGACACGATGCCGGGCGAGCCGACGGCCGCTCCTCCGGCCTCGGCGTCGGCGAACGCCGGCGCGGCTCCGACGAGCCCCCCGGCCAGCGCCAGGGTGCCAGTGACAACTGCGGCGGTGCGGGTACGCATTTCCCCTCCTAGGGTTAATAGCGGCATGTTTGCAGCACGATCACACCGTTTGAAGGGGGTACTTCCTTTGCATTAACCGGATTGCGGGCGTGCCGATGTTTTTATGTGAGGGAAGGGTTACGGCCTGGGTGCGACCTTTTTCACGTACTCGCCGAAGGGCGCGGATACCACGACGGCGACCCGCTTCCACCGCAGGTAGGGCTCCGGATCACCCTTCCCCGGGCGAGCTGGTGGCGCTGGTGGTCCGGATGTTCAGTCGATGCAGAACTCGTTGCCCTCGATGTCCAGCATCGGGATGCATGAATCATCGCCGTCATACAGCGTGCGCACGTGTACCGCGCCGAGCGGGACCAGTCGTGCGCATTCGGCCTCGAGTGCGGCGAGGCGTTCTTCACCCGTGAGTCCGGTGCCGACCCGCACATCAAGGTGCACCCGGTTTTTGGCGGCCTTCCCTTCGGGGACGCGCTGGAAGTACAGCCGTGGGCCCACACCTGAGGGATCCGTGCAGGCGAACCATGAATCCCGCTGCTCAGGTGGCTGCGCGCGCTTGAAATCATCCCAAGTGGCAAACCCCGCCGGTGGCGGTGGTACGACGTACCCCAACACCTCGCACCAGAAACGAGCGAGACGCTCAGGTTCTGCGCAGTCGAAGGTGACTTGGAACTTCTTGGCCCCTGGCATCGGTGCACCGTACCAAGGGACTTGGGACGCTGCCGCTCATTTCGCCAGGAGAAACCGGCCCCCGGGAGGAACCCATGATGATCAATCGGACGTGTGCCGCGTGTGGCGGGCGCGGAGCGCTGTTGGTGGAGAGGCGGCATCTGATCGGGGACAACCCGCGGGGGAAGGAATACGAGGAGCGGCCCTGTCGGGTGTGCCGGGGGTCCGGGTGGGTGGCGG
>NZ_JAINFC010000576.1 GCF_020740835.1 Streptomyces sp. UNOC14_S4
CGCCCACTCCCCCGAAGGCCGCCACATCTTCCCCCGCCTCACCATCGCCGAGAACCTCCAGCTCGGAGCGTTCCTCCGCAAGGACACGGACGGCATCCGCCAGGACATCCAGCGCGCCTACGACCTCTTCCCCATCCTCGGCGAACGCGCACACCAGGCAGCGGGCACCCTCTCCGGCGGCGAACAACAGATGCTCGCCATGGGCCGCGCCCTGATGTCCCGCCCCAAGCTCCTCATGCTCGACGAGCCCTCCATGGGCCTCTCCCCGATCATGATGCAGAAGATCAAGGCCACCATCACCGAACTCAAGGCCTCCGGCACCACGATCCTGCTCGTCGAACAGAACGCCCAGGCGGCGCTCTCCCTCGCCGACCGGGGCCATGTAATGGAAACAGGCCGGATCGTGCTCTCCGGCACGGGAGCGGAGCTGCTGCACGACGAATCGGTACGGAAGGCGTATCTCGGCGAGGACTGATATTTTCCGGGCTGGTATACGAAAAAGGGGCTCGCGGGAAGGAAATGCGAGCCCCTTTTCGGGTGATATACGGGAAAGGCTTACTGCCCCTTCGCCGCCTTCTTCTCCTCGGCGTCCTCGATGACCGCCTCGGCCACCTGCTGCATCGACATCCGGCGGTCCATCGACGTCTTCTGGATCCACCGGAAAGCGGCCGGCTCGGTCAGCCCGTACTGCGTCTGCAGAATGCTCTTCGCCCGGTCCACGAGCTTCCGCGTCTCCAGGCGCTGGGTCAGGTCGGCGATCTCCTGCTCCAGAGCCTTCAACTCGGTGAACCGGGAGACGGCCATCTCGATGGCGGGGACCACGTCGCTCTTGCTGAACGGCTTCACGAGGTACGCCATCGCACCCGCGTCCCGGGCCCGCTCGACGAGGTCGCGCTGCGAGAAGGCGGTGAGCATCAGGACGGGGGCGATCGAGTCACGGGCGATCTGCTCGGCGGCGGAGATCCCGTCCAGGACCGGCATCTTCACGTCCAGGATCACCAGATCCGGCTTGTGCTCGCGCGCGAGCGCGACCGCGGTCTCGCCGTCGCCCGCCTCGCCCACGACGGAGTAGCCCTCTTCCTCCAGCATCTCTTTGAGATCGAGCCGGATCAGGGCCTCGTCCTCGGCGATCACGACGCGGGTGGTGTGGGGCGGGGTGTGCGGCTGCTCGTCGTCGACGGGCGGCGTGGGCTCGGCGGCGGTCACGGGTCTCCTCGATCGGGCAGAATGTGCCAGCTCAGCCTACCTAGCTGCGCTCGTATACGTGGACACTGTAGGGTGTCCAGTGCAGCAGGCCCGGTTGGTGGAATCTGGTGAGACACGCGGCGCTCAAACCGCCGTGCCCTTTGGGGCGTGTGGGTTCGAGTCCCACACCGGGCACCGTATATATAAAGCGGACGATCACCTTCTCGTGAACCTCCAGCATTTTCGCCTCGCTGGCACTTTTCGCCGCACATTGTTGCTTCATGCAGATGCACGGCACAGAAGTGCGCCAGAAAGCCCTCACCCTCCTACGCGGCGGCGCCAAGAACGCGGACGTCGCTCGCGCGCTGAACATTCCCCTCGGCACGATCAGCTACTGGCGGCACGTAGACCGGTCAAAGCGCGGCGAGTGCCCGGGAGCCCATAACCCCAAGTGCCCACGATGCGACGGGCGCGAACTCGACGAGGCCGCGTACGCCTACTTACTGGGGATCTACCTGGGGGACGGGCACATCATCCAGTACTCCCAGCATCGCGTCCCAAGCCTCATGATCACGTGCGACAACGGCTGGCCTGGCCTGATGGACCAGTGCGAAAAAGCCATGCGCGCAGTCTTCCCCGACAACTCCGTCTGCCGCGTCCGCAGGACCGGATGCCAGAACGTGAAGATGTACTCCAAGCACCTCTGGTGCATGTTCCCGCAGCACGGCCCCGGCAAGAAACACGAGCGCAAGATCGCACTCGAGCCCTGGCAACAGCGGATCGTAAACGCCTATCCCTGGGAGTTCATCCGCGGGCTCGTCCACTCCGACGGCTGCCGCATCACCAACTGGACCATCCGTCCCGTCGGCGGCGAGCGGAAGCGCTACGAGTACACGCGGTACTTCTTCACCAACAAGTCCGACGACATTCGGAAGCTCTACTCCGACACGCTCGATCTCGTCGGCGTCGAGTGGAAGGTGACCAAACGCGGCAAGGACCCGTTCAACATCTCCGTCGCCCGCAAGGAATCCGTAGCCCTCATGGACGCCCACATCGGCCCGAAGTACTAGCGAAACTCACTCCTCCCCGATGTGGTGCACCCGCACCAGGTTCGTCGTCCCCGCCACCCCCGGCGGGGAGCCGGCCGTGATGATGACCATGTCGCCCGGCTGACAACGGCCGATCCTCAGCAGGTACTCATCCACCTGCTGCACCATCTCGTCCGTCGTCTGGACCATCGGCCCCAGGAACGCCTCCACGCCCCACGTCAGGTTCAGCTGAGCCTGCGTCGCCCGTTCCGGCGTGAACGCCAGCAGTGGGATCGGTGAGCGGTACCGGGACAGCCTCCGTGCCGTATCACCGGATTGGGTGAAGGCCACCAGGTACTTCGCCCCCAGGAAGTCGCCCATTTCCGCGGCGGCTCGGGCGACCGAGCCGCCCTGGGTGCGGGGCTTGCCGCGTTCGCTCAGCGGGGGGAGGCCCTTGGCCAGGAGATCCTCCTCGGCCGCCTGCACGATGCGGCCCATCGTCCTGACCGTTTCGATCGGGTATTTCCCCACGCTGGTCTCGCCCGAGAGCATGACCGCGTCCGTGCCGTCGATCACCGCGTTGGCCACGTCGGACGCCTCCGCGCGTGTAGGACGGGACGCCTCGATCATCGAGTCCAGCATCTGCGTGGCCACGATCACCGGCTTCGCGTTGCGCCTCGCCAGTTTGATCGCGCGCTTCTGCACGATCGGGACCGTTTCCAGCGGCATTTCGACGCCCAGGTCACCGCGGGCGACCATGAGGCCGTCGAAGGCGTCGACGATGGCGTCGAGGTTCTCCACGGCCTGGGGCTTCTCGATCTTCGCGATGACGGGGAGGCGGCGGCCCTCCTCGTCCATGACGCGGTGCACGTCCTCGATGTCGCGGCCGCTGCGGACGAAGGACAGGGCGATGACGTCGGCGCCCGTCCTGATCGCCCAGCGGAGGTCCTCGACGTCCTTCTCGGAGAGGGCGGGTACGGAGACGGCGACTCCGGGGAGGTTGAGGCCCTTGTGGTCGGAGACCATGCCGCCCTCGATGACCATGGTCCGTACGCGCGGACCGTCGACCGCCGTCACCTCCAGGGTGACCCGGCCGTCGTCGACGAGGATGCGTTCGCCCCTGGCGACGTCCGCGGCCAGACCCGCGTAGGTCGTGCCGCACACGTGGCGGTCGCCCTCGATGTCCTCGACGGTGATGGTGAACTCGTCACCGCGTTCAAGAAGTACGGGGCCTTCACGGAATCGCCCGAGGCGGATCTTCGGGCCTTGAAGGTCGGCGAGGACCCCGATGCTGCGGCCTGCCTCTTCGGCGGCCTTGCGCACCCGCCGGTAGCGCGTCTCGTGGTCGGCGTAGGTGCCATGGCTGAGGTTGAAGCGGGCGACGTCCATTCCGGCCTCGACGAGCGTCTTGATCTGCTCGTACGAGTCGGTGGCCGGGCCCAGGGTGCAGACGATTTTCGCTCGGCGCATGGCACGACCTTATGACCTACCGGCGGGTAGAGAATTCGTCGGCCATAACTACCCAACGTCCTTTGGGTAAAAGCTTGTTGACAACTAGTGAAACGTGCACGGGGGTGCTCCGATGAGCACTCGGCGCACTCCCCGCGCCGCGGCTCACAGGGCCGGAGGTGTCATGGTCAGACGGGCGTTGACCTGCGCGTAGACGGTCTGTCGCTGGGGTTCGAGGTCGAGCGCGGGTACGGGGGGCGCACCCGCGTACGCGGCAGCGCGCGCCATGCCGCCGGGCGCGGCCATCGGGACGACGGGGGCGGTGTTCTCCGCGCCGATGTCGGCGAGTTCGAGCAGGGCGACGATGCGGGAGCCGAGTGCTTCGGCGTATTCGCGGGCCCGCTGCACGGCGTCGCGGACGGCGTGCTGGCGGACTTCGCGGTGTGCGGGCGAGTCGGGGCGGAGGGCCCACCAGGGGCCGTCGACGCTGGTGAGGTCGAGGGCGGCGAGGCGGGTGGTGAGTTCGCCGAGTGCGGTGAAGTCGGCGAGGGTCGCGGTGAGGTGGACGGTGCCGTGGTAGGCGTGGACGCGTTCGTGGCGGCCGCGTTCGGTGAGTTGCGGGGTGATGGTGAGGGTGCCGGTCTGGAGCTTCTCGACGGCGTCGCCGTAGGTCTTGATGAGGTCGAGGGTCTGGTTGTTGCGGCGGGTGAGGTCGCCCAGGGTGCCGGCGCGGTCGGTGCCGCGGGCGTTGAGGGTGATGCCGAGGTGGGCGATCTCGGGGTCGACGTCGAGGCGGGCTTCGCCGCGGACGGAGAGGCGGGGGGCGTCGGGCGTGCCGTAGGGAAGGGG
>NZ_JAINFC010000577.1 GCF_020740835.1 Streptomyces sp. UNOC14_S4
GTCCACTGGGTGCTGTGGTTGTCCATGACCATGGCGGCGTTGAGATCTCCGTGCGAGACCTCCGGGCGCACCTCGACGATGCCCCGCTGTTCGTCGACGATGCGTACCAGGCGGCTCAGGCGCCGCAGCATTTTCTTGTCGCCCAGCTCGTGCGCCAGCCGTACGGCCCGGCCCCACTGTTCCTGGGCGGTGGCGCGCTCGTCCCGTTCGTACGCCTCGCACCCGGCGGTGACGGTCCTGCCGAGCTCCGCGTGGCCGTCGTAGTGGGCGACGCGCGGGTGGATGCGGGTGGACAGGGCGCGGTCGTCGGTCCAGTGCACGAGCAGGGAGCAGGGGCGCGGCAGGGCGACGGTGACGGGTGTGCCCTGTCCGCTGTCCTGTTCGCTGTCCTGTCCGCTGGTCACCAGGCTCACGGTGGCCAGTTGGAGATCCTCGCCCGGCGGGTCGCCGGCCGGGTCGGCGGTGACGCACAGGTGGTAGTCGCGGGCCTCGTCGCCCCAGGCGCCGGTGGGGAACTCCCAGCTGCGTTCCCCGGTTTGCACGCCTTCCTCGGTGAGGTCCACCTCGGTGGGGAAGACCTGCTTGACGGAGCGGAGCTCGCTGCCGACGCGCAGGTCGACCCGGACGCGGACGTCCGGGAGGGCCTTGGCCATCGCGGAGCTCATCATCGCGCGGAACTCCGTCTCCAGGTCGGAATCGTCCTCGACCGCGTCGGCCACGCCGTGCAACCGGTCGGCGATCGTACGGAGTTCGGTGGCGGCCCAGCCGTCCCCGATGCCCCGGGCGTCACAGGTGAAGCGGCCCGCGCACGCGGTCAGGACGCGCTCCAGCTCGCCCGGCCGGTCGTGCTCGTTGCGGCCGTCGGTCAGCAGCAGGGTGTGCCGGATCGCGGTGTCCTGCGCGGCGAGCAGATCGGCCGCGCAGTCCAGCCAGGAGGCGATCGCGGTGCCGCCCGAGGCGATCAGGCCCGTGGCGATGTGGGCGGCGTCGGCGCGCGAGTCGGGCCCGGCGACGGCCATGCGGGGCGAGCGGGGGTAGATCACCCGCGCCTCGTCGGTGCCTTCGACGAGCGCGAAGCGGGTGCCGTCGCGCAGCGCGTCGACGGCCGCGGCCGCCGCCCGCCGGGCCGCCGCGATCTTCGTGCTGGGCCAGTTCATCGAGCCGGAGCAGTCGATGACGATGACCTCGGCGGAGGTGGTCCGCCCCGCGAGCCCGTCGAGACCCGCGGCCGTGACGGTGAGGATGGCGTGCGCGGGCGTCGGGCCCGCGCCGGCCGGGAGGTACTTGTTCTGGCCCAACTCGGTGGTCAGACGCGGTGGGTGGGCTCTGCTGCCGCCGTCGGCGGTGCCGTTCGCTCGGTCCATCGTGCTTCCCCCTGATCACACACGGGTCAAGGGACGGACGCGGTTGGCCAGGTCGACCAGGGTGCCGAGCCCGTCCGGGGTCCTTGCCTGCTGGGCGAGACCGCGGAGCTGCTGTTCGAGGCGGGTGCGGACGGCGGTCTCGGTGAGCGGCGCGCCGTCCGCGCCGGTGAGCGCGGCGCCGTCCGGGCTCCCCGGTCTTCCCGGCGTCCTGAGGCGTTCCAGCGCGACGTCGAGGAGCTCCGCCTCCAGCCGGTCGCGGGCCGGGCCCGCCGCGTGGCCCTCGTCGAGGTGCAGTTCCGGGAGGCGCGCCAGGGCCTCGGTGAGTTCGGCCGGTCCCGGCAGGCCCTCCGGGCCGTCGCACAGCCGCCCGGCGAGGACGCGTACGCACGCCGTGCGGGCCGCGTCGCGGTGCCGGGAGACGGCCGGGACGCCGTCCAGCAGCTCCACGGCGGCCCTGCGTTCCCCGGCGGCGAGCCGCAGCCGCGCGAGGCCGAACGCGGCGCTGCCCTGCGAGCGGTTGCGCTGCCAGACGGCCTGGTAGCAGCGCTCGGCGGCCTCCGTGTCACCGCGGTGCTCGGCGCAGTAGCCGAGGGCCAGCTTCGGCGCGGACTCGCCCGGCAGGTCCGCGTAGACCCGGTCGAACGCGGCCTCGGCGGCGGCCGGTTCGCCGTGCGCGAGGGAGAGCAGGCCCTGGTGCCAGCTCAGCCGCCAGTCGTAACGGGCGAGCGCCCCCACCACCGCGCGGGCCGCCGCGAGCCGCTCCGCCGCCTCCTCCAGTTCCGCGAGCTCCAGATGGGCCCGGCACTGCCGGAGCGGGATCTCCGCCGAGCGCTCCCCGAAGGCGTACAGCTGCTGGATCAGCCGGCGCGGCCCGCTCGCCGTCGGCTGCCGCAGCAGCGGTTCGGCGGGGTCGTGCGGGTCCGGGTACGGCACGGGGAGGACCAGAGGCACCTGGCCGGGCGCGGGCAGCCCGCGGTCCAGGACCGGGCGCGGCCCGCCCGTCAGCCAGCGCTCCAGCGGCGGTACGCGCCCCAGCGAGGCGTCCAGCAGGGCCGCGGTCGGCTCGAACAGGGCGGAGGGCTCGGGGTGTTCCCGCCCGGTGCGCAGCGAACGGATCTCCCGCAGCACGCCGCGCAGTTGCTCGGCCATGTCGTGGGCGGAGGCGTAGCGGCCGAGCGGGTCCTCGGTGACGGCACGGGCGATCGCCCGCTCGTAGGACTCACCGCCCAGCCCTGTCGGGCGGGCCTCGGCGGGCGCCTCGTCGGACAGGGCCCGCAGCGTCATCCCCATGCTGAACAGGTCCGCGCGCGGCGAGAGCCCCGCGGCCCGGTCGCGCACCACCTCGGGGGCGGTGAACCCGCGCGCGCCCAGCAGTGCGCCGTCGGGATCGCCCAGCCTGCGGACGGCGCCGAGGTCGATGAGCTTGACCCGGTCGCCGTAGTGCATCACGTTGTTCGGCTTGAGGTCGCAGTAGACGAGGTTCTGCCGGTGCAGATAGCCGAGCGCGCCGAGGATCCGGCAGCCGTACGCGAGGACGTACTCCAGGACGCGCGGCTCGCCGAACGGGCCCTCGCGGCGCGCCATGCGTCCCTTGACCTGCGACAGCTGCATGCCGCCGACGAACTCCATGACGATGTAGCCCGTGCGCGCGGTGTCGTCGCCGGTGCCCCGGTCCGGGTGCGTCACGTAGTTGATGATGCGGACGATGTCGGGGTGGTCGAAGCGGGTGAGGTAGCGCCGCTCCTTGCCCGCGAGTTCGAGGGCGTCGGGGTCGCCGGTGTGGATGAGGCCCTTGAGGGCGACGGGGCGGTTCTCCAACTGCGTGTCGTGGGCGAGATAGACCCAGCCGAGGCCGCCGTTGGCGAGGCAGCCCACCACGCGGTACTGCTCGCCCACGAGGTCGCCCGCCGCGAGGCGCGGGGTGAAGTCGAAGGGGTGTTTGCACTGGGGGCAGTAGCCGGTGGCGAGCGCGGGCTCGTTCTTGTACGCGCGGCCGACGACGGCGGTGCAGCCTTCGTGGCCGCAGGTCTTGCCGCCCGGCGGGACCTGCGGGTCCGTGACGACGAGCGCCTCGGGGGAGGGGGCGCGCACGACGGGCAGGCCGAGCAGGCCGTCGCCCGCGGGCGCCACGCTGAAGAGCCGGTCGGTGGCCGTCCGCCACTGCGTGCCCGAGGTGGGCAGGCTCTCCGCGGTGGCGGCGAGCCGCTGTCCGGTGACGCGGCAGAAGCCGGTGCCGTCGGCGGAGCAGCCCTCGCAGCCGGGGCGTTCGCAGTCGGGGGGTTTTCCCGTCTTTCCTATGGCCTTTCCCGCGGCCTTCACCGGCCGTCACCTCCTCGGTCGCTCCCGCTTCCCTGGGGTCCCAGGGGTCCCTGGGGCCGGTGCGTGTGGCGGCGTACGGCATCGGCGAAGCGCTCGACGACGGTCTCGGCCTCCGAGAGCTCGCACGGGGCCTGGTAGAGGAGATTGTGGGCGGCACGGTAGAGCGGGGCCGCGGCCTGCTCCTCCTCCAGGCTGCGGCCCGCGAGCAGCGCGAAGAACGCCTCCAGCCTGCCGCGCAGTTCGTCGCGGCGCGCGATGCCCGCCGCGGCGCCGCCGATCACTTCCTCGACGCGCAGCAGCCCCGACTCCACGGCGCTCTCGAACGCCGCGAGCTTCGGCAGGAAGCGGGGGCTGCCCAGGTCCGGGTCGCCGCGCAGCGCCGTCAGGTCGAGCCGCAGCGCCGCGGCCTCCTGCGGCACCGTCCGCACGGGCGCGACCAGGGAGACCCTGTCGTACGCGTCGCGCTCGCGGCGGGCGATGTGTTCGATCCGGTCGCGGACCCGGTCGAGCCGCGCGGTGATCTCGTCCTTGCTCGGGTCGGCCATCCTCAGCGCCAGCTCCAGGCTCTGCGAGTCGGGGGTGCGGAAAACGAGCAGCAGGCGCGCGCCACGGGCGGCGAGCAGGTCGGCGAACTCCACGAGCGCGACGGGCTCCGCGGCGTAGTCCACGCCCTCGGCGACGACCGTCAGCGGCACGCGGCGGATCCCGGCGAACCGGCCGACCGCCGACTCCCCCTCGCCCTCCCCCTCACCGGTCGGCAGCCCGAGCCGGTCGGCGACGCGCGCCGCGAACCGGGCGACCGACCCGCCCGACACG
>NZ_JAINFC010000578.1 GCF_020740835.1 Streptomyces sp. UNOC14_S4
CCCGACGACCCCGTCCTCCTCCGCGGCCCCCGCGGCGGGCGGCGCCTCGGCGGGGACGAGCCCGCGCAGGTCGCCGGTGTCGCCGAGGCGCACGAGGAAGGGGCGCAGCCGGGTGTAGCGGATGGCCGTGACCGAGCAGGGGTCCACGGCGATCCGCTGGAAGAGGTCGAGGTGGGCGCCGAGGGCGTCGGCGACGAGGGACTTGATGATGTCGCCGTGCGAGCACATGAGGTAGACGGCGTCGGGGCCGTGCTCCTCCTCGATACGGGCGTTCCACTCCCGTACGGCGTCGACGGCCCGCGCCTGCATGGCGCGTACGGACTCCCCGCCGGGGAAGGCGGCGGCGGAGGGGTGCCGCTGGACGACCTCCCACAGGGGCTCGTCGGCGAGTTCGGCGATCTTGCGGCCGGACCAGTCGCCGTAGTGGCACTCGCCGATCCGCTCGTCGGCGTGCAGGGGCAGTTCCGGCCGGGCGGCGAGGAGGGGTGCGAGGGTCTCGCGGCAGCGCTGGAGCGGGCTGGTGACGGCGGCGGCGAGCGGCAGCCCGGCGAGGCGGGCGGGGAGGGCGGCGGCCTGTTCGGCACCGCGCTCGTCCAGGGCGATGCCGGGGGTCCATCCCGCGAGCACGCCCCCGGTGTTGGCGGTGGACCGGCCGTGACGGACGAGGATCAGGGTGGGCATGGGGTCAGACTAGGCGCAACCCGGGGGCGGGCCCCAGTCCCCCGGGATGTCACCGCGGGCCCGTTACCGGGACTCCGTCCCGGCTTCCGGGAGTTCACACGCGCCGGGGCACGGCACAATACGTGGGGTGATCGTGGACTGCGCCATCTACCGGGACGGCCGTCGCACCGACGGACCCGCCGACTTCTCCGACGCCCTCGCCGAGGCGCGCGCGGAGGGGAACTCCTTCCTCTGGGTCGGGCTGCACGAGCCCACGGAGGCCGAGTTCGAGCTGGTGACCAGCGAGTTCGGGCTGCACCCGCTGGCCGTGGAGGACGCGCTGAAGGCGCACCAGCGGCCGAAGCTGGAGGTCTACAAGGACTCCCTGTTCATCGTGCTCAAGCCGGTGCGCTACGACGACGCCGCGGACACGGTCACCACGAGCGAGCTGATGCTGTTCGTCGGCGACTCCTTCGTCGTGACCGTGCGGCACGGCGAGGGCAGTCCGCTCGCCGAGGTGCGCCACCGGCTGGAGCAGGAGCCGGAGGTCCTGCGGCACGGCCCCGCGGCGGTGCTGTACGCGGTGAGCGACGCGGTGGTCGACCAGTACGTGGAGGTGGCGTCCGAGCTCCAGGTGGACCTGGAGGAGCTGGAGACGGAGGTGTTCGCGCCGGTCGGCGGGGACACCAGGAACACGGCGTCGCGGATCTACGGCTTCAAGCGCCAGGTGCTGGAGTTCCGGCGGGCGTCGGGGCCGCTCACGGACCCGGTGACGCGGCTGAGCGGCGCGGGCGTGCCGTTCGTCCCGGAGCCGTCGCGCCCGTTCTTCCGCGACGTGGGCGACCACCTGGCCAAGGTGAACGAGACGGTGGAGGGCCTCGACCGGCTGCTCACGGACATACTCTCCGCCCACCTGGCCCAGATGGGCGTCCAGCAGAACGACGACATGCGCAAGATCTCGGCGTGGGCGGCGATGGCCGCGGTCCCGACGATGATCGCCGGTATCTACGGGATGAACTTCGCCCACATGCCGGAGCTGCGCCAGCCGTGGGGCTATCCGGCCGTGGTCGCGCTGATGGCGGGGCTGGTGTTCGCGCTGCACCGGTACTTCAAGCGGCGCGGCTGGCTGTGACGCGGCTGCCGCGACGCGACTGCCATAAGGCGACTGTCGTGACGTGACAGCTGCCGCGACGCGGCAAAGGGCGGCCCGTGAGGCGTAACCCCCACGGCCGTACGGGCGTTGTGTTCTGTACCGGCCGTGGCGGGGAAGACACCCCGAGCCCCCACCACGGCCGCAGACGGAACTTCTCCCGCCCTGCTGTCCCTTCTGGTCCGGCTTACGCGAGGCCCGCGCGCTCCAGAGCGGTGACACCGGCCCGCAGGCACGCGATCCGCTCGTCGAGGGTGAAGCCCGCGGGCGCCAGCGACAGGGTGGTCACCCCGGCCTCGGCGTAGGCCCGCATCCGGTCGGCGATGCGGTCGACGGGCCCGATCAGGGCGGTGGAGTCGATCAGTTCGCGCGGGACGGCCGCGGCGGCGCCCTGCTTGTCACCGGAGAGGTACTTCTCCTGGATCTCGGCGGCGGCCTTCTCGTAGCCCATGCGCTGGGCGAGCTTGTTGTAGAAGTTCTGCTTGGCGCTGCCCATGCCGCCGACGTAGAGGGCGGTGTACGGGCGGAAGAGGTCGGCGAGCGCGGCGACGTCGTCACCGACGGCCATGGGGACGGTCGGCACCAGATCGAAGCCGTCGAGGTCCTTGCCGGCCTTGGCGCGGCCCGCGCGCAGCGGCGCGAGGGTGGTCTCCTCGGCGTGCTCGGGGGCGAAGAAGACGACGAGGGCACCGTCGGCGATCTCGCCGGTCTGCTCCAGGTTCTTCGGGCCGATGGCGGCGATGTAGAGGGGGATGTGCTCGCGCACCGGGTGGACGGTGAGCTTGATGGGCTTGCCGGGGCCACCGGGGAGCGGGAGGGTCCAGTGGTCACCGTCGTGCGTGAGGCGTTCGCGGGACATGGCCTTGCGGACGATCTCGACGTACTCGCGGGTGCGGGCGAGGGGCTTGTCGAACTTGACGCCGTACCAGCCCTCGGAGACCTGCGGGCCGGACACACCGAGGCCGAGCCGGAAGCGCCCGCCGGAGAGCGAGTCGAGGGTGGCGGCGGTCATCGCGGTCATGGTCGGCGTACGGGCCGGGATCTGGAAGATCGCCGAACCGACGTCGATGCGCTCGGTCTGCGCCGCGACCCAGGACAGGACGGTGGGCGCGTCGGAGCCGTACGCCTCGGCGGCCCAGCAGACCGCGTAGCCGAGGCGGTCGGCCTCGCGGGCGACCTCGAGGTTGTCGGCGTCCATCCCGGCTCCCCAGTAGCCGAGGTTGATTCCGAGCCTCATTCGACTCATACCGGTCCCCTTACCCATCGGTAACGTCATCGTTTCCGGGGACTGTAGCGCGCGGACCAGGGGTACGTCACCGGTCGGCCCGGCGGCCTGTGGACAACCGCCCGGACGGTCGCCGGTTGTCCACAGGCGGCCACGGGATGCGTCACTGCCAGTAATCTCAGCGCTCATGGAGCTTAGGCATCTCGGGCGTACGGGCCTGCGGGTCTCCCGCATCGGGCTCGGCACACTCACCTGGGGCAGGGACACCGGCGAGCACGACGCGGCCGGCCAGCTCAAGGCGTTCTGGGAGGCGGGCGGCACGCTCGTCGACACCGCGGACGTCTACGGGGACGGCGGCGCCGAGTATCTGCTCGGCAGGCTGATCGAGGATCTCGTGCCGCGCCGCGACCTGGTCGTCGCGACCAAGTCGGGCGGCGTCCCCGACCCCGACCGGCGGTACGACGGCTCGCGGGGCCATCTGCTGGCCGCGCTCGACGCGTCGCTGGAGCGGCTCGGCACGGACTACGTGGACCTGTGGCAGGTCCACGCCTTCGACCCCTACACGCCGGTCGAGGAGACGCTGCAGTCACTCGACATCGCCGTGAGCAGCGGGCGCGCCCGCTATGCCGGGGTCTCCAACTTCTGCGGCTGGCAGCTCGCCAAGGCGGGCACGTGGCAGCTGGCCGCGCCGGGCGTGCGGACGCGGCTGGCCAGCACGCAGATGGAGTACTCGCTGCTCCAGCGCGGCATCGAGCGCGAGGTGCTGCCCGCGGCGCTCGACCTGGGCATCGGCGTCCTGCCGTCCTCGCCGCTCGGCAGGGGCGTGCTCACCGGCAAGTACCGCCACGCGACGCCCGCCGACTCCCGGGGCGCCTCCGACCACCTGGCCGCCTTCGTCGCCCCGTATCTGGACGAGCCCGCGGGGCGCGTGGTGGACGCCGTCGCCACGGCGGCCGACGGGCTCGCCACGACCCCGCTGAAGGTCGCCCTGGCCTGGGTCCGGGACCGCCCGGGCGTGGTCGCCCCGATCGTCGGCGCGCGCAATGAGCAGCAGCTCAGGGCGGCATTGTCAGTGGAGGCGCTTACGCTTCCGGACGAGATCTGCCGGGCTCTCGACGATGTGTCGGCGCCCGTGCACCGCTACCCCGATCAGGACTGGAGCACCCTGTGAGCACGGACCGCCTCACCGACGAGGCCGCTTCCGCGGACGCGGAACCGGCCGGCACCGCGGCTGACGAGCCCGCTGAGCCCGAGGCGGAGCAGACGGGCACCGACGCGACGGCGGAGAGCGCCGACGCGAACGCTGACGCGGGTGCGGATGCGGACGCCGTCGCCGATGCGAACGCCGACGCTGACGCTGGCCCTGGCCCTGGCCCTGACGCTGACGCTGACGCTGACGCTGACGCTGACGAGAAGCCTGCCGCCGACGCACCCGAGTCCGAGTCCGCCGACGACG
>NZ_JAINFC010000579.1 GCF_020740835.1 Streptomyces sp. UNOC14_S4
CCCCATACCCCCCGGGGCGCGCGGCACCCCGGTCATCACGACGGCCTCGGAACCTCCCCCCCTGTTCCGAGGCCGTCGGCACGGGGTCTCCTTCGCGTTCCGGTTCCCGTACTGTTTCCCGTCCTGTGCGCCCTGTTGTTCGTGCTGTGCACCTGGCAGGTCGTCACCCACGGGCCATTGCGCGGCGTTGACGAGCACCTCGGGCGCGCGATCTCCGGTTCGGGTTTTCCCTCCGGTGTCGCCCATGCGTTCGCCGACCTCGGCAACACGGTGGTCGCGCTCCCCGTCCTCGTCCTGGCCATGGCGGTGACGGCCTGGCGTACGGCCGGGCCCCGGCGGTGGCTGCCGCCGCTGTACGCGGCGCTCGCCATGGCCGCCGTGCCCGCCGTGGTCGTCCCGGTCAAGAACGCCGTCGCGCGGCCCGGCCCCGCGGCCATGGCGGGCGCGCCCGACGGCTTCTTCCCCTCGGGCCACACGGCCACGGCGGCGGTCGCCTACGGCGCCGCCGTCCTGCTGCTCCTCCTCCCCGCGCCCGGCCTCGTCCGGGGACGGTGGCGTACGGCCCTGGTGGGGCTGTACGCCGTCGTCAACGCGGGGGTGGCCGTGGGTCTCGTCCGGTGCGGTTACCACTGGCCGCTGGACGTGTTCGGCAGCTGGTGCCTGTCCGCGGTGCTGCTGTGGGGGCTGGCCCGGGCGCTCACCCGTCCTCGGCGGGCGGACCGGCCGCCAGCGTCGCCGCCGCCTCGTGCATCGACAGCTCCAGGACCGCCGGGTCGGTGAGCGTGCCCGTGCCGTCCGGCGGCAGGATCCAGCGGACACCGGAGGACGCCCGGCCGGGGTACGGCACGACGACCCAGCTGCCGGCGCCGACGGCCCGCACCCCGGTGGCGAACCAGCGCGCGGCCGTGCCCGGGGGCACGAAGAAGCCCAGGCGGCTGTCCCCGAAGTCGGCCAGCACCGGGCCGACCTCGTCGGTGCAGCGGGTCAGGACGTCGAGCGCGGGGTGGCCCAGCGTGCTCGGCAGGATGAGCACGTCCCAGACCCGGCCCGCGGGCAGGAGCGCGATCCCCAGCGGATTGCGCTCCCACTCCCGGCGACAGGTCCGGGGGTCGGGCGCCGCCGATGCCAGCCACTCCACCGCGCTCCTCGTCCCCGCTCCACCACTCATGAGTCCTCCGATCCATGTCCGCCTGTCGGCTTTCACGGATGGGGAGGGCGAGGAGGGCGAATCATTACGCGGGTTCGGAGGACCGCACCCCTAAAGGGGCGCGGGGAACTGCGCGGCCAGCCCCCACCAGCCCGCAGACGCGAACCGAGCCCGAGCGGCACCCCGGTGGGCGGAACCGACCCACGGCCTCAACCCATCAGCTGTCAAAACCCATACCCGCCTTGTCCATGGCCTTGAGCCAGAGGTTGCGGCGGCCGCCGTTCTCGTCGGCGCGGGTCATCGCCCACTGGGTGATGCCGATGCCCACGGAGCGCACGGGCTCGGGCGGGAACGGCAGCGGCTTGCTGCGGACCATCCTCAGCTCCGTGCGCTCGGTGCGCTCCCCGGCGAGCAGGTCGAGCATGACGTCGGCGCCGAAGCGGCTCGCGCCGACGCCGAGGCCCGTATAGCCCAGGGCGTAGCCGACCCGGCCGCCGTGCGCGGTGCCGAAGAACGGGGAGAAGCGCGAACAGGTGTCGATGGCACCGCCCCACGTGTGGGTGAAGCGCACCCCTTCGAGCTGGGGGAAGCACCGGAAGAAGTGCTCGGCGAGCTTCCGGTACGTCGCCGGGTGGTGGTCGTAGTCCGCGGAGACGCCGCCGCCGTAGTGGTAGACGATGTCGTAACCGCCCCACAGGATGCGGTGGTCCGGCGTGATGCGGAAGTAGTGGAAGTGGTTGGCGGCGTCGCCGAGGCCCTGCCGGTTCCGCCAGCCGATGGCGGCGCGCTGCTCCTCGGTCAGCGGCTCGGTCATCATCGCGTAGTCGTAGACGGGCGCGATGAACGGCCGGACGCGCTTGACGAGGGAGGGGAAGGCGTTGGTGCCGAGCGCGGCGTGGCGGGCGAAGACCCGGCCGTAGGGCGTGCGGACGGCGACCCCGGCGCCCCGCGAGGACAGCCTGAGGCCGGGCGTGTGCTCGTAGACGCGCACGCCGAGCTCCAGGCAGACCCGCTTGAGGCCCCAGGCGAGGCGGGCCGGGTGCACCATGGCCACGCCCGTGCGGTCCCACAGTCCCGCGAGGAAGGTGGGGGAGTCGACCTCGGCCCGCAGGGCGTCGCGGTCGAGGTACTCGTAGTCCGGCAGGCCGAGCGCGGCGACCTCGTCGGCCGCCTCGCGCAGCTCCAGCAGCTGGTGCGGGGCGGTGGCGATGTCTATCTCGCCGGTGCGCTCGAAGTCGCAGTCGATGCCGTGGCGGGCGACGGTGGCCTCGATCCCGTCGAGGTTGTGCCGCCCGAGGCGCTCCAGGGCGGGGAGTTCGTCGGGCCAGCGGGCCTGGCCGTTGGCCCAGCCGTGGGTGAGGGAGGCGGAGCAGAAGCCGCCGTTGCGGCCGGAGGCGGCCCAGCCCGCCTCCTGGGCCTCGATGAGGACGACGTCGCGGTCCGGGTCGCGCTCCTTGGCGCGGAGCGCGGTCCACAGCCCGGAGTAACCGCCGCCGACGACGAGCAGGTCGGTGTGCTCGTCGCCGACGAGCGAGGGAAGTGCCTCCGGCCGGGAGGGGTCGTCGAGCCAGTACGGCCGGGGAGAGGCGTCGGAGAGTGATTGCGCAGGGTTCATGGCACCAGTGGCCATGGGTCTCAGCTCCTTCTTTTGCGCCTGCCGACCAGTTGACCGACAAGGACGCAGAGCACGGCGACGGCGAACATCGCCGTTCCGATGACATTGATTTGAACGGGTGTGCCCCGTTGTGCGGCTCCCCAGACGAACATGGGGAAGGTCACAGTGGACCCGGCGTTGAAGTTCGTGATGATGAAGTCGTCGAAGGACAGGGCGAAGGACAGCAGGGCGCCCGCCGCGATCCCGGGGGCGGCGATGGGCAGGGTCACCCGCAGGAAGGTCTGCAGCGGGGTGGCGTAGAGGTCCTGCGCGGCCTGTTCGAGCCGCGGGTCCATGGACATGACCCGGGCCTTCACGGCCGTGACGACGAAGCTCAGGCAGAACATGACATGGGCGATGAGGATGGTCCAGAAGCCGAAGCTGACGCCCATGTTGAGGAAGAGGGTGGCCAGCGAGGCGGCCATGACCACCTCGGGCATGGCCATCGGTAGGAAGATCAGCGTGCTCACGGCCGACCGGGCGCGGAAGCGGTAGCGGGCGAGCGCGAAGGCGATCATCGTGCCGAGCACGGTGGCGCCGACCGTCGCCCAGACGGCGATCCGCAGGCTCAGCGAGAGCGAGCCGCACAGGTCGGCGACGCCGCAGGGGTCGGTCCAGGCGTCGGTGGAGAAGCGCTGCCACTCGTAGTTGAAGCGGCCGTTGGGCTTGTTGAACGAGAAGACCGTCACGATGACGTTCGGCAGCACGAGATAGGCGAGGGTGCCGAGCCCCGCGAGCACCACGAAGTTGCGGCGCAGCCAGCGCAGAGCGCTCATCAGACGAGGTCCTCCGTCCCGGACTTGCGGATGTAGACCGTGACCATGGCGAGGATGGCGGCCATGAGGATGAAGGAGAGGGCGGCTGCGGTCGGGTAGTCCAGCACGCGCAGGAACTGGGACTGGATGACGTTGCCGATCATCTTCTGGTCGGTGGAGCCGAGCAGCTCGGCGTTGATGTAGTCGCCCGCCGCGGGGATGAAGGTCAGCAGGGTGCCCGCGACGACACCGGGCATGGACAGCGGGAACGTCACCCTGCGGAAGGTCGTGACGGGCCGGGCGTAGAGGTCCCCGGCCGCCTCGTGGAGCCGTGGGTCGATGCGTTCGAGCGAGGTGTAGAGCGGCAGGATCATGAACGGCAGGAAGTTGTACGTGAGACCGCA
Source organism: Streptomyces sp. UNOC14_S4 (assembly GCF_020740835.1). Classification (GTDB taxonomy): domain Bacteria; phylum Actinomycetota; class Actinomycetes; order Streptomycetales; family Streptomycetaceae; genus Streptomyces. The sequence continues at coordinate 3,961 of NZ_JAINFC010000579.1, forward strand.
CACGACGGCGAGCGGGGTCGCGAGGACGCGGTGCCCCTCGGTGACGCCCAGCGCGCCCGTGACGTCGAGGACGTGCAGGGAGTTCAGCGCCGAGACGACGAGTCCGTTGTCGGACAGGATCGTCTTCCAGGCGAGGGTGCGGATCAGGAAGCTCGTGAAGAACGGCGCGATGACCAGGATCATCAGCAGGTTGCGCCAGCGGCCCGCCTTGAAGGCGATGAGGTAGGCCAGCGGGTAGCCGAGGACCAGGCAGAGCACGGTGGCGGTGGCGGCGTAGGCGACCGAGCGCAGGAACTGCGGGTAGTACTCGGACAGGGCGTCGGCGTAGGTGGCGAAGTGCCAGGTGATCTTGAAGCCTTCTTCGAGCGAGCCCGTCTGCACCGAGGTGGACGCCTGGTAGACGAGGGGCGCGGCGAAGAAGACGAGGAGCCAGAGGATGCCGGGGAGCAGCAGCCAGTAGGGGACGCGCCTGCGGCGGCGGGCGGCCTTGCCGACGGCGGGGGGCGTCGCGGGTACGTCCGGGGC
>NZ_JAINFC010000058.1 GCF_020740835.1 Streptomyces sp. UNOC14_S4
CAGGACTTTCAAAGGAACCGCGTCCCGGATCTTACGAACCGGAGACGGGGTATTTTATAGTCTGGCGTTGACTTTTGGCACGCTGTTGAGTTCTCAAGGAACGGACGCTTCCTTTGTACTCACCCTCTCGGGCTTTCCTCCGGGCGCTTCCCTTCGGTGTTCCACCAGTCTATCAGGAGTTTTTCCGCTCCCTTACCGCTCCGTTTTTCCGTAGTCCCTCAGGACATGCGGGCACACGACAGCGGATCTAGGAAAAGGATCAATCCGATAGGTGCCGCCCTCGCCTTGCCGACAGTTTCCTGTGGGCCTCGGTCGTGGGCAGGGATCCGACAGTACCCCCCTCGGCGGGGCGAGGCAAATCGATTACGGCGTCGTCCGTCCGGCTCTCACCAGAAGGCATCGGCGCTCCGCCGGGTGGCCCTCGCGCGTGCGGAATCGACAGTTCCTATGACATACGCTTCTGGCCAGTGCGCCGCCCGGGACAGGCAGTGGCGGCGTGTGATGAATCTTCACCCCTGGGAGGCTTCCCATGACCACCGTGTCGTCCCCCCTTGCCGGACGTGCCATCGGACTCGCGGCAGTGCCCGACCCGGTTTTCTCCGGCGCGATGGTGGGCCCCGGTACCGCCATCGACCCCGTGCGTGAGCCGTCGGCGGCGGTCTCGCCCGTGGACGGCGTCATCGTCTCGCTCCACCCCCACGCGTTCGTCGTCGTCGACTCCGAGGGCCACGGCGTTCTGACGCACCTCGGCATCGACACCGTCCAGCTCAACGGCGAGGGCTTCGAGCTGCTCGTCAACAAGGGCGACACCGTGACGCGCGGCCAGGAGATCGTGCGCTGGAACCCGGTCGCCGTCGAGGAGGCCGGCAAGTCGCCGATCTGCCCGGTCGTCGCGCTGGAGGCCACCGCCGACTCGCTCGGCGACGTCCGCGAGGACGGCGACGTGAAGGCCGGCGACCAGCTCTTCAGCTGGCAGTGAGCAGACGTCATCCGTGATTCTTCCCGGATGACGTCCCGGATCACTCACAACGGCGGCTGGATGAAGCCGCGGTCAACCGACAACGGAGACGGGTGACGTGACTCCGCCCCACAAACGTGGAGCTTCCCCCTCGGTTCCAGCAGGAGCGAGGCGCGGCCAAGCCCTGGCCACTGCCCGCAGGGCAGGGCGCCAGGCTACCACGGCGCCTGGGACCGTGGGTCACCCGAATCTCCTTCCCGGAGAAGAGGATTGATGGAGACAACGCTGCGAGGCGTCGGCGTGAGCCACGGTGTGGCGATCGGCGAGGTGCGGCACATGGGCACGGCGGTCCTGGAGCCGCCGGCCAAGCAGATCCCGACGGACGAGGCGCCGCGCGAACAGGGTCGCGCTCGCCAGGCCGTCGAGGCTGTGGCCGCCGACCTCATCGCGCGCGGCAACCTGGCCGGTGGCGAGGCCCAGCACGTGCTCGAGGCCCAGGCCATGATGGCGCAGGACCCGGAGCTCATGGCCGACGTCGAACGGCGCATCACCGTCGGCAGCACCGCCGAGCGCGCGGTGTACGACGCCTTCGCCGCCTACCGGGCGCTGCTCGCCAACGCGGGCGAGTACCTGGCGGGCCGCGTGGCCGACCTCGACGACGTGCGGAACCGTATCGTCGCGCGCCTGCTGGGCGTGCCGATGCCGGGCGTGCCGGACAGCGACGAGCCGTATGTGCTGATCGCCCGGGACCTGGCCCCCGCGGACACCGCGCTCCTCGACCCGACCCTGGTGCTCGGCTTCGTGACCGAGGAGGGCGGGCCGACCAGCCACAGCGCCATCCTGGCGCGGGCGCTCGGCGTGCCCGCGGTCGTCGCGCTGCCGGGTGCCGGTGAGCTCGCGGAGGGCACGGTCGTGGCGGTGGACGGCAGCACCGGTGACGTCTTCGTCGACCCGAGCGCCGAGAAGCGCGACGAGCTGACGAAGGCGGCCGAGGAGCGCAAGGCCGCGCTGGCAGCCTCCTCCGGTCCGGGCGCGACGTCCGACGGGCACAAGGTGCCGCTGCTGGCGAACGTCGGCGGTCCCGCCGACGTGCCCGCCGCGGTCGAGGCGGGTGCCGAGGGCGTCGGCCTGTTCCGTACGGAGTTCCTGTTCCTGGACGACAGCAAGCAGGCGCCGTCCGAGGCCAAGCAGGTCGAGGCGTACCGCAAGGTGCTGGAGGCCTTCCCCGAGGGCCGCGTGGTCGTGCGGGTGCTGGACGCGGGCGCGGACAAGCCGCTCGACTTCCTGACCCCGGCCGACGAGCCGAACCCGGCGCTGGGCGTGCGGGGTCTGCGGACGCTGCTGGACCACCCCGAGGTGCTGCGCACCCAGCTCACCGCGCTGGCCAAGGCCGCCGAAGGGCTGCCCGTCTACCTCGAGGTCATGGCCCCGATGGTGGCGGACCGCACGGACGCGAAGGCGTTCGCGGACGCGTGCCGCGAGGCCGGGCTGAGCGCCAAGTTCGGTGCGATGGTGGAGATCCCCTCCGCCGCGCTGCGGGCCCGCTCGATCCTGCAGGAGGTCGAGTTCCTGTCGCTGGGCACCAACGACCTGGCGCAGTACACCTTCGCCGCCGACCGTCAGGTCGGTGCGGTGTCCCGTCTCCAGGACCCGTGGCAGCCCGCGCTGCTCGACCTGGTCGCGGCGTCCGCCGAGGCCGCGAAGGCCGAGGGCAAGAGCTGCGGCGTCTGCGGTGAGGCCGCGTCGGACCCGCTGCTCGCCTGTGTGCTGACCGGTCTGGGCGTCACGAGCCTGTCCATGGGTGCCGCGTCCATTCCCTACGTGCGCGCGACCCTGGCCAAGCACACGCTCGCCCAGTGCGAGCGTGCCGCTGCCGCCGCCCGTGCCACGGACACGGCCGAGGAAGCCCGTCTGGCCGCGCAGGCGGTGCTCTCCGGCGAATGAGCCGATGAGCCCGGTGTATCCGGAGGCGTGCTCGGCACGTCAGTGAAGGGGTGCCCCGCCGTCGGCGGGGCACCTTTCGCTTTGCCGCCTTCAGGTCAGCTCGCGCTCCCCGGCCCTCCCTCCGTCTCCCCGTCCGTCGGCTCGGGCAGGTGCAGGCCCTCCCGGTAGTCGACATCGGGCTCGGGCGGGATGGGCTCACCGGTCCGGGCGTCGGTGCAGTAGGCGGCGAAGACCTCCGCCTCGCTCAGGGGGCGCAGTCGGCCGTCGCGCAGGTTCCAGCCGCGTACGGTGTCACGGCAGCCGGGCCGGGCCGTGCGCAGGACGACCCCGCCCGGCCGTTCCGTGGCGATGCCCACTGCCAGGACGGTGCAGAACACCAGGGCCGCGGCCTCCCCCAGGTGCAGCCGGCCGCCGCCCTGTTCGACGTGGAGGACGGCGACCAGCGGGGTGACGCCCTCGGCCGGGACGCTGCACACGAGGTGGTGCGTACCGGCGCCGACCGTCTCCACGAGCCGGCGCAGGACCTGCGTGGCGCGGGCGAAGGCCGCGCGGCCGACGTCCTCCCCGCAGGAGGAGCAGTCGTTGCCGCGGGCGAGCAGTGACGAGGCGTACTCCCATGTGGCCTGCTGCTCCGCCTCGTTGATCAGCTGGGGCAGCAGTCTGTGGAGAGGCTGGCCCTCGTAGGTCACCGTGGCACCGGTCGCCGCGACTTCCGCGGTGTAGCGGGTGCGGCTGACCGGAGTGTCGGGGTCGAGCCGGGAGTCCGCGCAGAACTCCTCGAAGCCGACCGGGTCGAACAGGGCGACGCTGGTGTGCGTGCCGTGGGCGGCGAGCGAGCGCAGCAGCCCCTCCACCTGCCGCAGATACGTCGCGTGGTCGTCGAAGGCGAAGGACGCGTACTGCCGCATGGCGGCGAAGTCCTCCTCGTCTGCCAGCACGGCCACCGTGCTGGGCACTTCGCGGCGCAGTGCGCGCCGTGCCGTGAGCCGTCGGCCGTTTGCGTTCCTGGTGCGGGCCATGATTCCCCCTCAGCGCGATCGGACGATCAATGCTCACTCAGCGTAACCGTGGGCACTGACAACGCCGTCCGGTCGCGGTCGCGCACCAGGTGCCGCTGCCCGCAGCACATGGCGGCGAGTCCCGCGCCGAGGGCCAGCCAGCCCGTCGGCCCCACTGCGATGGCGCAGGTCACGATGAGGGGGCCCGCGCTGCGCTGGACCGCTTGGGCGAGGCCGTGGACACCGAGGTAGGCGCCCTGGGCGGCGGGCGGGGCGAGGGCTACGGAGAGTTCCCACGAGATGGTGGCGTGCAGGATCTCCGCGACGGTGAAGGCGGTCGCGGCGAGGACGAGGGCGCCGACGGCGATCCACGGGGTGTCGACGGCCGACGCGGTCAGGGCGGCGCCGCCCGCGAAGAAGACCGCGCCGAGCGGGAGGAGGGCGCCCCGCGCGACGTGCGCGGTGGTGCCGAAGCGGGCGAAGGGGACCTGGAAGCACACCACGAGCACGTTGTTGAGGACGAGCAGGAGCGGTACGACCTGGTGGGGTGCGGTGGTGGCCGTCACGGTCCACAGCGGCAGGCCGACCGTGAGAACGGAGTCGTCGAGGAAGAGGACGGCCTCGCTGGCGGTGTAGGCGAGGTAGCGGCGGTCGCGCCAGGGGTTCGCACCCTTCGCACCTTCTGCGCCCTTCATTGCTTCTATGCTCTCCATGCCTTCTGCGCTCTTCGTCATCACGCGGGACAGGGACGGCGGTTCGGCGTAACGGAGGACGAGGAGAGCGGCGAGGACGAAGGAGAGCGCGTCGCCGACGAGGAGCCAACGGTAGACGGCGGTCGTCCCGGCGGTAAGCGCGCTCGCCGCGACCAGGCCGCCGACGGCCCAGCCGATGTTGGAGACGATGCGGTTGACCGCCTGGTACCGGCTGCGCTCCTCGCCCGCGACGCGGGTCGCGTAGAGCTTGGTGAGCACCGAGGAGGACCGGTCACCGAGGCTGCCGACGGCGGCGATGAGGAGCAGGAGGCGCAGGTCCGTCGTGGCGAGGAGGGCGAACGAGGCTGCGGCGCGCACGGCCTGGACGACGGCGAGGAGCGGGCGCAGCGGGACGCGGTCGGCCAGCAGGCCGCCGAGGGGTGGCCCGGCGATGCCGATGGCGCCGGACAGGCCGATGAGGAGGCCGATCTCGGCCGCGCCGAGACCTGCGACAAAGGTGAAGTAGAGGGCGGAGGTGGCGCCCCAGAGTCCCGATCCCGCCTTGTCGACGAAGGTGACGGCCAGCATCCGGCGGCCGTCGGTCCCTCCCGGTATCCGCATCGCGCGTCCCCCTTGACCCGAGCCATTGTATTGATACATAGTCAGTTCTGTGGCAACACAATATGAGATCAGTGGGACGAACGCCAAGGGAATTGCCGCGTCCGTCGAACGCGGGGTCGCCGACGGGGCGTTGCCGCCGGGCAGCGCCCTGCCACCGGTACGGGGGCTGGCCGACCGGCTGGGGGTGAGCCCGGGCACGGTCGCGGCCGCGTACAAGGAGCTGCGCGGGCGCGGCATCGTCCTCACCCGCGGCCGCGGGGGGACGGTGGTGGCGGAGGCCCCCGCGGTCGCGTCCCGGCGCCCGCCGAAGGTCCCGGCCGGGCTGCGCGACCTGTCGGGGGGCCATCCCGACGTGGCGTTCCTGCCCGACGTGCCCTCGTATGTGCGGGTGATCCCGGGCGCGCGTTCGCACCGTTCGACACCACGACTGCCGCGGCTGGAGGAGCTGACGCGCGCGTGGTACGAGCGCGACGGCGTCCCCTCCGGTCAGGTGACGTTCGCGCACAGCGCGCTCGACTGCGTGGCCCGGCTGCTGTCGGTCGAGCTGCGTCCCGGGGACACGGTGGCGATGGAGGACCCCGGCTATCACCATCTGCTGGACCTCGTGCCCGCGCTGGGCCTGCGTTCCGTGCCGGTCGCGGTCGACGACGAGGGCATGCGGCCCGACGCGCTGCGGGCGGCGCTGCGGGCCGGTGTGCGGGCGGTGATCTGCAGCCCGCGATCGCAGAATCCCTTCGGCGGGTGTTTCTCTGCGCGGCGGCGGGACGACCTGGTGGAGGTGCTGGCCGCGGCACCGGATGTGCTGGTGATCGAGAACGACCACGCGGCGGAGATCGCCGGGGCTCCCCTGCACAGCCTCACGGCGGGCGGTCTCGCGCGGTGGGCCCAGGTCCGCACGGTCACCAAGTACCTGGGAACGGACCTGCGGTGGGCCGCGCTGGCGTGCGACGCGACGACGCTGGCCCGGCACGACGGACGGCTGCTGCTCACTTCCGGCTGGGTGAGCCACTCCTTGCAGGAGACCGTGGTCGGCCTGCTCGCCGACCCGGCGGCCCAGGAGCTCGTGGGGCGGGCGCGAGCCGCCTACGCGCTGCGCCGCGAGACGCTGCTGCGGGAGCTGGCACGGCATGGGATCGCCGCGCACGGCGCGAGCGGGCTGAACGTCTGGGTGCCGGTACGGGACGAGGCGGGTGTCGTGAACGGGCTGCGGACGCACGGGTGGTGGGTGGCGGCGGGGGCGCGCTTCCGGCTGGGCGGTGCGGCGGCCGGGGTGCGCATCACCACGGCCGATCTGCTGCCTGAGGAGGCGGTGCGGCTGGCTTCCGACTTCGCGGAGACGCTCGGGGAGCGGGAGGCGACGTACGGAGGGTGACGCGGCGCCCGCGCCGCTCCCCTGGGCCGGGGCTTCGCCCCGGGCCCCGTTTCGCCTACCGGGGTGCCACCTCGGCCGGTGCGCGACTGCGGGTCGTTTCCGGCTGGTCGCGCAGTTCCCCGCGCCCCTGACGGGGCGCCCCCCTCACCCTCGTTCCCGGCCCAGCTTCTCGTAGAAGTGGAGGAGTTCCACGTTGTCGACCGAGCCGGGGTTGACCGCCTTTTCCAGGGGGGTGCCCTGGAGGAGGCGTTTGACGGGGACCTCTATGCGCTTGCCGGTGAGGGTGTGGGGGATGCCCGTGACCTCGATGACCTCGTCGGGGACGTGGCGGGGCGAGAGCTGTTCGCGGATGGTGCGCTTGATCCGGTCGAGCAGCGCGTCGTCCAGTACGGCCCCCGGCGCGAGGTGGACGAAGAGGGGCATCCAGTAGCCCCCGTCAGGCAGCTCGACGCCGATGACGAGGGACTCGCGGATCTCGGGGAGCCGTTCCACCGCCTCGTAGATGTCGGCGGAGCCCATGCGGACGCCCTGGCGGTTGAGCGTGGAGTCGGAGCGGCCGTGGATGACGACGCTGCCCCGCGAGGTGACCGTGATCCAGTCGCCGTGGCGCCAGACGCCGGGGAACATCTCGAAGTAGCTGTCGCGGTAGCGGGAGCCGTCGGGGTCGTTCCAGAAGCGCACCGGCATGGACGGCATGGGGTTGGTGACGACCAGCTCGCCGACCTCGTCGACCACGGGTCCGCCCTGCGCGTCCCATGCCTGGAGGTCCGTGCCCAGGCAGGGGGCCTGGAGCTCGCCGATGTGCACCGGCAGCGTGGGGACGGCTCCGGCGAAGCAGCTGCACACGTCCGTGCCGCCGCTGACGGAGGCGATCCACAGGTCTTCGGCGACCTCGTCGTGGAGCCAGCGGAAGCCGTCGGGGGGCAGCGGCGAGCCGGTGGTGGCGACGCACTTGACGCGGGACAGGTCGAAGTCGCGGCCGGGGTGCACCTCGGCCTTGCGGCAGGCCATCACATAGGCGGCGGAGGTGCCGTAGAGCGTGGCGCCGGTGCGCTCGGCGACGCGCCACTGGGCGGCCGTGTCGGGGTAGCCGGGGCTGCCGTCGTAGAGCACCACGGTGGAGCCCACGAGGAGGCCGGAGACGAGGAAGTTCCACATCATCCAGCCGGTGGAGGTGTACCAGAAGAAACGGTCGCCCGGGCCCAGGTCGCAGTGCAGGGCGAGCTGTTTGACGTGCTCGACGAGGATGCCGCCCTGGGACTGCACGATGGCCTTGGGCAGGCCGGTGGTGCCCGACGAGTAGAGCACCCAGAGCGGGTGGTCGAAGGGGACCTGCTCGAAGACCGGCTCGGCCGCTCCGGTGGTGAGCGCCTCCCACTCCAGCGCGCCGTCCGGGGCGGGGGTGTCCAGCAGCGGGATGTGCACGACGGCGCGCAGCGTGGGCAGGCCGACGCGCAGCTCGGCGACGGTCCCGGTGCGGTCGTGGCGCTTGCCGCCGTAGTGGTAGCCGTCGACGGTGAACAGGACGACGGGCTCGACCTGCTGGAAGCGGTCCAGGACGCTGCGGGCCCCGAAGTCGGGGGCGCAGGAGGTCCATACGGCGCCGACGGCGGCGGTGGCGAGCAGGGCGACGACGGCCTGCGGGATGTTGGGCAGGTAGGCGCTGACGCGGTCGCCGGGGCGGACGCCGAGCGCGCGGAGCCCGTCCGCCAGGGAGCCGACCTGCGCGCGCAGCTCCGCCCATGTCACCGGCCGGGGCTCGTGGGTCTCGTCGACGTGCAGCAGGGCGGGCTCGTCGGCGCGGGCGGGGTCCTCCGCGGCGCGCAGGGCGTGCTCGGCGTAGTTGAGAGTGGCGCCGGGGAACCACACGGCGCCGGGCATGGACCGGTCGGCGAGCACCCGCTCGTACGGGCTGGAGAAGCGGACGTCGCACCACTCGGTGACCGCCTGCCAGAAGCGCTCCAGCTCCGTGACGGACCAGCGGTGCAGCGCGGCGTAGCTCGCGGCGGGGTCGCCGGGGACGGCGGCGGGTGCCCCGTGGTGCTCCGCGGCCCAGCTCTGGAAGCGGGTGATCCGGGCGCGGGCGACGCGGTCCCCGCCGGGGCTCCAGAGGGGCTCCGGTCGGTCGGCGGGCTGCGGTGCGGTGGTCATCTGGCTGCTCCCGGCTGTACGCGTCGTGGGCGTCCGCCGCGCACGCCCCCGGATGCGGTGGTGGCACGGCTGAGCAGGACGATGCCACGTGATCGACTCGGGCACCAGCCCTGTGGATAACCCCACGGGCGGACCGCGGGGGTCCGGTCGATCCCGCAGGGGTGAACGGCTGTTGAACGCCGCACCCGCACGAGGGTGGCGATGGCAGGCTGAGCAGCATGGATGCACGTGATCTGCGGCGGTTAGCGGAGGCGGTCGGTACGGCGCGGGGGCGACGGTCCGTGCGCTGGGCGTGGCGTCGGCGGCGCGCGGACGCCGTGGGGCTGCCGCGGCGGGGTGCCGAGCGGGCGCGGGTGCCGGGGACGGCGCAGGGTGCCGAGCCGCTGCCGGGCGGCGGTGTGGTGCGGTTCGCGCGGTCGTCGCTGCTGGTGCGGGTGGTGGCCGGCGGCGCGGTGTTCTGCGGCTGGGACGGCGCGGAGCCGGGGCCGTCGTACGCCCTGAGCGGGCCGGTGCCGGAGGCGGACGAGCGCGCCGTGCTGGAGCCGGACACGGACGGCGGCTGGCGCGTGGTGTCGGAGCGGATGCTGGTCGTGGTGGGCAGACACGGCACGGTGGAGGTGCGGACGCCCGGTGGTGTGGTGCTCCGGCGCGACCTGCCGCCGCGCTGGTGGGAACCGGTGGACGAGTCCGCGCGGGCGGCGGTGGAGCCGCGGTGGACGCAGCGGGCGGAAGTGGCGGCGGACGCGCGGTTCTTCGGTCTGGGCGGCAGGGCGGTGGGGCCGCGGCTGCGGGACGGCTCGTACCGGCTGTGGAACACCGACCCGGGCGGCTCCTTCGAGCCCGGTGACGACCCCCTGTACATCACGATGCCGGTGCAGTTGGTGGTCGCGGACGCGGGCACGCACCTGGCCTTCCACGACAACCCGTGGGACGGCCGGGTGACCGTGCGCGGGGGCGAGGAGGGCGCGGGGTCCGGGCACGACCGGCCGGGCAGCTGCGAGGTGCGGATGGACGGCGGGCCGCTGCGCTCCTGGGTGCTGGTGGGCACCCCGGCACGTGTGCTGCACACCTGGGCGCAGCTCACCGGCGCCCCGGCGCTGCCGCCCGCCTGGGCGCTCGGTCCGCAGCACGCGCGCTGGGGGTTCGGCAGCGAGCGGGAGGTGCGGCGGGTGGTGACGGGGTACCGAGAGCGCGGGCTTCCGCTGTCGGCGCTGCACCTCGACATCGACCACTACCGGGGGCACCGCGTGTTCACGGTGGACCGCGAGCGGTTCCCCGATCTGCCGGGGCTCGCGGCCGAGCTGCGCGGGCAGGGCGTGCGGCTGGTGTCGATCGTGGATCCGGCGGTGAAGGCGGAACGCGGGTTCCCGGTGTACGAGAGCGGGGCGGCGGCCGGGGCGTTCGTCCGGGACGCGCGCGGGCGCGAGGTCCGGGGCGAGGTGTGGCCCGGCGCGTGCGCTTTCCCCGATTTCACCGACCCGGGGGTGCGCAAGTGGTGGGGCGGTCTGTACGCGGAGCGGCTGGCGCAGGGTTTCTCCGGGGTGTGGCACGACATGAACGAGCCGGTGTCGTTCGCGGCGTTCGGTGATCCGACGCTGCCGCGCTCGGCGCGGCACTGTCTGGAGGGGCGGGGCGGTGACCACCGGGCGGCGCACAACGTGTACGGCCTGGCCATGGCGCGCGCGGGGTACGAGGGGCTGTGCGAACTGCGGCCGGAGGAGCGGCCGTTCCTGTTCTCCCGGTCGGGCTGGGCGGGCATGCAGCGCTACGGCGGGACCTGGTCCGGTGACGTGGCGACGGGCTGGCCGGGGCTGCGGGCGTCGCTGGCGCTGGTCCTGGGCCTCGGGCTGTGCGGGGTGCCGTACTCGGGCCCGGACGTCGGCGGGTTCACGGGGCACCCGTCGCCGGAGCTGTTCCTGCGCTGGTTCCAGCTGGGCGCGTACCTGCCGCTGTTCCGTACGCACGCGGCGCACGACGCGGGCCGCCGGGAGCCGTGGGAGTTCGGGGCCGAGGTGCTGGAGCACGCGGGGGCGGCGCTGCGGGAGCGGATGCGGCTGCTGCCGTACTTCGTGACGCTCGCGCACCTGGCGCGGCGCACGGGGGCGCCGTACGCGCGTCCGGTGTGGTGGCGCTCCCCCGAGGACCGGGCGCTGCGCGACTGCGAGGACGCGTTCCTGTTGGGCGACGCGTTGCTGGTGGCGCCGGTGCTGGAGCAGGGCACGGACCGGCGGGCGGTCCGGCTGCCGCGTGGCCGGTGGTACGACACGGCGACGGGCCGCGCGCACGAGGGGCCGGGGCAGGTGCTGGTGGACGCTCCCCTGTCGCGTGTCCCGGTGCTGGCGCGGGCGGGTTCGGTGATCCCGGTGGCCGGTGCGGACGGGCAGGTGGAGCTGGAGGTGTGGCCACCCGCGGCCGGGCGCACGGGCGGCGGGGTGCTGGTGCCGGACGCCGGTCCCGGCTGGGCGCCGGGGGACGTGGTGCGGTTCGTGACGCGCCTGCGGGACGGCACGGTGACGGTGGAGCGGGAGGGGGCGGCGGAGCTCGGGTACGCGGTGCGGGTGCGCGGCGAGCGGACCGCCTGACGGCGGGTCGGGGCGGACCGGGGCAGGTGCCCCGGTCCATGCCGCCGTGCGCGGCCGTGGCACGATGGTCCGCATGACGATCAACCGAAAGGTCCATGCCGCGTAGGCGGCCGGGACGCGTCCGGGCCGGTCTCCCCGGCCGGCAGCGGACGCAGAACGTGGAAAGCGCGAACATCGACGGGCTGTCCCGCCGCACGCTGTCGGAGATCGTGCGGCTGGAGCGCACCCGGAACTATCTGCACCCCGGGGACGTGGGCAGGGCTCTGCGCCTGTGGCGCGAGTTCGTCCGTCTGCCGGAGCGGCGCCAGTGGCACGAGTACGAGTACGGCAATACCCACTGGGACTGCTGTGGTGATCCACTGAAAAGCCGCGCGCTCCTGGACTCCGTACTGCTCGCCTTGTCACCGAGCGGCGCCCGCGAGCTGCGCGGGGTCATCGGCGAACTCGACGCCCTCGCGTGCTTCCCGTGACCCTCGAACGGCTGGTATCCGGGAGCCATGACAAGAATCTCCGCGGCGCTGCGGGCCCTGGTGCCCGCCGTGGCCGCTCTCGTCGCCCTCACGTCCGCTCCCGTCGCGCACGCCACGCCGCGGCCGAAGGATTTCGTGGCACTGTCCGAGGTCGATCCCACGATCGTCCAGGAGATGCGCTACTTCACGGGGCACAACTTCACGGGGCACCGTGTGGACGGTTACCGCCGCCCGGTGTGCCTGCTCACCCGCCCGGCCGCCGAGGCGCTGCACCGGGCGCAGCGGGCGCTGCTGCCGCAGGGGTACAGCCTCAAGGTCTACGACTGCTACCGGCCGCAGCGGGCGGTGGACGACTTCGTGGCCTGGGCGAAGGATCTCGGGGACCAGCGGATGAAGCAGGAGTTCTATCCGCGGGTCGACAAGACGCGGCTGTTCGACGACGGTTACATCGCGGCGAAGTCCGGGCACAGCAGGGGCAGCACCATGGACCTGACGCTGGTGAGGCTGCCCGCGCGCCCGACGCGTCCGTACCGTCCCGGGGAGCCGCTGGTGCCCTGCTACGCGCCGAAGGGGCAGCGGTTTCCCGACAACTCCGTCGACATGGGCACGGGGTTCGACTGCTTCGACACACTGGCCCACACGCTGGACCCCCGGGTGCGGGGCGCGCAGCGGGAACACCGGCTGTTGCTGAAGTCCACGATGGAGCGGGCCGGTTTCACCAATCTGCCGGAGGAGTGGTGGCACTACACGCTCCGCGGTGAGCCGTTCCCGGACACCTATTTCGACTTCCCGGTGCGATGACGGCGCGGTGACGGTGCGGTGTCTCCGTTCGCCTTGACGCCTCCTGACGGCAGGTGAACACTGCCCGTCCGGGCAGTCCGGTTCCGCGCCGTCCCCCCGAGGAGTCGCCATGACGGGCTCGTACGTCGCCGCGATCGACCAGGGCACCACGTCCAGCCGCTGCATCGTCTTCGACCGGAACGGCGCGGTCGTGGCCGTGGACCAGCGCGAGCACCGGCAGATCTTTCCCCGGCCGGGCTGGGTGGAGCACGATGCCGCCGAGATCTGGGCGAAGGTACGGGCCGTCGTCGCGGGGGCGCTCGCGGCGGCGGGGCTGCGGGCGGACGAGCTGAGTGCCCTGGGTATCACGAACCAGCGGGAGACGACCGTCCTGTGGGACCGCGCCACGGGCAAGCCGGTGCACAACGCCGTGGTCTGGCAGGACACCCGCACGGCCGGTCTGTGCCGCGAGCTGGGCGGCACGGACGGGCAGGACCGCTTCCGCGAGGCGACGGGGCTGCCGCTGGCCAGTTACTTCTCCGGGCCCAAGGTGGCCTGGCTGCTGGAGCACGTGCCGGGGCTGCGCCGCCGGGCCGTGAACGGCGAGATCGCCTTCGGCACCGTCGACTCCTGGCTGGTGTGGAACCTGACGGGCGGTACGGACGGCGGGGTGCACGTCACGGACGTGACCAACGCGAGCCGCACGCTCCTGATGAACCTCGGCACCCTGCAGTGGGATCCGGAGGCGCTGGAGGCGATGGGCATCCCCGAGGCGGTGCTGCCCGAGATCCGGTCGTCCGCCGAGGTGTACGGGACGGCGGTGGGCCCGCTCGCCGGGGTGCCGGTGGCGTCGGCGCTGGGCGACCAGCAGGCGGCGGTGTTCGGGCAGACCTGCTACGGCGTGGGCGAGGCCAAGAACACCTACGGCACGGGCAGCTTCCTGCTGCTCAACACCGGTGACCGGCCGGTGCCCTCGAAGAACGGGCTGCTGACGACCGTGGGCTACCGGCTGGGCGGGGACGCGCCGGTGTACTGCCTGGAAGGGTCGATCGCGGTCACGGGGGCACTGGTGCAGTGGTTCCGCGACCAACTGGGGCTGATCGGCTCCGCGGACGAGATCGAGCCACTGGCCGCGAGCGTCGCGGACAACGGCGGCGCGTATGTGGTGCCCGCCTTCTCCGGCCTGTACGCGCCCTATTGGCGTTCGGACGCCCGCGGCGTCATCACCGGGCTGACCCGCTACGTCACCAAGGCCCATCTGGCGCGTGCCGTGCTGGAGGCCACGAGCTGGCAGACCCGCGAGGTCGTGGACGCGATGTTCCAGGACTCCGGGGTGCGGATCACCTCACTGCGGGCGGACGGCGGGATGACGGCCAACGGTCTGCTGATGCAGCACCAGGCGGACGTGCTGGGCGTGCCGGTGATCCGCCCTGTGGTCGCCGAGACGACGGCTCTGGGCGCCGCGTACGCCGCGGGGCTCGCCGTCGGCGTATGGCGTGATCCGGACGAGCTGCGGAGGCAGTGGCGGCGGGATGTGGAGTGGACGCCGCGGATGCCGGAGGGTGAGCGGGAGCGGGAGTACGGGCGGTGGCGGCGGGCGGTGCAGCGCTCTTTCGACTGGGTGGAGTGAGTTCTGCCGGTTTTTGGGGCGCCTCAGGATGTGCCACGCGTGCAGTCCGGCGGCTGCGGGCCGTCCGTGGCTGGTCGCGCCCACGCGGCGGAGCCGCACAATGTCACAGCCCCGCGCCCCTGACGGGGCGCCCCGCTCAGGCCGTGCGGCGGCCGGTAGTGCCTACGGCCAAAGCGTGCTGCACTACGGAAACCAAGACTTTCTTCACCGACTCGCGTTCGCGTGCGTCGCACATGATGACCGGGACCTCGGGGTCGAGGTCGAGTGCGTCGCGGACGTCGGTCTCCGGGTAGCGGTCGGCGCCGTCGAAGCAGTTGACGGCGAGGGTGAAGGGGATGCCGCGGCGTTCGAAGTAGTCGACGGCGGCGAAGCAGTCGGCCAGGCGTCGCGTGTCGGCGAGGACGACGGCGCCGAGCGCGCCCTGGGCGAGTTCGTCCCAGAGGAACCAGAAGCGGTCCTGGCCGGGCGTGCCGAAGAGGTAGAGGACCAGGTCGTCGCGGAGGGTGATCCGGCCGAAGTCCATGGCGACGGTGGTGGTGCGCTTGGTCTCCACCCCGGTGGTGTTGTCGACGGGGCGGCCCGCCTCGGTGAGCAGTTCCTCCGTGCGGAGGGGCCGGATCTCGCTCACCGCGCCGACCATGGTGGTCTTGCCGACGCCGAAGCCGCCCGCTACGAGGAGCTTGAGGGCCAAGGGTGCCTCGGGGACGGCGTGCGGGGAGCCGGGTGCCATGGCGTCCTCCTCTCTGTGGTCTCCTGGACGTGATCGTTCCGCAGATTGCGTGGCCACGACAAGTACGTGCTCTCCCCGTGCCGCGCCGCCCGGCCCGGTGGCCGGGGTGGGCAGCACGGTCGTCACAGCGCCCGGAGCGCGTCGATCACGTCGCGGAGGATGTTCTCGTCGGGGAGTTCCGCGGGCGGCACCGGGCGGGTGACACGGACGTAGCGGGCGTCCAGGAGGTCGCCGACGAGGACCCGTACGACGCCGACCGGCAGGTCGAGGTCCGTGGCCAGTTCCGCGATGGACTGGGGCCTGGTGCGGGCCAGTTCGACGATGTCGAGGTGCTCCGGGGAGAGCGTGCGGTCCGCGGCGACGAGGGCGGCGCCCGACGGGCCCACCAGCGCCTCGTCGGCGATGACGACCGCGATCAGGTCGAGTTCGCCGTCGTCCGCGCCGCGTGTCCGTCCGCGGGTCATGGCGTACGGGCGTACCACCGGGCCCGCCGCGTCGTCGTACCAGCGGGCCGTCCCGCCGGTGGCCGCCGTGCGGCGGTCCCCCGGCGGGCGGCCGGAACCGTCCCCGGTCATCCCGGCCGTCACCCGTCGGCGGCCACGCCGGTCCGCGGAGCGGTGGCCAGGTGGGCGCCCACGCGCTTGACGAGCAGCGTCATCTCGTAGGCGACGAGACCGATGTCGGAGTCGGCGTCCGCGAGCACGGCCAGGCAGCTGCCGTCACCGGCGGCGGTGACGAACAGGAACGCCTCGTCCAGCTCGACCACGGTCTGCCGGACCTCGCCCGCGCGGAAGTGCTTGCCGACGCCCTTGGCGAGACTGTGGAAGCCGGAGGCGACGGCGGCCAGGTGTTCGCCGTCCTCGCGGGAGAGCTCCTTCGACTTGCCGGTCGGCAGGCCGTCCCCGGAGAGCACGAGCGCCTTGCGCACGGCGCCGACGCGCTCGACGAGGTCGTCGAGCAGCCAGTTCAGGTCGGCCGTCACCGGCGGCTCACCTCCGTCACCGGGCGTGCCACCGGTTCCGGCGGTGCGAGTCGCGGCCTTCGGTGCGGTCATGGACCGTCCCCCTCATGTGTGGTTCGTGGTGCTGTCGTTCTCTGTGTACTTGATGTGCTTGATGTTCTTGAAGTGCTTGATGTATTCAGCGTGCTCGTCGTACTCGGTGTGCTGGTTCCATGATCCTCCCGCCCGCGTTGCCAGCCGCGCTGGAGGGCCTGCATACGGGCGCGTACCTCCTCGGCGTCGCGGTCGGGTTCCGCGGTGGTGTCGCGCCGGGTGCGGCGGGCCGCGGCGGTGTCGTCCCGCAGCTGCGGCGCGAGGCTGGCCTGCCGTACGCGGCGGGGCAGTCCGCCGGTCGGGGTGCGCTCCGGGTCCGCTGCCGGACCGCCGGGGCGGGGGCGGTGTCCGGCCGGACGGTCGTCATCGGTGACGTGGACGGAGGGCCTGCGGCGCGGCAGCGGCTGCGGGCCGTCGTCCGCCTGGCGGTGCTGGGCGTCGCCGTCGTCCGGACCGTCCTCGAAGGGGCAGAGCGGGGGCTCCGGGCCGACGGACCCGTCGGCCGGGGCGTGCCGGTGCCGTCCGCCCGGCGGTGCGGGCTCGGCGGGCGCGGCGAGCTTGGCGAGCGGTGACAGGGGCGTCGCCCCGCTGTCCTCGCGCAGCGGCCGGGGCCCGGTGTCCTCGTCCATGTCGGCGTGCCTGCCGCCGGTGGTGAGCAGTCCGAGGGGGACGAGGACGACGGCGGTGGTGCCGCCGTACGGTGAGGGCTGGAGCGAGACCTTCACGCCGTGGCGGCGGGCGAGCCTGCTGACGACGAACAGGCCGAGGCGGTCGGTGTCGGAGAGCTCGAACTCGGGGGTCTCGGCGAGCCGGAGGTTGGCCTCCAGCAGGAGCTCCGGGGGCATGCCGAGGCCCCGGTCGTGGATCTCGACGGTGAAGCCGTTGGGGACCCGCTCGCCGACGACCTGGACGGCGGTGTGCGGCGGGGAGAAGACGGTGGCGTTCTCCAGGAGTTCGGCGAGCAGGTGGGTGAGGTCGCCGACGGCGGGGCCGTGGACGGCGAGCCGGGGCATGCGGCGCACCTCGATCCGCTCGTACGCCTCGACCTCGCCGATCGCGGCCCGGACGACGTCCATGAGGGGGACGGGCCGGCGCCACTGCCGGGCGGGGGCGGCGCCGGAGAGGATGACGAGGCCCTCCGCGTGGCGGCGCATGCGCGTGGTGAGGTGGTCGAGGCGGAAGAGGTCGGCGAGTTCCCGGGTGTCCTCGGTACGGCGCTCCATGGCGTCGAGGAGGGTGAGCTGGCGGTGCAGCAGGACCTGGCTGCGGCGGGCGAGGTTGACGAACACGTCGGACACGCCGCGGCGCATGTCGGCCTGTTTGACGGCGGCCTCGACGGCCGCGCGCTGGAGGGCGTCGAGGGCCTTGCCGACCTGGCCGAGCTCGTCGGTGCCGTGGTCGCGCAGCGGTGCCTCGGCCTCCACGTCGACCCGC
Organism: Streptomyces sp. UNOC14_S4; assembly: GCF_020740835.1. Taxonomy (GTDB): domain Bacteria; phylum Actinomycetota; class Actinomycetes; order Streptomycetales; family Streptomycetaceae; genus Streptomyces. Next base: position 17,417 of record NZ_JAINFC010000058.1, read on the forward strand.
TCGCCCGCGGCGAGACGGCGCATGACGCCGGGCAGCCGTACGCCCGAGGCCTCGTGGGCCTCCTTGCGCAGGGCGCGCAGGTCCTTGACGAGGCCGCGGCCGACCTTGAGGGAGATGACGAGGGAGCAGACGAGGGCGGCGAGGCCCAGGATGCCCGCGGCGGCGGCCTTGACGAGGACGCCGATGGCGACGGGGGTGACCCGGTCGGCGTAGCGGTCGAGGGCTTCGGTGCCCATCCGGGCGAGGTCCTCGAGGACGGTCCCGGTCGTGGTCCGCCAGTCCTGGGGGTCGATGGCGTGCGGGGCGCGGCCCGGGCCGGCGAGGATCACGGCGTCCTCGAGGGAGCGCAGGGTCTCGGCGCCGCTGCCGCGCCAGTAGTCCTCGTACACCTTCTGGTCGGCGGGCGGCAGGAGGTTCAGGTTGGTGCTGTAGAGGACCTGGCGCTCGGCGGCACGGTCGGAGACGGCGCGCAGGTCCTGGCCGCTCATGCTGCCCTCGGTGAAGGCGGCGGCGAGCAGGGCGTCCTCGCGGGAGAGCGCTTCGCGGGCCCGCCCGACGCCGACGAGGGCGCGGCCCTGTTTGTCGAGTTCGGTGTCCTGGACTCCGCCGAGGCTGCTGAGGAAGGCGTAGTAGGGCTCGACGAGTTCGTTGTACGCCTGGAACGCGCCGTGGCGGCCGATGGAGTGGTCCTCGGTCTTGCGGCGCAGGCTGTCGAGGTCGCCGAGGCTCTTCTCGATGGCCCGGAAGCGAACCGCCGCCTGGGAGCTCATGTCGAGGTCGCCCTTGCCGCCGGAGCGGAGGGCGGCCACGGCCCGGTCGGTGACGCGCTGCTCGTCGTGCAGGGCGGCGCGGGCGTCGGCGCGGCGGGGGTCGGCGAGGTAGACGAGGGTCTGGCGGCGCTCCTTCTGCAGGGCGCGGACCATGTCCTCGGCGGGGTAGCCGACCTTGCGCATGACGTCGTTGACGGTGAGGAGCTCGGCGGCCTCCTGGCCGGTGATCACAGTGGCGAAGGCCCACAGGGCGGTCAGCGACACCAGGGGCACGAGCAGCAGCGCCACGATCTTCCGGCGGATCGACTTCCCGCGAAAGCGCATGGCCTCCCCAACGTCAACCCCCGCGCGCGGAGGTGGTGTTCCGGGCCTTCCGGCCGAATGCGGCCGCAAGGACAACGAAGACTCCGACAACAATGCGGCGTGAGCCTACTACTGCGCGGTACGACTCTCGAAGGCCAGTACGGTGGCCGAACTGTGACGGCAGTGGATCCGGGTCACGTGTTGTCCGGTGATTCCAGGACTTTTCGGTCTGGCTGGTTTTCCTTGCCCAAGGGAACCTTTGGGTGCCCTCGTTCGCTCTTCTCAGGGGGAACCGATGGCGGGACGGGGAGCGCGTGGCAGGGCACGATGCCCGGCAGTCCACCTTTTGCTCCTGTTCCGGTGTCATTCGGTGTCCCCGGTGAGCGTCGTTCGGCAAGGCCCCACAAGGGCCGCCACTGGGGGAGGTGAGCGGTCATGGACCGGAATCGGGACATCCCTGTACGCCGGGGCCGTCCGCTGTGGGTCGAGGAGCCCGCGCGTCGGCCGCGGATGCCGGATCCGGTGCGCACGGCCGCCGTGCGCGCGGTCCTGTTCGTCTCGGTCACGCTGGTGGAGGGCATGGTCGCCGCGCTGTTCGCGCTGTCCGGCTCCTGGCTCGCGCTGCCCATGCTGCTGTTCGTCCTGGCGAGCGTGGTGGCGACGACCTGGGCCGTGCTGGACGTCTGGGTGACCCGGCAGGCGTGGCGGCAGCGCCACGGCGTGGTGTCCCTGCCCAGCAGTTCCGCGCGCGCGGTGCGCAGGGCGCGCCGCCCGCGCTTCCCCTGATCCCCGACCGGCGGGTAGGTTCGGCAGTCCACGGCAAGCGGGGGGCGCGTCGTCGGTCCGGGCGGCGGCTGTGTCGGATGAATGTCGGATGGGGGCGGCACGATGATGGAACGCGAACGGGCGGTGCACCGCATTCCGGAGATCCTCCGGGACAGCGGCTGGACCGTCTGCCTGGTCGGCGAGGAGCAGTCGGGCAAGCTCGCCCAGGTGACCGCCGGGCTGCGGCGGCGCCCGGACACGACGGGCTCCGGCAAGCTCATCACCTCAGGCTTCTCCTACTGGGGGCTGGAGTCGACCGTGGCCTGGGCCCACGCGTGCAACGACCTGTACTACCCGGTGATGCGCGAGTCCATCGCCTCGTTCAGCCGCCGCTGGCAGGGCATGGGCGGGCTGCTGCCGGACGGCCCGCTGCACTATGTGAGCCTGGGGCCCGGTACGGGCCAGAAGGACCAGGCGGTGCTGCGCTCCCTCGACGGCCAGGACCGCCGCGGCTGTTACGTCCCGGTGGACGTGAGCGCCGAGATGCTGCGCCTGGCACAGCGGGAGGCCCTCCCGCACCTGCACGTGGCGCCCGCCGACGTGCTGCCCGTACAGCTGGACTTCTCCCTGCCCGCCAATCTCGACCGCCTCAGCACCCTGATCCGCCGCACGGTGGGCGACGAGCCCGTGCTGTACTCCCTGCTGGGCAACACGCTCGCCAACTTCGACAGCGACGGCCAGCTGCTGGCCCTGCTCGCCGAGAAGCTGCTGCGCCCGCAGGACCGCTTCCTGCTGGAGGTCGCGAACACGGCCGCGCAGGACGAGCACGCGGCACGTGCCGCCGCGCAGGAGTACGAGAACAGCCCCCGCTTCCGGGAGTTCGTCACCAGCGCGCTGATGCAGTACACGGACCTCCAGATCGACCTCAACAGCCTCAGCTACGAAGGGTCCGTGGAGGACGACCGGGCCCTGCTGGTCAAGGTGGTCTACCGCAACCGCACCGGGGAGACCCTGGAGCTGACCCTGCCCGACCGCAGCACGGTGCCCTTCCCCGACCAGGACACCATCCGCCTCCTGCTCAGCCGCAAGTACACCCGGACCGGCCTGGAGAAGATGCTGGTGGACGCGCGCCTGGCCAAGCTGGGCGAGACGCACGAGCTCGGCCACACGGCCTTCGACCGGCCCGCCTTCGGGATGACCCTGCTCCTGCTCCAGGCCGGTGACGTGCCGGGGCCTCCGCCGGTGCGGGCCACCACCGGGCCCAACCCGTTCGGCGACTGACGGCCCGCCCGGTGCCGCCGATGAACCGCCCTGCGGACTTCGTCACCCGGCTCAGCAGACAGTTCTTCGCCGCCACCACCATCGCGTGCCTGCTGACCGCGCTCGGCATCTGCGTCTGGTGGCTGTACGTCGCCCAGGGCCAGGGCAGCCACTTCGAGCCCGCCACGTCCGGGCTCGCCCTGGTCGCCGCGATCACCGGGGTGTACGCGGAACGGCGCGCCGCCGCGCGGGAGCGGCGTGCCCAGACGCTCCACGCCCTGGCCGACGAGCTGGCGCGGAACACCGAGCTCCTGGACGGGGAGGGCTTCGCCCCCATGGACCCCGCGGCGCCGAAGGCTCGTGTCTACCCCCGGCTGCTGCAGTCCGCGACGGACGCGGCACTGGTGTCCGGGGCCTTCTCCGAGCCCGGCCACGACGAGCTGGTCGCCCTGCTGCACCGGTGGCGGGACGCGGTGCACGACTTCAACCGGCGGCTGGACCTCACGGAGCTGCGCTCGTATGTGGGAGCCGTGCCGGCGGAGGAGCTGCTGGCCATCGATGCGGCGATGCATCGGGAGGGCGGGCAGTTGGAGGGGGTTCGGCGGGTGCGTTCGCGCGTCGCCGCGCTCCTGTGCGAACGGTACGGCGAGGTGGCTGCACGGCTCCTGCCGTGACCGGGGCTGCGCCCCGGGCCCCGCCTATTGGGCTGCCTCTTGCGCTCGGTGCGCGACTGCCGGTGCATTGTGGCTGGGCGCGCAGTTCCCCGCGCCCCTTTTCGGGGCTTCGCCCCGTGCTCTGGGCGCGCCCGCGCGGCGGAGCCGCACAATGTCACGGCCCCGCGCCCCTTACGGGGCGCCCCCTCCGTCAGGCCCCCGCAGGAACCTCGTCCGTCGGGCGGCGGAACATGCGGGTGGCCGTGATCTGGCCGTGGACCGGTTCGCCGTCCGGGGACTGCTGGGGGAGGCCGGGGCGGAGGTGTTCCTCGACGCTGATGTACTTCAGGCCCGCCCTCAGGTCCGCGTCGTTGCGCAGGCGGATGACGAGCGGGAACTCCGCCAGGGCCGTCGTGTCGAAGAGGCCGGTGGTGTACAGCAGCTGGACGCCGAGCGCGTCGGCGACCGCCCGCTGGAGCTCCAGCAGATACGTCGCGTTGGCGCGGCCGATGGGGTTGTCGAGGAAGAGCGTGCCCGCGTGCCGCTGCTTGTCGCGGCCGCGGTCGTTGCTGCGCAGCGCGGCCATGGTGCAGTAGAGCGCGATGGCCGCGGTCAGGAGCTGCCCGCCGGAGAAGACGTCGCCCATCTGACCGACCGGCACCCGCTCGGCGCGCAGCACCGCGTCCGGCTTGAGGATCTCGACGGCCACGCCGCGCGGCTCCAAGGCCGCGCGGACACCGCGCAGGAGCAGGGACATCCCGTCGCGCCGCAGGTCGGAGTTCTTCCTGACCGCGGAGCGGGTGGCCTCGTCGATGACCTCGCCGAGCCGCTCGGTGAGCGTGGACTGGTCGGGGTCGTCGAAGCGGATGCGCAGGAACTCCTGGCCCGACCACTCCCCCAGGCCCTCGGGCAGCCGGGAGAGCCGCTGTGCGGAGCGCAGGGTGGTGAGGGAGGACTCGACGAGTCCGCGCAGCCGGTCGACGATGCTGTCGCGGTTGCGCTCCAGCTGTTCCAGTTCGTCCGTGAGCACGCGCAGCCGGGGCGCGAACGCCTCGGCCCAGGCGGCGGCGTGCTCCGGCAGGGCGGCCGCGGGCAGTTCGCGGATCTGCTGCCGGGCGGGGGTGCGCACCTGCTCGTAGCGGGTGGAGTTGGCGTGCCGTACGAGGATGTCGCCGGCCTCGCGGACGGCGGCCTCGGCGGCCGACAGGTCGCCCGCGCAGCCGCGCAGGGAGCGCCGGGCCTCGGCGGCGGCCTGCCGGGCCTCCTCCAGGGAGCCCGCGTACGGCTCGGGGTCCTCGGCGTCCTCCTCGGGGGTGTTGTCGCGCAGCAGGTCGCGGAGGAGGGCGGCCGTGTCGTCGAAGCCGGTGGCGGCGTCCTCGGCGGCACGGTGGGCGCGCAGCAGGTCGCCGTGGGTCCTGCGGGCGGCGTCCAGGGCGTCGGTGCAGGCGGCGAGTTCGGCGGTGGCGGTGCGCAGCAGTTCCTTGGCCCGGTCGGCGTCGGCGGGCACGAGCTCCTCGGGGAGCTCGGTGTGGGCCTCGCCGTCGGCGGGGGCGAGGCGCTCGGCCTCACCGCGGAGGCGGCCGAGCTGCTCGCTGGCGGTGGAGGCGCGGGTCTCCAGCATCTGGACGAGCTGTTCGGCGCGGGCTGCGGCGGCCTGGCGGGACGGGCCGTCGGCGCCGTCGGTGCCCTCCAGGAGCTGGGCGGCGCGGGTGCGCACCTTGTTGGTGAGGCGGTCGAGCTCGGCGAGGGCGGCGCTCTCATCGCTCTCGGCGCGGGCCTGTTCGGCGCGCAGGTCGGCGCCGACGCCGACCTTCTCGTAGACCTGCGAGGCGGCGCGGTAGGCCTCGCGCAGGGCGGGCAGCGAGGCGGTGGGGGCCTCGGCCTCGGCGGCGTCCGGGACGTCGTCGGGGGCGCCCGCGATCTCGGTGCGCTCGGCGCGCAGCGCGCGGGCCGTACGGCGCGCGTCGTCGGCGGCGCGCTGGGCGGAGCGGCGGTCCTCGTCGGCGGCGCGGGCGCGGTCGACGCAGGCGGCGGCGCGCTCCTCGTACTCGGCGACCTCCTCGGCGAGCTCGCGCAGGCGCAGCTGCCAGGAGGCGCGTTCGCGGAGCCGGTAGGCGAGGCCGGCGAGCGCGTCGGCGACGCGGCGGGCGCGGGCGGCGACCTCCTGGCGCTCGTCACGCACGCGGGCGGCCTCGGCGGCGGTCTCCTCGGCCTCGGCGCGGGCGGTGCGCAGCTCCGCGAGCTCCTGCTGTGCCGTCTCGGCCGCCGTACGGGCGCGCTCGGCCTCGGCGGCGAGCTCGGCGAGGCGGCCCGCGGGGCAGCCCGCGCGCCAGGACGCGAGCCGGGCGGCGAG
>NZ_JAINFC010000580.1 GCF_020740835.1 Streptomyces sp. UNOC14_S4
CCCCTCGGCGGCGCTTCGGCCGCCCCCGCGGTCGTCCATGGAAAAGGCTAGGAATCGATCGGCCCCCGAACCTCCTGCTGCGGGACGAACGCGGCCCTGGGGCGAGGAGGAGACGGAGCGCCGGGACCCCTAGGGGATGTGAGGGCGCGTCTGGTCCTCACGTCGGGGGCGACAACCATATATATGCGGGCGTAACGCAAGAAAAGCGACATTATTCGATCGCATTGGGGGGAACGAAGCGCGGAGAATACGTGAAGCCCGGCCCGCGGCAAGACATTTGCGGTCAGAGAGAATTAGTGTTCGGGTTGATGGTCGAGGGGGACATCGTGCTACCCCCTTCGAACCGGCCGCAGGTCCCCGGTCCTTCGAAGGAAGCAGCCCGTGAAGATACTTCCCACGCGCGCAGCCAGCGTGTCCCGGCAGGGCCTGTGCACGGCCCTGCTCGTCGCGAGCCTGACCGCCGCGGTCGGCGTCAGCCCGCCGCACAACACGGCCGACGCCGACGAGCCCACACCCGGCTCCGAGACCCCGCAGGGGAAGCCGCACGGCACCCCCAACCTCACGCTGCCCGACCTCAAGCCGCACGGCCCGGGCGCGCCCGGGACCCCCGGCGACAACAGACCTGACGGACAGACCGGCATCCCCGCCATCGCCCTGGACGCGTACCGCAAGGCGGAGGAGACGGCGAAGAAGGAGCTGCCGAACTGCCACATCCCCTGGCAGCTCATCGCGGGCATCGGCAAGGTGGAGTCGGACCACGGCACCATCTACGGCACCCACCTGACCGCCGACGGCACCACCGACAAGCCGATCCTCGGCCCACAGCTGACGGGCAAGGAGTTCGCGCTCGTCAAGGACACGGACGGCGGCTTCTGGGACGGCGACAAGGACTACGACCGGGCCGTCGGCCCGATGCAGTTCATACCGTCCACGTGGAAGCAGATCGGCAAGGACGGCAACGGGGGCTACAAGAACCCCAACAACATCTACGACGCGTCCGTCGCCACCGCGCGCTATCTGTGCGAGGGCGGCAAGGACATGGGCAGGTCGGACGATCTGCGGAAGGCCATCCTCAGCTACAACAACTCCAGTGAGTACGTCAAAGCCGTCACGGAGTGGATGAGGGCGTACCAGAGCGGCGTCGCCGAGCTGCCGGACGTGCCCGCCACGGGCTCGCCGACCCGGCCCGGTTCGATGCCGCCGCCGAGTACGATGCCGACGACGCCAACGCCATCGCGGCCGTCCCAGCCATCTCAGCCGACTCAGCCGTCGCAGCCCTCCCGGCCGTCGCAGCCGGGCGGGGGTGGCCAGAAGCCCGGTGGTGGCGGTGGCAACAACGGCGACAAGCCGACGCCGCCCGCGCCGACCACGGCCCGCATCACGCGGCTCGGGGGCGGGGAGTGGGAGGCCGTCACGGGCGACACCTTCACCCAGCAGGCGTCCGTACGGACCACCACGAGCGCCGGGAAGCCGACGAAGGGCACGCGCGTCCGCTTCGAGATCATCGGCAAGACCGGGGCCCGCTTCCCCGGCAAGGGCACCGTCTTCACCACGACGACGGACAAGGACGGCACGGCGTCGGCACCGGCGATCCTGGCGGGCGACCAGGTGGGCACGTTCACCGTGCGCGCCAAGGTCGAGAACATCGATGCCCTGAGCGTCGACTACGCGGCGACCGTCAAGCCGGTCCCGGTGGACACGCTCAAGCGCGCCGACGGCGACAAGGCCATCGTCGCCGCCCCGAACGCCTCCTTCGCCGAGAACCTCCAGATCGAGGCCCTCGGCAGGGGCAAGGCGCTCGCGGGCGTCGCGCTGACGGCCACGGTGACGGCGGTCGACGGGAAGACGGACATGCCGGACGGCCCGTACTTCAAGGACGCGACAGGGGCGAAGGTCCACACGATCGCCCTCGGCCAGACGGACGACAAGGGCCTGGTCGCACTCCCGAAGCTGTTCACGGACGCGAAGGTCGGATCGTTCATGCTCCGCATCACGACGGCGGACGGGAAGAAACTGCTGCTGCCGCTGAGGGTGGAGCAGCCGGAGGTGACGACGACACCTGGGGCGACCCCGGCGACGCCTTCGGCGTCGGCGACGCCGAGCGCGCCTGCCGCACGGAAGAAGTGATCAGGCGGGGGCGGACTCCCGCCCCCGCTCCCCGCCGCGGTCGGTTGCGCCTACCGGGGTGCGTCTTGCGCTCCGCGCGCGGCCACAAGTCGGTGGGGGCTTGTCGCGCAGTTCCCCGCGCCCCTGATGGAGCGCGCCTTGTCGGTCGGCCTCAGCCCGCGGGGTCGAGGGGCGGAGCCCCCGAAGCGGGGGCTGGGGGCGCAGCCCCCAGGAAAACCCTCCCCCCACAGCAACCTCCACCCAGCCCGTCCGGCGTTTGAGGACGCGGCCGCAGGCCGCTCCCGCCGCAGGCGGTCACGGTGGGAGAGCCGACGACGGCGGGGCGAAGGGCAGCGGTCACGTGCCCGGCGCGTCCTCCGTGACCGGCTTGCCGGTCAGCGCAGCGAGACTGTGCCGCACATGCGCCATGTGCGAGCGCAGCTCCTCCCGCCGCTCGGCGTGTTCACGGAGCACCCGCTCCGTCTCCCGCATGATGCGTTCCTCCCGCACCCGCGCCTGGGCGAGCAGCGCGGAGCCCTGGGCCTCCGCGTCCTCCTGGCCGTGCCGAGCGGCCTCCTCCGCCTCCGCGTAGCGGCGCTGGGCCTCGGCGAGCGCATTGCGCCCGTACTCCTCCATCGAGGCGATCCGGACGTCCAGCGCCGCCTCGCGCTCGGCGATCTCCCGGCCCGCCACGTCCCAGCGCTCCGCGTGGTCCTTCTCCTGGACGGCGAGCGCGTCGGCGGTCCGCTCCCGCATCTCCTTGAGCGCGGCCACCGACTCCGCGCGCCGCGCCTTCGCGTCGCGCCGGGCCGTGGCCCGTACGTCGTCGGCGACCGACTCCGCGGCCAGCGCGGCCTGCCGGGCCCACTCCTCCGACTCGGCCCGTACGTCCGTCGCGTACGCCAGGGCCGCGTCCCGCGCCTCGCGGGCGTGGACCTCGGCGGCCTCCATGGCCTCCACGGCGAAGGCCTCCGCGCGCTCGCGCAGGCCCGTGGCCTCGGCCTGCGCCGTGTAGAGCAGGCCCTGCGCACGGTGCCCCAGCGACTCGTACGTCTGCGGCGGCAGCTGCTCCACGAGCTGCTGCAGGCGCGCGACCTCGTTCTCCATGTCGCGCGCGAGCACGGTGAGCCGCGCCGCGCGCTCCCACGCCTCGTCCCGCCGCCGCGCGAGCCCGGCGAGCGTGCGGTCGACCTGATCGGGGCGGTAGCCACGGCCCCGCACCACGGTGAAACCGTCAGGAGATACCGATGCACTCATCCTCGAAGCCCCTCGTTTCCCGGACAGCCGGACGGCCGGTCATGCGATGCGGTCCCCCCGCACATCATTCCTGGACGACGCACTGCGCCGGAGACCGACACGTCGGCCGGCCCCTAGAAGAGACCGTCCCACATCTGCTCCACCAATACGGCCCACCAGTTCTCGGGGGAAGACATCGCCGCGGGGTCCAGAGCCGCCAACTGCTCCTGAAAGTCCACGGTCCAGCGCCCGGCCTGCTCCGGCGTCAGGCCGTAGCGCCAGCGCCACATCTTCCCGAGCAACGCCAAAGAGCGTACGAACTGGGGAAGGCTCGTGTTGACGAACTGCGGTGGCACGGAACCCCCGTCCGGGCCCGCCTCCAGAGGTACGGCGACGATGTGCGCGGTGCCGTACTGCACACACAGCTGTCGGCCGTAGTCGCTGCCCATCACAAGGTACGACCCCGCGTCCGGCGCCGGACGCACCCCGCGCTCCGCCGCGAGCTCCGCGAGCGTCGGCACCGGGCGGCCCGGCTGGGTCTGGCCCCAGAAGAACGGGCCCATGTCCATGGGCAGTCCGGCCCACACGAGCGTCTGCGCCACGACGTCCGGGACGCCCTGCCGCGACACCGCGCGCTGCTCGAACCGGAACACGCCCTGCGGGCCGAACGACTCCGCCAGCTCACGTCCCGTCACATCCGGGCCGACCGGCGGCAGCTGCTGCGGCTGCGACAGCGGCGCCCGCACCGGGGCGGGCCGCGCCGGGCCGTCGGCGACCTGGTGCAGCTCGCCCTGATGCTCAATCAGGTGCCGCATGCCCTGCTGCCGGGACGCGTGGTCACGGCCGTACGCGGCCGTGTGGCTGATACGCACCTGCGGCCAGGTCTCGCGCACCATCCGGGCGCAGTAACCGCCCGGCAGATCGCAGGACTCCAGCTCCGTGTGCAGCTCCAGCACCTGCTGCGGCGGCACGTTCATCGCGCGCAGCTCGTGCAGGATCTGCCACTCGGGGTGCGGCAGCCCGGGCGCGCTGCGCCGGATGAGCTGCTGCTCGGACCCGTCGTGCGCGCGGTAGCGCAGTACGGCCATGTAGCCGGGCCCGACGAGCGGCACACCGGTGGGGGGCTGGGGGTAGCCG
>NZ_JAINFC010000581.1 GCF_020740835.1 Streptomyces sp. UNOC14_S4
GTGCGGGCGGGCCGAGGAGCGCGCCGAGGAGCGTGAAGGCGTACGAGGCGGCGCACGCGGCGAGCGCCGACTGGGCCGCGTGCCAGCAGCGGCGTGCCCACTGCCGGTCCCCGGCGCCCTGCCCGGTCCGCGCCAGGAGGGCACCGGGGACCGCGACGAGCGCGGCGGCGGCCGGGGGCAGCAGGAACGCCCCGGCGAGCAGCACGGGAAGGGTGAGGGTACGGCGGGGCAGCCGCTCGCAGGCCGCGCCGACCGCGGCGAGCGCCGCGACCGCGGCCCAGGGAACCGCGGTGGGGTGCCGCGCGAGGGGCGCGGCGCAGAGGGTGGCGGCGACGGCGGCGCATGCGACACAGCCGCGCGCCGTCGCCGGAAGTGATCGCATGGCGCATCCTCCCCGTCCCGCCCCGTTCCGCCCCGTCCCGGACGAAGCCGTCAGCTTGCCGTCAGGATGGGGAGAATAGGGGCCGGGGGAGCCGCGGAACGGTGCATTCGGGTATTACCTCGGCCGAGCCGAGCGGTTGCACACCTTCGGGTGACGTTTCCCGTCCGGGGGGTTTGTCCGGTGGGTGCCCTTGTCCGCCTTGACCGGGGCTGCGCCCCGGGCCCCGCGATGCGGGTGCTCGGTGCTTGGCGGTGGCGCCTACGAGCTCGGGCGGCAGGGGTATACGGCGACTGCGGGCCGGTGGGGGCTGGTCGCGCAGTTCCCCGCGCCCCTGATGGGGCGCGCCCTTCCCGTTACCTTCCGGCCCGGTCAGTCGCGGGGGCGGGCCGCGTCCGGGGATGTCCCAGTGACCACGTCGTGGTCCGGCACCGCCATGCCCGCACGGATCAGCTCGATGCGTCCCATCACCTTCGAACGGAGGTCCGCCGGGACGTCGTCGTGGCCGCAGCAGCGCTTGACGAGTTTCTTGACCGCCTGTTCGAGGCCGTATTTCTCCAGGCACGGCGAGCACTCGTCGATGTGCACCTCGAACTTGGCGCAGTCACCGTCGGGCATCTCGTGGTCGAGGAACTCGTAGAGGTGGTCGAGGACTTCGGAGCAGTCCGTCTCGTGCGGGTCTCCGCAGCTCATGAGTCCGAGCCTTTCCGATTGTGCGACTCGTCGGAACCGTTCGGCGCCGCGGCCGTACCGGCAGGAACCAGACCACGCTCGCGCGCGTAGTCCTCCAGCATTCCGCGCAGCTGGCGGCGGCCCCGGTGCAACCGGGACATGACCGTGCCGATGGGCGTACCCATGATGTCCGCGATCTCCTTGTACGCAAAGCCCTCGACATCCGCGAGGTAGACCGCGATGCGGAATTCCTCGGGAATGGCCTGAAGGGCCGCCTTGACATCGGAGTCCGGGAGATGGTCCAGAGCCTGGGACTCGGCGGACCGCAGGCCGGTCGACATGTGCGACTCGGCGCGGGCCAGCTGCCAGTCCTCGATCTCCTCCGACGCGCTGCGCAGGGGCTCGCGCTGCTTCTTGCGGTAGGAGTTGATGAACGTGTTCGTCAGAATGCGGTACAGCCACGCCTTGAGGTTCGTACCGTCGCGGAACTGGTGGAAGGACGCGTACGCCTTGGCATACGTCTCCTGGACCAGGTCCTCGGCGTCGGCGGCATTGCGCGTCATGCGCAGGGCGGCCGAGTACATCTGGTCGAGGAAGGTCAGCGCGTCCCGCTCGAAACGGGCATTGCGTTCGGCGGCGGTTTCGGCGGCCGTATCGGCGGCAGGTTCGACGCCGACGCCGTCACCCGTCGTCCCCTCGTCGGTCCCGGCGACCGGACCCACCTCCTCCAGCACCCTGGCGGGACCGGAAAGAGGCCCGCTCGAATCGGAGAATAGACGACGATCCGGCCCGTCCGCCGCTCCAGCCGGCGCGGGCTGCGCCACATGCAGGGCGGACCATCCCAGGTCAGCGCTCTGCGGGCGGGACAGGCATGCGGTCGACGAACCCATGCGACGAGCTCCCATTCCTCTGTCGTGCCATTTGCGGTGCAGTTGTCCACAACAGCGGTGAGCGGTCTCGCATTCCCGGATAGCGGAAGAGTTTTGGGCCCGGGTACGGGCGGTCGGCCGAACGGGTCAGGCGGTGAGATTCCGGGTCCACGCGGCGACCGCCTCGGTGATCACCGCGAGGGCGCCGTCCTGGCCGATGGCCGCCTTCTTCGGTACGGCGAAACCGTGGTCGCCGTCCGGTACGGGAACGAGGTCGGTGCCGGCCGGGAATTCCTCCGGCCGCCCGAAGGGGTCGCGGGCGCCCTGGACGACGAGCGTGGGCAGGCCGACGCCGGTCAGTTCGTCCGCGCGGGACTTCTCGGGCCTGCCCGGCGGGTGCAGCGGGAAGCTCAGCGCGAGGACTCCGGCGGCGCCGAGCTCCTTCGCCGTACGGCAGGCGACGCGGGCCCCGGCGCTGCGGCCGCCCGCGACGACCGACTGCCCGCCTCGGGCGAGCGCGGGCCACAGGGCGGTCCAGGCCGCGTCCAGGGTCTTCGGCGCGGGGGCCACCTTCTTGCCCGCGACGCGCCAGGGCGCCTCGACGAGGGCGACGGTCACCCCGTGCGCGGGGAGCGCGGCGGCGAGGGCCTGGAGGTCACGGGCTTCCACGCCGCCGCCCGCGCCGTGCCCCAGGGCGAGGACGAGGCGTGCCTTCGGCGCGGTGGACCAGTGGATCCTGGCGTCACCGACGGGGGTGCTCACGGTCTCGGTCACGGTCTTGATCTCGGTCACGCCGTCATTCTCACAGCACGGCCGTCGGAACACGGCCGTCAGGACGTGCCCGTCAGAACAAGGTCGCCTCTTCCGGCGCCTCCAGTTCCTTCAGCAGCTCCGGGCCGTTGTTGCGCACGTCGCTGACCGCCGTCGCGACGGGGTAGGCCCGTACGGAGACCGCGGCCGGAGGGGTGAGGAGCGGCCGGAGGGCTTCGGGGTCCGTGACGGAGGCGTCGAGCCAGGCGTCCCAGCGCCGCGGCGGCAGCACCAGCGGCATCCGCGGGTGGATCTCCGCCAGCGACCGCGGGCCCCCTTCGTCCGTGGTGTCGTCCGTGGTGCCGCCCGCCCGGGCGAACGGCTCGCCCGCCGCCTCCGTGGTGATCACCGAGCAGGTCGCCCACCACGCCTGCGGGTGGTCCGGCGGCAGCGTCGGGTCGCGCCAGAACTCGTACAGCCCGGCCATCGCCATCACCGCCCCGTCCGCCGGGGTCACGAAGTACGGCTGCTTGCGAGTGCGCTTCCGGCGTCCCTGTTCCTCCAGTTCGCGCTCGGCCGCGCCGGTGACCCACTCGTAGTAGCCGTCGGCCGGTATCAGGCAGCGGCGCGCTTCGAAGGCACGCCGGAACGACGGCTTCTCGTGGACCGTCTCCGCCCGCGCGTTGATCATCTTCGCGGCACCTTCGGGATTTTTCGCCCAGGACGGGACCAATCCCCATCGCAGCGAACGGAGCTGGCGAACCGGACCGCGTTCCCTGGCGTCTTTCAGAGGACGTTCGAGCACCGCGTGCACGCTCTTCGTCGGCGCGACGTTCCAGTCCGGAGCGAGCGTCTCCGCCGGTTCCCACTTCTCGACGCCGAAGATCCCCACCAGGTCCTCGGGGCTCCGGCCCGCCGCGTATCGACCACACATGCCCGCCACCCTGCCACGTACCCCCAAGGAGCCGCGCCCCCCATGGACACCACCAGTGCCACCAGCCTCTGGGACCGCGTGATCGCGACGCAGCCCGACCCCGCGTGGTGGCTGGTGATCGCCACCGGCGTCGTCGCGCTCGCCGCGATCGCCCCGCGCGGCGTCTGGCTGATCACGCGCAACGCGATCACCATCGCCCACGAGGGCGGCCACGGCCTGGTGGCCCTGCTCAGCGGCCGCAGGCTGGACGGCATCCGGCTGCACTCCGACACCTCCGGCCTGACCGTCTCGCGGGGCAGGCCCACCGGCCTCGGCATGATCCTCACCGCCGCCGCGGGCTACACCGCGCCCTCGCTGCTCGGGCTCGGCGGCGCCGCCCTGCTCGCCGCCGGGCACATCACGGCCCTGCTGTGGGGCGCCACGGCGCTGCTCGCGGCGCTGCTGGTGATGGTGCGCAACGCCTTCGGCGTCCTGACGGTGGTGGTCGCGGGCGCCGCCTTCGTCCTGGTGTCGTGGCTGACGGGCCCGGCGGTGCAGGCGCTGTTCGCGTACGGGGTCGTCTGGTTCCTGCTGCTGGGCGGGGTCCGGCCGCCCTTCGAGCTCCAGGCCAAGCGGCGGCGCGGCGGGGCCGGGGACTCCGACGCGGACCAGCTCGCCCGGCTCACGAACGTGCCCGCGGTGGTGTGGCTGTGCTTCTTCCACGTGGTCACGCTGTGCTCGCTGCTCGGCGGGGGCCGCTGGCTGCTCGGGCTGTGACGCCGGCCCCCTGACTGCTCGGGCTGTGGCGCCGGGCCCCTGGCTGCTCGGGCTGTGACCCCGGGCGAGCCACTAAGGTAAAGACATGAC
>NZ_JAINFC010000582.1 GCF_020740835.1 Streptomyces sp. UNOC14_S4
GTGGGGACGACCCCCGCTCTCCCCCCCGGCGGGGGTCGTCGCATGTCCGGACGCATTTCGCGCTTCCGTGACGACTCTCCTTCCTCTCCGCGGCGTGTGGATCGCCGCCGCCTCCCCTCCTTCCTACGCGTCACGCTGCGTAATCGCCAGGCTGCGCTCCGGAAGTCACCGGTATAGGTGACTGGGATATTCACAACGGCTCAGTTGTCCACAGTTTTCAACCAAGATCCACACGATTTCTCAGATACCGGCACGGTGATTCCCCGCGCTGTTCCGCGATGTTCACGGAACGGGGAGCGCGTAGTGGGACGGGGAGGACGTCGTGGCCGGATCCAGTGCATCCGATTGGCCGCCCGCCGCCGAGAGGGGCCGGGCCGGTCCGCTGGTCGTCACGGAGGACGAGGCGCTGCTCGACGATCTGCTGCGGCTGTGTGCCGCGGCCGGGGTCGTGCCCGAGGTGGCGTCGGGTTTGCCCGGCCGCAGAGGAGCTTGGGAACGGGCGCCCTTGATCCTCGTCGGGGACGACTGCGCGGCCCGGGTCGCGAGAGCCGCGTCCGGGCTCCCGAAGGAAAGAACCGTGCTCGTCGGCCGTGAAGCCGGCGATCCGGGTATCTGGCGGCGCGCGGTGGAGCTGGGGGCCCGGGGTGTCGCGCTTCTCCCGGAGCACGAGACCTGGCTGGTCGACCGGATCGCCGATGCCACGGAGGGGGCCGGGCGCCCTGCCCTCACCGTCGGAGTGATCGGTGGGCGCGGGGGAGCGGGAGCGAGCACGCTGGCCTGTGCGCTCGCCGTCTCTTCGGCCCGCGTGGAGCGGCGCACCGTGCTCATCGACGCCGATCCTCTGGGTGGAGGACTGGACGTGCTCTTCGGCGGTGAGAAGAGCGAAGGGCTGCGCTGGCCGGCCTTCGCGGACTCCCGGGGCCGGGTGGCGGGCCAGGCGCTGGAGGAGGCGCTGCCCGAGCTGCACTCGCTGCGGCTGCTCAGCTGGGACAGGAGCATGTGCGCGAGCGTGCCGCCCGATGCCATGCGAGCCGTCCTCGCCGCTGCCCGCAGGCGGGGCGGGGCGGTCGTCGTGGACCTGCCCCGTCGGCTCGACGATGCCGCCGTTGAGGCTCTCGGGCAGCTGGACATGGGCCTGTTGGTGGTGCCGTCGGAGCTGCGGGCCGTGGTGGCGGCGCAGCGCGTCGCCTCGACCGTGGGGGCGGTGCTCGGCGATCTCAGGACGGTGGTGCGCGGCCCCTGCGGTGCCGGGCTCGACGGCGAGGAGATCGCCCGCCTGCTCGGACTGCCGCTGGCGGGCGAGCTGCCTCAGGAGCCCGGCCTGCCCGTCGCCTTGTCAGCGGGGAGGCCGCCGGGTGCGGCCCGTGGGCCGTTGGCCGAGTTCTGCACGGAGTTCTGGGCCCAGGTGACGGCCGACGGCAGTGGTGGTCCGCTGTGAGCGCCGACCTGCTGGACGCCGTGCGGCTGCGGCTCGCCGAGAGCGGCATGGAGCCGACCCCTGCCCGTGTCGCCGAGGCCCTGCGCAGCGAGGGGCGGCTGCTGGGGGACGCCGAAGTGCTGGGTGTCGTGGCCCGGTTGCGCTCCGAGCTGGTCGGCGCCGGTCCTCTGGAGCGGTTGCTTGCCGAGCCCGATGTCACCGACGTGCTGGTCACCGCGCCCGATCAGGTCTGGGTGGACCGGGGTTCCGGCCTGGAGCGCACGGAGGTGACGTTCCCCGACGCGGCCGCGGTACGGAGGCTCGCGCAGCGGCTTGCCGCGATCGCCGGCCGGCGGCTGGATGACGCCCGGCCCTGGGTGGACGCACGCCTTCCGGACGGGACGAGGCTGCATGCCGTCCTGCCGCCGGTGGCGGTCGGCTCGACGTGCCTCTCGCTGCGGGTCGTGCGGCCGCGCGCCTTCTCCCTGGACGATCTGGTCGCCGCGGGGACGGTTCCGCCGGGCGGGGAGCGGCTGTTGCGGGCGGTACTGGACGCCCGGCTCTCCTTCGTCATCAGCGGAGGGACGGGCTCCGGCAAGACGACGCTCTTGACGACGTTGCTCGGGCTGGTCGCCCCGGACGAACGGATCGTGCTCGCGGAGGACTCCGCCGAACTGCGTCCCGATCACCCGCATGTGGTGCGTCTGGAGACACGGCCCGCGAACCAGGAGGGCATCGGTCTGGTCACGCTGCGGGACCTGGTGCGGCAGGCGCTGCGGATGCGCCCGGACCGGCTGGTGGTCGGGGAGGTGCGCGGGCCCGAGGTGACGGACCTTCTGGCCGCGCTGAACACCGGGCACGAGGGAGGTTGCGGCACGGTTCACGCGAACGCCGCGGCGGACGTCCCTGCCCGTTTGGAGGCTCTGGGTTCCACGGCGGGCCTCGATCGTGCGGCGTTGCACAGCCAGTTGGCGGCTGGACTGTCCGTGGTGATTCATCTGGTGCGGGAGCGGGGCG
Source organism: Streptomyces sp. UNOC14_S4 (assembly GCF_020740835.1). Taxonomy (GTDB): domain Bacteria; phylum Actinomycetota; class Actinomycetes; order Streptomycetales; family Streptomycetaceae; genus Streptomyces. Next base: position 2,435 of record NZ_JAINFC010000582.1, read on the forward strand.
GGGTTCGCCGTGTCGCCGAGATCCATGTGCTGGACCGGGACCGCGAGGGCTTCGTCACGACTGTTCCGGCGGCCGTTCGCGGGGTGCGGGGGTTCGAGCAGGCGCGTGGCTGGGAGCGGCTGGTGGAGCTGTGCGAGCGTGGGGGGTGCGCGCCGTGACGGCTTCCACGGTGGCGCCGTACACCGCTCTCGCGTTCATGGTGACGTTGGGCGCCATGATCCTCGTCCGGTCGCTGAACCGGCCCGGCCAGGACGTGCGCAGGGCGAGGCTGCTGCTCGCGGGAGGCGCGGCGATCGACCCCGCCGGACCGGTGCCGCCCGAATGGCTCGCCGGGTGGGGCAGCAGGTTGAGGCGGTTGGCGAATGAGCGGCGTGAGCTGGTGTGCCTGCCGGTCGGTGGCGTCCTGGCGCTCCTCGGCGAGTCCGTGCTGCCGCTGGTCGCGGCGGTGGTCGCGGTGCCGCTGGTGCGGAGGTGGCTCGCCGGGCGGCACGCTCGGCAGGAGCGGGAGCGCAGGGAGGCGGCGGTGATCGAGCTCTGCGGGGCCGTTGCGGGTGAACTGCGGGCGGGACGGCAGCCCGCCGAGGCGTTGCTGGGCGCTCCGACCGGGGAGTTGGGGCGGGGCTGGGCGGTGGTCCCGGCGGCGGCGCGCTTCGGCGGAGACGTGCCGGAGGCCCTGCGTACGGTGGGCCGCCTGCCGGGGGCCGAGGGGCTGCATGGGGTGGCCGCGTGCTGGAAGGTAGCGGTCGACGGCGGCGCCGGGCTCGCGGCCGGGCTGGAGCGGGTGGCGGCAGCGCTGAGTGCGGAACGGGATCAACGGGAGGACCTCGAGGCTCAATTGGCGGGCACGAGGTCCACGGCCGTGATGCTGGCCGTGCTGCCCCTTCTCGCTCTCCTCATGGGAAGTGCGCTCGGGGCGCAGCCGTTGCGTGTGCTCCTGCATACGCCGATGGGCTTGGGGTGCCTGGTCCTCGGGGGCCTTCTGGAGAGCGCCGGGCTCGCGTGGACAGGGCGGATCGTGCATGCGGCGGCCGGGGTTCCGAGTGTCGTGCCGCGGACCGGAAGGAGGCGGACCGTATGAATGCACATGTTATCCACAGTCTGTGGATGGCGGAGATTCTGTTCGCCCTGGTCTCGTCGGCCCCTCTCATGATCGTCGCACTGTTCCTGAGGGCTGCTCACAAGGGGCGCGCGGTACGCCGCAGAGCCGAGTCCCTGATCGCCCGGGGCGAGGAGGTGGCCCCGCCCGGACCGCTGAAGTCGCTCAAGGCGCGAGCGGACCGGCTCCCGGGGATCGGACGACGACTGGCCGCTCTGGGCGTGGTGGCTGTCGGCCCCATCCTCGTCGGAGGAACGGCCGGATGGCTGTGGGGACTCGCCGCGGTGTACGGCATGTGGCGGTGGCGACGGCAGCGGGCGGCGGGCGGTGGTGCCCATGACGCCGAGGGCGCGGTGCCGCCGGTGTCGGCCGACGAAGTGGAGCGACAACTTCCACTGGCCGCCGACCTCATGGCGGCCTGCCTAGCCGCCGGTGCCGGGCCGAGGGAGGCGGCCGAGGCGGTGGGTGCTTCCTTGGGCGGACCCGTGGGGAAGGGCCTTGCCCAGGCCGCGGCGGAGGTACGGCTCGGCGGTGACCCCGCCGCGGCCTGGAGCCGCCTCGGTGACCTTCCCCGGGCGCGATCACTGGCGCGCTGTCTGGAGCGCGCGCAGGCGACGGGCGTTCCCGCAGTGGAGCCCATGTCCCGCCTCGCGGGCCGATGGCGTGCCGAGCGGAACAGGACGGCGGGCATACGGGCCCGGCGCGCGGGCGTGCTGGTGACGGCTCCGCTGGGGCTGTGCTTCCTGCCCGCGTTCCTGACAGTCGGCGTGGTCCCGGTGGTCATCGGGCTCGCGAGCGGGCTGATGAAAGGAAATTGACGATGTGCGAGACGAAAGCGGGGAAGCGGCGATGACGGTAACGGCCGTGACGGCGGACGTGGGGATGTCGGCAACGAAGGGAAGGGCAGCGGGGGTCG
>NZ_JAINFC010000583.1 GCF_020740835.1 Streptomyces sp. UNOC14_S4
ACGGTGGTGTGGTGGGAGGGGTCGTCGAGGGGGATGCGGACCAGGCTGGACGCGAGGTCGACGAGGACGCTCGCGTAGAGCTGGTCACCGGCCACCGCCAGGCCGTTCGTGCCGAAGACGGCCGCCTTGCGCGTCCACTCCTCGTCGCGGGTGCCGTCGGGGCGGATCTTCAGGATGCCGGTGGCGAGTTCGCGGGTCAGGTAGAAGTTGCCCGCGCCGTCGATGGCGAGGCCGTTGATGCCGGGGGTGCCGGAGACGACCTTCTCGGGGCGGGGACGGTCCGCGGCCGGGTCGAAGCGGACGATGCCGCCGTCGCGGGCCAGGGGGCTGACGCCGTAGTTGACGTACATCCGGCCGTCGGGGCCACGGCGGATACCGCCCGGTCCGCTCACCGGGACGGTGGTGCGCAGCGTGCCGTCGGGGGCGTACCCCTCGACGCGGTTCCCGGCCAGGTGCGAGACCCACAGCGTGCCGTGGCCGTCGAACTCCAGGTTCTCCCGCCAGTCCGCGAGGGGGACGCCGCCCGGGTGGAAGACGGTCGCGTTCGTACGCTCCGGGCAGCGGTCGGGGGAGGAGGTGGTGGCGGCCGTCGACGTGCCCTGCATGCCGACGAGCAGGGTGGACAACAGACCTACTGTCAGAGCCAGTGATCGTAAGCGCATCGCACTGTTGTACCACGGCGGATTTCCGGTACGACGGTGTCCGTTGTCGGAGACGTGGCAGAGGCTCGTCCCTCTCCACGATCGCCCGTCCGGTACGGGCAGGCTCAGATCAACGGGCTGATCTGTTCCTCGATGCCGAGCAGAGCCCGGCCGTACAACTCGGTCACGGAGGCGGGATTGAGCATCGCGTGCCGGCTGGCGGTCTCCTGGTCACGCCAGATGCGCTGCAACGGATTGGTCTCCGTGAAACTCCGGGCACCTTCCATGCCGAGCAGGATGTCCAGCGCCTGCCGTGAGCGCAGTGCCACGGTGGCGGTGTCCATGCGCACCCGGGCCCGTCGGCTGAGGGGCATGCGACGGCCGTCGGCCGCCCAGCGGTCGACGTCGTCCGCCGCACGCATCAGGTGCAGGGCAGCGGTGTCGATCAGCTGGGCGGCCTCGGCCAACTGCATCTGGGTGGACGACGCCGCACGCGCCTCCGTGTAGAAGGTGTGCGAAATACCGCGCCCCTTCTCGAGCGAGGCCAGCACCCATTCCAGCCCGCCGCGGGCCAGCCCCAGTTGCGGGCCGACGAGGGACAGGGCCAGCACCGGGATGAACGCCGCGCGGTACAGGCTCTCGTCCTTGAACTCGGTCGCGTACTCGCCCTCCCGCGCCCTGCTCACCGACAGGATCCGGTAGGAGGGTACGAAGACGTCGTCGGCGACGAGCGTGTTGCTGCCGGTGCCGCGCATGCCGACCACATGCCAGGTGTCCTCGATCGTCAGCTGGTTCATCGGGACCAATGCCAGCCCCTGGTCCAGCTGTTCCCCGGATTCGCCGGTGACCGGCATGCCGAGCAGCGCCCACTCGGCATGGAGACAGCCGGACACAAAGCCCCACCGCCCGGTGACGACCTGCCCTCCGTCCGCCGCCTTGCTCGTCGCGGAGGGCGGCAGGGCCGTGCAGGCGAGGGCGTGGGGGTCGGCCCCGTACACCTCGCGCTGCGCGCGTTCGGGGTAGAGGCCGACGAGCCAGGCGGCGATATTGATGAGGGAGGTGGTCCAGGCGGTGGACCCGCACCCGCGGCCGAGTTCCGAACCCACCTCGACGAGCGTACGCATGCTCGCCTGACGACCGCCGAACCGCTCGGGAACCAGAAGCCGGAACAGGCCTGCCTCCCGGAGGGCCGTGATGTTCTCCTCGGCGACCCGCCGGTCCGCCTCGGTGCGGGCGGCATTGCGTCGCAGCAGATCGACCAGTGCGTCAGGTATCTCCATGGCAGCGGACTGTACCGGCGCCGGGCGCTTCCGCGCGGTGACGTACTGGAGCGGCTCGGAGACTTCGGTGCTGTGGTGGCAAGCCGCCGCGAGCGTGCCTCCCGGGTGTCCGGCCCTCAGTCGTCCGTCTTGATCTTCTTCATGACCAGGTGGGAGTCGACCCGGGTGACGGCCCGCAGCCCGATCAGCTTGCTGGTCAGGAACGTCTCGTAGGCCGCGTGATCCTCGACGGCGATGCGGATGAAGTAGTCGGGGCGGCCGAAGAGGCGATGGAATTCGACGACCTCGTCATAGGCGGCGATCACGGACTCCAGCTCCTCGACCGTCTGGAGATCGTTGACACCGATCTCCACGGCGGCCATCACCTCGAACCCCCGGCCGGCCGCCGCCGGGTCGACGCGGGCCCGGTAGCCGGTGATGATCCCCTCGTCCTCCAGGCGTTTGACCCGGCGCAGGCACGGCGGTGGCGTGAGGCCCACCCGTTTGGCCAGCTCGACGTTGGTCAGGCGGCCGTCCTGGCGCAGATGGAACAAAATTTCACGATCGACGCTGTCCATGTAATGAAGTTTCCCATACGGCAGAATTATGGGAATGATCGGAAACCAAATTACGTCGCTGGCCACCTAAAATTGCCACATGAACGCCCCGTCAGACGCAGCCATCGGCTGCCATCGCCAGGACACCACCGCACCACCTCCCACCACGTCCGACTTCCGGGCGGCCCTGAAGGATTCCAGCTCCGTGGGCCTGGCCCTGTTCCCGCTGGGGATAGCCTTCGGCGTGCTCGTCGTCCACGCGGGGCTGGACTGGTGGTGGGCGTCCGTGATCACTGCCTTCGTGTACGCGGGCTCGCTGGAGTTCCTCCTCGTCGGCCTCATCATCGCGGCGACACCGCTGGCGCAGGTCGCGCTCACGGCGTTCCTGGTCAACTTCCGGCACGTCTTCTACGCCCTGTCCTTCCCGCTGCACCGCGTCACCAGCCGCGCGGGCAAGGCCTACAGCACCTACACGATGACCGACGAGGCGTATGCCCTGACCACCGGGGAGTCCGCGCAGTCCTGGAGCGGTCGGCGGATCGTCTGGCTCCAGGCCCTGTGCCAGGTCTACTGGGTCACCGGCGCCACCCTCGGTGCGCTCTTCGGCGCCCTGGTCCCTGCAGAACTGGCCGGTCTGGACTTCGCGCTGACCGCCCTGTTCGTCGTCCTGGCCGTCGACGCCTACCGCGCCAAGCGTGACATTCCCACCCCTGCCCTCGCCCTGGTGTGCGCGCTGGCCGCCCGCTTCGTACTGCCGGGGCAGATGCTGCTCGCCGCGCTGGGCCTGTTCACGGCCGCCCTCCTGGCCCGCCGTGCCCTCGCGCCGCGAGGGGAGACGGCCCGTGCCTGACAACACGGCCTACGTCGCCGCCGCCGTCGCCCTGTCCGCCGCCGTCACCTGGGCGCTGCGCTGCCTGCCCTTCGCCGCGCTGGCACCCCTGCGGGCGAGCGAGACCCTGCGCTATCTCAGCGTGCACATGCCGGTCGGCGTCATGGTGATCCTCACCGTGTACACGCTCCGCGACGTCTCCCTCCCCGACGCTCTCCCCGTCTCCCTGGCCTTCGCGGCCACACTCGGCCTGCACCTGTGGCGACGCAACGCGGTTCTGAGCGTGCTGGGCGGCACGGCGATCCACGTCGCCCTGGCGAGCACGGTCTTCAGCCACTAGGGATCCGCGGAGGGACGGCGTGGACCGCCCCGCCCGCTCTGTACGCAGTTTTTAGAGCACCCCAGCATGCTGACTGGCAGATCGGCAACGGCTCCCGGCACGGATCTGCGAGGGTGACCATGACTGGACACGGCACACAGGTGTGTGTGGTCGGCGCGGGCCCCCGGGGCATCTGTGTCGTGCAGCGCCTGTGCGCGAACGCGGCCGAGCGACGGCCCGGCCGGGTGCCGGTTGTCGTGCACGTCGTGGACCCGATGCTGTTCTCGGGCGGCGCGACCTGGTCGACGGACCAGCCGGCCGAGCTCCTGATGAACACCGTCGCGTCCCAGGTGACCCTGTTCACCGACGACAGCGTCGACTGCGAGGGCCCGATCCTCCCGGGGCCGAGCCTGCACGAGTGGGCGCGGTTCGTGGACCACTTCGACCCGTACGAGGAGTACCCGGAGCACGTACGGGCCGAGGCGGCGCGGCTGGGGCCCGACGACTATCCGACGCGGGCTCTGTACGGCCACTACCTGAACTGGGCGCTGCGCAGGCTGATCGCGCGTCCGGGGGCACGCGTCACCGTCGTACCGCACCGGGAGACCGCGGTCGCGCTGGACGACGCCCCGGACGGCTCGCAGACCGTGACCCTGAGCGACGGGACCCTGCTGTCCGGTCTGGCCGCTGTGGTGCTCGCCCAGGGGCACCTGCCGATGCTCCCGGACAGTCAGGAGTACGGACTGGCGTGGTACGCCCGGGAGAACGGTCTCACGTATGTGCCTGCGGGCAACCCCTCGCAGGCGGACCTGACGGGGGTGCGGC
>NZ_JAINFC010000584.1 GCF_020740835.1 Streptomyces sp. UNOC14_S4
CCCCCTCCACACCCTCCACGCCCCCGTCATCGCGTGGTTCGAGAGCCACGCCCGCGACCTCCCCTGGCGCCGCCCGGAGGCGGGCCCCTGGGGTGTGATGGTGAGCGAGTTCATGCTGCAGCAGACGCCGGTCAGCCGCGTGTTGCCGGTGTACGAGCAGTGGCTCGCCCGCTGGCCGCGGCCGGCGGACCTCGCGGCGGAGCCGCCCGGCGAGGCCGTGCGGGCGTGGGGCAGGCTCGGCTACCCGCGGCGCGCCCTGCGGCTGCACGCCGCGGCGACGGCGATCACGGAGCTGCACGGCGGCGAGGTGCCGGACGACCACGCGGAGCTGCTGGCCCTGCCGGGTGTCGGTGAGTACACGGCCGCCGCCGTGGCCTCGTTCGCGTACGGGCAACGGCACGCGGTGCTGGACACCAACGTCCGCCGCGTCTTCGCCCGCGCGGTGAGCGGCGTGCAGTACCCGCCGAACGCCACGACGGCCGCCGAGCGGAAGCTCGCCAAGGCGCTGCTGCCGGACAGCGAGCCGGTGGCCGCCGGCTGGGCCGCGGCGACGATGGAGCTGGGGGCGCTCGTGTGCACGGCGCGCACCCCCGACTGCGCCCGTTGCCCGATCGCGGCGCAGTGCGCGTGGCGGGAGGCCGGTTCGCCGGAGCACGACGGGCCGCCGCGCCGCGGCCAGACGTACGCCGGTACGGACCGGCAGGTGCGCGGGAAGCTGCTGGCCGTGCTGCGGGAGGCACTGGAGCCCGTGCCGCAGGCCGATCTGGACCGGGTGTGGCACGAGCCGGTGCAGCGCGCCCGTGCGCTCGACGGGCTGGTCGCGGACGGCCTCGTGGAGCCCCTCCCGCACGGCCTGTACCGCCTGCCGCTCACGTAACGGCGCCCCGAGCCTTGCCGCGCGCCCCCATGCGCTTCCGTACGCCTCACCCGTGCGCGTTCGATACGCCGCCTCCGTAACGATCCGAAGGCCCGCGGCCCCGTTTGCGCCCCATTTCATCGGCTTTCCGGATCGGCTGTTACACAACCTATGGACAGCTGTGCTCCAGCCGCAGTGCTGCTGCACATCACGCCGCAACAGCTCCTCCGTAGCGTCCTACCCGTGCTGGGGGACCGCCAGCGTTGACGCGGGGAATGCAAGCGGAATGGAGGCTGCAAGATGGCCAGCAGCGGCAAGGTTCTGGACTTCGAAGAGTACGTGCGCAACCGTCAGGACGCCCTCCTGCGCAGCGCCCGCCGCCTCGTCCCGGACCCCATCGACGCTCAGGACCTCCTGCAGACCGCCCTGGTGCGCACCTACGGCCGCTGGGAAGGGATAGCGGACAAGTCGCTGGCCGACGCCTACCTCCGCCGTGTCATGATCAACACTCGTACGGAGTGGTGGCGCGCCCGCAAGCTCGACGAGGTGCCCACCGAGCAGCTCCCCGACGCCTGCGTCGAGGACGGCACGGAGCAGCACGCCGACCGCGCTCTGCTGATGGACATCCTCGGTGTCCTGGCGCCCAAGCAGCGCAGCGTCGTGGTGCTGCGCCACTGGGAGCAGATGAGCACCGAGGAGACCGCGGAGGCGCTCGGCATGTCGACCGGCACGGTCAAGAGCACGCTGCACCGGGCCCTGGCCCGGCTGCGTCAGGAGCTGGAGAGCCGCGACCTGGACTTCCACGCCCTTGAGCGCAACGAGCGGGGGCAGGAACGGTGCGCAGCCTGAAAAAGGCGGCTCACGACAGGCCGGCACTGATCACCGGCGGCACGGTCGCAGCGTTGGCGGCCGCCGCCGGTCTTCTGCTTGCCGGTTGCGAGTCAGGCAGCGAGGGCGTGCGGAAGGAGGGCACCGCGCGGACGCAGTCCGCGGCGAAGCCCTCCCACGTGCCCTCGGCTTCGGTGTCCCCCACGCAGGGCCGGGTCGACGCCATAAAGCTGATCAAGGCCGACCCCAAGGTCAGCGATCAGGTGAAGAAGAACCTCAAGGCCTGCGACAAGAATCAGTACCCGGTCGACGTGATCTCCGGCCAGCTCACCGGCGGCGACGCCAACGACGTCGTGGTCAACATCCTGACCTGCGGTGATTCCCTGGGTGTCGCCTCGTATGTGTACCGTGCCAAGGGCGACACGTACGAGAATGTGTTCGCGTCCGAGCAGGCGCCCGTCTACGCCGAGATAGACCGCCGTGACCTCCGGGTCACGAAACAGGTCTACGGGCCGGGCGACGCGGCATGCTGTGCGTCGGGCGAGGACGTCATGACGTACCACTGGTCGGGGGACGAGTTCCGCGAGACCAGTCGTACGCACACCGACTTCAGCAAGGTCGGCGGCAGCAACGACAAGGGTGAACTCCCGAGCGTGGGAACGGAGGGCTGAGAGCGGCGTGGCCGATACGCATGTGCTCTTCGTCGAGGACGACGACGTCATTCGCGAGGCGACCCAGCTCGCGCTGGAGCGCGACGGCTTCGAGGTGACGGCGGTGCCCGACGGGCTGCTGGGGCTGGAGCGCTTCCGGGCCCGCAGGCCGGACATCGCCCTGCTCGACGTCATGGTGCCGGGCCTGGACGGGGTCAGCCTGTGCCGCCGCATCCGTGACGAGTCGACCGTCCCCGTGATCATGCTGTCGGCGCGGGCGGACTCCATCGACGTCGTGCTCGGCCTGGAGGCCGGGGCCGACGACTATGTGACCAAGCCCTTCGACGGTGCCGTGCTCGTCGCCCGGATACGGGCCGTGCTGCGGCGCTTCGGCCACGCCAGCGGCGCGGGCGGGGCCGGGGCCGAGGAGGCCGAGCCGCTCGAGGGCGGCGTGCTGCGCTTCGGTGACCTGGAGGTCGACACCGAGGGCATGGAGGTGCGCAAGGCCGGCGAGCCCGTCGCCCTCACGCCCACCGAGATGCGGCTGCTGCTGGAGTTCTCCGCGTCGCCCGGCACGGTGCTCTCGCGCGACCGGCTGCTGGAGCGCGTCTGGGACTACGGCTGGGGCGGCGACACCCGCGTCGTGGACGTCCATGTGCAGCGGCTGCGGGGCAAGATCGGCCAGGACCGGATCGAGACGGTCCGCGGCTTCGGCTACAAGCTCAGAGGCTGACCTCCCGATGGTTATCCACCGGGGCCCGTCATGGTGAGCTTCTCCCTGCGCTCCGGTCTGCGCTGGAAGGTCAGCCTCGCCATCGCCGCCGTCAGCGCGCTGGTGGCCGTGGCGCTGAGCCTGGTCGTGCACAACGCGGCCCGGAACTCGATGCTCGACAACGCGCGTGACGTGATGGACTCACGGGTCCAGATCGCCCAGAGCTACTACGAGAGCAACCACCGGCTGATGCTCCACGCGAAGCTGGACGACCCGGCGCTCCCCCAGCAGCTCAAGGACGCGGCGGCGGTCGGCCTGCGCGCCACCTACCTCCAGGACTCCGGCGGCAAGGGGGCCCCGGAGGTCTGGGCCTCGACCCCGCTGCGCAACGGCAAGATCCTCTCGATCCACACCCGCTTCCAGGACCGCTTCGCGATCCTCGACGCCCTCGACCGGGCGCTGATCATCGGCTCGGTCTCGGTGGTGCTGGGCGGCTGTGCCCTGGGCATCCTCATCGGCGGCCAGCTCTCCCGGCGGCTGCGGAAGGCCGCCACCGCGGCCCGCAAGCTCGCCGACGGCGACTCCGAGGTGCGGGTGCGCGAGGCCATCGGCGGCCGGGTGCGCGACGAGACGGACGACCTGGCGCGCGCGGTCGACGGCATGGCCGAGGCGCTCCAGAAGCGGCTGGAGGCAGAGCGCCGGGTCACCGCCGACATCGCCCACGAGCTGCGGACGCCCGTCACCGGGCTGCTCACCGCCGCCGAGCTGCTGCCGCCGGGCCGCCCCACCGAGCTCGTACGGGACCGGGCCCAGGCCATGCGCACCCTCGTCGAGGACGTCCTGGAAGTGGCCCGGCTGGACGGCTTCGCCGAGCGCGCCGAGATGCAGGACATCCGGCTCGGCGAGTTCGTGCAGCGCAGGGTCAGGATCGCCGAGCCCGAGGCGAGCGTCGAGGTCGTACGCGACGCCTACGTCTCCACCGATCCGCGCCGCCTGGAGCGCATCATCGGCAATCTGCTGGCCAACGCCGCGAAGCACGGCAAGGGACCGTTCGAGGTGACCGTCGAGGGCCGCGTGCTGCGGGTGCGCGACCACGGGCCGGGTTTCCCGGAGGAGTTGCTGAAGGAGGGCCCGAGCCGGTTCCGCACGGGCAGCTCCGACCGCGCGGGCAAGGGCCACGGGCTGGGGCTGACCATCGCCGCGGGCCAGGCCCGGGTGCTCGGCGCGCGCCTCACCTTCCGCAACGCCGACCCGGAGGCGGGCGAGGGGCACGGTGCGATCGCCGTCCTCTGGCTGCCCGAGTCCGCCCCGACGAACACGGGCAGCTTCCCGGTCATCCACGTCCCGGACTGATCCGGGACGGAACCGTCCGGCTCGGGCG
>NZ_JAINFC010000585.1 GCF_020740835.1 Streptomyces sp. UNOC14_S4
GAGCGGACCTTGCCCAGGTGACGGGACATGCACCTCTCCGCCCCCTTCACGTCGCCCGCCAGCATCAGGCCGAGAAGCTCCAGGTGCTCCTCGGCGGACGGGAGCAGGGCGTCGCGCTCGTCCAGGGCGGTGAGCCCGTACAGGCGGGAGCGCTTGCGCAGGTCGCTCACGGTCTCGACGAGCCGGTCGTTGCCGGAGAGCGCCAGCAGGGAGAGATGGAACCGGCGGTCGGCCTCCAGGTAGCCGATGAGGTCGTGGTCACGGGCGGCCCGCACGATCTGCTCGGCGTCCGGGCGCAGCGCCTCCAACTGCTCGCGGGCGGCGGTGCGGGTGACCCGGCCGACCGTGGGGATCTCGATCAGGGCGCGGATCTCGGTGCACTGGTCGAGGTCGCGTTCGTCGACCTCGGTGATCCGGAATCCCTTGTTGCGGACCGGCTCGACCAGGCCCTCCCGGGCCAGGTCCAGCATGGCCTCGCGCACGGGGGTGGCGGAGATCCCGAAGTCCTCGGCCAGGACCGGTGCCGAGTAGATCCGGCCGGGGCGCAGTTCGCCGGAGATCAGGGCGGCCCGCAGGGCGTGGGCGACCTGGTCGCGGAGCCGCTCCCGGGTGGCGTTGAGGTCGCGCGGTTGCAGGTGCCCCATGGCGGTGTGATCCCTTCGGACCGGAGTGGACCACCACCGTACAATGTCACGTTGTTCACGTGGGTGACAGTGTGTAGGTACGGCTCGACGTGTAGAACTCCAGCCCTGCACGGCCCTGTTCACGGGGGCCGTGGCCGGAGGACTTGGTGCCGCCGAAGGGCAGGTGGAAGTCGACGCCGGTGGTGGGGGCGTTGACGCGGATCATTCCGGTGTCCAGGTGGTCGAGTCCGTGCAGCACCGTGTCCAGGTTCCCGGTGTGGACCGAGGTGACCAGGCCGTACGGAACGGAGTTGGCGATCCGCACCGCGTGGTGCGGATCGTCGGCGGACAGCAGGGCGGCGACGGGGCCGAAGACCTCTTCGCGCAGCAGCCGGTGACCCTCGGGCACCTTCTCCACCAGGGTCGGGGCCGCGTACCAGCCCGGTCCGCCGGGTGCGGGGCCGGTGGCCAGGACGCGCAGCCCCCGGGAGGATTCCTCGGCCCGGTCGCGGGCCTGTCGGCCGATGAGCGGCCCGCACACGGTGGCCGGGTCGGCCGGGTCGCCGACCGGGACGGCGCGCAGTGCCTCCGCCAGCGCTTCGCGCAGCGGGGCGAGGGCCGCGCCGACCGCGATGACACGGCTGGTGGCGGTGCATTTCTGGCCCGCGTATCCGGCGATCGCGGCGGCGATGTGGCCTGCGGCCCGGGCGATGTCGGCGTCCGGCAGGACGATCGCGGCGTTGAGCCCTCCCATCTCGGCCTGTACGGGAACGCCCCGGGCCGTCGCGCGCGCCACCACGGACCGGCCGACGGCCGTCGAGCCGGTGAAGGAGACGACGTCGGCGGCGGCGATCAGGGCATCGCCCTCGGTGGCGCCGCCGGGCAGGACGGTGAACACGGCCGGGGGAAGGGCTTGTCGCACGATCTCGGCGAGGCGCAGGGCGCAGGCGGTGGCCTCGGGGGCGGGCTTGAGGACGGCCGTGTTGCCCGCGGCGAGCGCCGGGGCGGCCTTCCAGCTCGGGATGGCGAAGGGGAAGTTCCACGGGGTGACCAGTCCGGCGACGCCGTACGGCCTGCGCCGGGTGAGCAGCAGTCCGGGGCCCACGGCGGTCTCGTGGACGGTGCCGACGGGTTCGTAGGGGGCCTGGGCGTAGTGGCGCCAGATGGCGGCGGCGCGGGCGACCTCGGCGCGGGCCTCGGCGAGCGGCTTGCCCACCTCGCGTACGGCCAGGGCGGCCAGTTCGTCCGCGGCGGCCTCGATTCCCGTGGCGACCGCGGCGAGCGCGGCCGAGCGGGCGGCCGAGCCGCCCGCCGACCAGCCGGGCCGGGCGGTCCGGGCCCGCTCGACGGCGTCCGCCACCGCGCGGGCCCCGGGAGCCGGGACGCGGAGGATCACGTCGGCCGGGTCGGCGGGGTTGTGCGAGGTGAGGGTGGTGAGGGTGGCGGCGTCGGCGCTCGGAGGAGGAGTCGCGGCAGGAGTCACAGGCGGGGTCACAGGAGGAAACCTCCGGGGAAAGGGTCGTCCGGGTCGAGGAAGTACTGGGCGGTGCCGGTGATCCAGGCGCGGCCGGTGACGGCGGGGACCACGGCGGGCAGCCCGCCGACCGTCGTCTCCCCGGTCAGACGGCCGGTGAACTCCGTGCCGATAAAGGACTCGTTGACGAAGTCGCGGCCCAGCGGCAGCAGGCCGCGCGCGTGCAGCTGCGCCATGCGGGCCGAGGTGCCCGTGCCGCACGGGGAGCGGTCGAACCAGCCGGGGTGGATGGCCATCGCGTGCCGCGAGCGGCGCGCGTCCGAGCCCGGGGCGGCCAGGTAGACGTGCTTCACACCGGCGATCGCCGGCTGCTCGGGGTGCACGGGCCGCTGGGGCGAGGCGTTGATCGCGTCCATGACGGCGAGCCCGGCCGCGAGCAGGTCGTCCTTGCGGGAGCGGTCGAACGGCAGCCCCAGCGCGTCGAGTTCGACGAAGGCGTAGAAGTTCCCGCCGAAGGCGAGGTCGTACGTCACCGTCCCGTGGCCGGGCACCTCGGCCTTGTGGTCGAGTCCCGCGCTGAACGCGGGCACGTTGGTGAGCGTGACGGACCGCGCCGCGCCGTCGCGTACGTGGACGTCGGCGGTCACCAGGCCGGCCGGGGTGTCGAGGCGCACCGTCGTCACGGGTTCGGTCACCGCGACCATGCCCGTCTCGACGAGGACGGTGGCGACCCCGATGGTGCCGTGTCCGCACATCGGGAGCAGCCCGGAGACCTCGATGAAGAGGACGCCGGCATCGGCGTCGGGCCGGGTGGGCGGCTGGAGGATCGCACCGCTCATGGCGGCGTGACCACGCGGCTCGTACATCAGGAGCGTACGGAGGTGGTCGAGGTGCTCGGCGAAGTGCAGCCGCCGCTCGGCCATGGTGGCACCGGGGACCACCCCGACTCCCCCGGTGATCACGCGCGTGGGCATGCCCTCGGTGTGCGAGTCGACTGCGTGGAAGACATGGCGCGTACGCATGGGCTTCCTTTCGGCCGGAGTACCGGAGTACCGGAGTGACGGTGGGAGGTGGTCAGTGGTGTCCGTCGGCGACGGCCTTCTCGGTGGCGGCCCGCACGCCCGCCGCGGCCTCGCCGGTGAGCGGGAGGCGCGGCGGGCGTGCGGGCCCGCCGTGCCGTCCGGCGATGTCCATGGACAGCTTGATCGCCTGGACGAACTCGGTCTTCGTGTCCCAGCGCAGCAGCGGGTGCAGGGACCTGTAGAGCGGGAGGGCCGTGGTGAGGTCGCCCATGGTGGCCGCGCGGTAGAGCTCCGCGCAGGTGGCGGGGAAGGCGTTGGGGTAGCCGGCTATCCAGCCGACGGCGCCTGCCACGGCGAGTTCCAGCAGGACGTCGTCCGCGCCGATCAGCAGATCGAGCTGCGGGGCGAGTTCGGCGATCTCGTACGCCCGGCGGACGTCGCCGCTGAACTCCTTCACGGCGACGATGCTGCCGTCCTGGTGCAGCCGGGCGAGCAGGGCGGGGGTGAGGTCGACCTTGGTGTCGGTGGGGTTGTTGTACGCGACGACCGGTACCCCCGCCCGGGCGACTTCGGCGTAGTGGGCGCGTACGGCCCGTTCGTCGGCCCGGTAGGTGTTCGGGGGCAGCAGCAGGACCGAGCCGCAGCCCGCCGCGGCCGCTTGCTCCGCCCAGCGGCGGGATTCGGCGCTGCCGTAGGCGGAGACGCCGGGCATGACCCGTGCCCCGTCCCCCGCCGCCTCGACGGCGACTTCGACGAGCCGGGCGCGCTCCTCGTCGGTGAGGGTCTGGTACTCGCCGAGCGAGCCGTTGGGGACGACGCCGTCGCAGCCGTTGGCGGTCAGCCAGCGGACGTGCTCGGCGTAGGCGTCGTGGTCGACGGACAGGTCGTCGCGCAGGGGCAGGGCGGTGGCGACCATGATGCCGCGCCAGGGGCGGCCGTTGTTCCAGTCGGTGGCGGTCATCTCGACGAACCTCTCTTCAAAGATATGGATCTCCAAAGGTGTGGACATGTCGCTGATCGGCGGGGCCGCCGACGGGAGGGCTACGGCCCGGGCCGGTCGCGCGGTGGCGTGACGTCGTCCGGTTCGCCGAGCGCGGCGAGCGCCGAGAGCGGGACCGGCACGGCGAACGGCCGCCGCTCGGCAGGGGGTTCAGGGGTGCCGTCGCGTGCCGCGAGACAGGCGACGGCCGTCCCGCACATCCGCCCCTGGCACCACCCCATACCGGCCCGGGTGAGGAGCTTGACGGTCCGTTCGTCCCGTGCCCCCAGCCCGTCGACCGCTTCCCGGACGCGCCCGGCGGTGACC
>NZ_JAINFC010000586.1 GCF_020740835.1 Streptomyces sp. UNOC14_S4
GTTCCCCGTCCGCGCCCGTCACATAGAACGCGTCCACCACATACGACCCCAACGTGCTCACGTGTGCGCTCTGCACCCACACCCCCGCGTCCTCCAGGGCCCGCCCGATGCGGTGCAGCAGCCCCGGCGCGTCCTGGGCGCGTACCTCCAGGACGGTCGCGTCGCGCGAGCCCGTGTCCACCACGGTGACGCGCGGCGCCGGATGTGCGCCGCCGCGGCGGCGCCGGGAGTACGCGGCATACGCCGCCTCCCGTTCCGCGAGGCGGCCGACGAGGTCGAGGGAGCCCTCCAGGGCGCGTACCAGGTCGTTGCGCAGCCGTGCGGCCTCCGGCAGGAAGCCGTACTCCGCGGCCACCCGCCACCGCAGCAGCAGCACGCCGTCGACGGCCCGCAGATCCGCGGCGCGGACGGTCAGCCGGTGCAGGGCGAGGACACCGGCCGTGGCGGGCAGCACCCCCGCCTGGTCGGGCACGGCGACGGTGAAGGTGGCGGCGCTGCCGCCTTCGCCTTCCGGGCGTATGCCGAGCAGGACCGGCACCGGCCCCCCGGTGCGCCGCGCCTCCGCCACCAGTCGCCGCTGTTCCTCGGTCAGCGCCTCCGGTTCCGTACGGGCCGCGACGCCGCCGCCCGCGAGGGCGGCCCCGGCGCGGCGGACCAGGTCGCCCACGAGAGAGGCGCGCCAGGCGGACCAGGCCGCCTGGCCCGTGGCGCGCGCGTCCGCCTCGGTGAGCGCGTGCAGCAGCTCCAGGGTTCCCGTGTCGGCGACGGCGTCCGTCACCGTGCGGACGGTCGCCGGGTCGCCGAGGTCGCGCCGGGTGGCCGTCTCGACGAGGAGCAGGTGGTGGCGTACGAGCGTGGCGACCGTCTCGACGTCCACCGGCCCGAAGCCGAGCCGGGCGGCGATGTCGCGGGCGATGCCCTCCCCCGCCGCCGAATGGTCTCCCGGCAGACCTTTGCCGATGTCGTGCAGGAGGGCGGCGACGAGGAGCAGGTCGGGGCGGTGGACGTCACGCGCGAGGGCGGCGGCCTGGACGGCGGTCTCGATGAGGTGGCGGTCGACGGTCCAGCGGTGCACGGGGTTGCGCTGCGGGCGGCAGCGGACGTGCTCCCACTCGGGCAGCAGCCGCGAGACGAGCCGCTCGGACTCCAGGGCCTCCCAGACCACGACCGTGGGCCGGCCCGCGCCGAGCAGGGTGATCAGGGCCTCGCGTGCCTCGGCCGGCCAGGGCACCGGCAGCGGGGCAGCGGTGGCGGCCAGCCGCCGTACCGCGTGCGGGGACAGCGGCAGCCCGGCCTGCGCGGCGGCGGCAGCGGCGCGCAGCGGCAGCACGGGGTCGCGCTCGGGCCGCGCCGTGCGGGCGAGGACCGCCTCGCCGTCCTGCTCGACGACGCCTTCGGCCAGCGGCGTGCGCTCGAGTTCGACGAACCCTCCGCGGCCGCCGAATCCGCCGAGTATCCGGCGCAGCCGCGGCCTGCCGGAGCGGGCGCGCAGGACGCGGCCGACCTCGCGCCAGGTCACGTCGGCGGCGTAGGAGACGGTGCGGGCCGCCTCGTACACCTCGCGCAGCAGGGTGTCGGCGCCGGGGCGGCCGAGGGCGGTGGCGACCTGGTCCTGCTCCTGGAGGGCGAGCCGGTCGGTGGCCCGGCCGGTGACCAGGTGCAGGGCGTCGCGGGTGTCGAGGAGCAGAGCGCGAGCGCTCTCCAGGCCCTCGCGGGGCGCGTCCGCGAGCCAGGAGGCGGCGACGGCGCGCAGGGCGGTGGCGTCCCGCAGGCCGCCGCGGGCCTCCTTGAGGTCGGGCTCCAGCAGGAACCGCAGCTCGCCCTGGCGCCTGGCCCGTTCCTCGCCCAGCTCGCGCAGCTCGGGGAGCCGGGCCGGGGCCTGGGCCCGCCAGTCCTCGTAGGCGGTCGCGCGGAGCAGCGCGGTGAGCTGTTCGTCGCCGCCGATGTGGCGGGCGTCGAGGAGGCCGAGGTGGACCTTGAGGTCACCGGCGGCGGTGCGGCGGGCCTCGGCCGGGGTGCGTACGGAGTGGTCGAGGGCGAGGCCCATGTCCCAGACGGGGTACCAGACGCGGTCGGCGACGACGGCGACCTCGGCCGGGCGTGCCGATCCGTCGTGCAGCAGGAGGACGTCGAGGTCGCTGCGCGGGGAGAGTTCGCCGCGACCGTAGCCGCCGACGGCCACGAGGGCCACGCCACGTGTCTCGCCGAGCAGGGTGCCCAGCCACTGGTCGGTGAGCCGGGCGAGCGCGGCGCGGCGCGGCGGGCCGGTGCGCTTCGCCTGGTGCAGGAGGCGCAGCCGGGCCGCCGCGTAGTCGCGGGGCCCGGTGCCGTCCGGGCCGGTGCCGTCCGGGCTGGTGGCGTTCTCCGTCAACTCGGGGCTCCCGGCCGGTGTGCTGGGCGGTGCGGGCTCACAGGGCGTCCGGGCCGCGCTCACCGGTCCGTACACGGACGACGTCCTCGACGGGGACGACCCAGACCTTGCCGTCGCCGATCCGGCCGGCCTCGCCGGAGCGCGCGGCCTTCACGATGACGTCGACCACGTCGTACGCGTCGCCGTCCTCGGCGAGGATCTCCATACGGACCTTGGGGACGAGGTCGACGGTGTACTCGGCGCCGCGGTAGACCTCGGTGTGGCCCGCCTGGCGGCCGGAGCCGCTGGCCTCGCTGACGGTCATGCCGCGTACGCCGAAGGCGCGGAGGGCGGCCTTGATCTCGTCGAGCATGTGAGGCTTGACGACGGCGGTGATGAGCTTCATGCGTCCACCTTCTTGTGCGGTGCCGTGCCGTTGCCGGGCTCCGCGCCGCCTTCGGCGCGCCCGACGGCGGGGGTGTGGGCCACGGTACGGGTGGCCGTGGAGCCGCCGCCGACCCCACTGAGGTCGTAGGCGGTCTCGGCGTGGAACGCCTGGTCGATGCCGCCGAGTTCGTCGTCCTCGGAGGCGCGGAAGCCGATCGCCTTGTCGACGGCCTTGGCGAGAAGCCAGGAGGCGGTGAAGGAGTAGGCCAGCACGGCGAAGGCACCGACGGCCTGCCGTCCGAGCTGGGTGGCGCCGCCGACCCCGCCGGTGGCGAGGAGGCCGACGAGCAGGGTGCCGATGATGCCGCCGACGAGGTGGACGCCGACCACGTCGAGCGAGTCGTCGAAACCGAACCGGAACTTGAGGGCGACCGCCCAGGAGCAGACCGCGCCCGCGACGACGCCGATGAGGAGGGCGCCGAAGGCGTTGACGGCGGCGCCCGAGGGGGTGATGGCGACGAGGCCCGCGACGGCGCCGGAGGCGGCGCCGAGGGTGGTGAACGCGCCGTGCCTGACGCGCTCGTAGGCGAGCCAGCCGATCATGGCGGCGCCGGTGGCCACCTGGGTGTTGAGAGCCATGTTGGCCGCGGTGCCGTTGGCGGCGAGCGCGGAGCCCGCGTTGAAGCCGAACCAGCCGAACCACAGCAGTCCCGCGCCGAGCATCACCAGCGGCAGGCTGTGCGGGCGCATGGGGTCCTTCGCGAAGCCGACGCGCTTGCCGACGACGAGGACGGCGGCGAGGGCGCCGATGCCCGCGTTGATGTGCACGGCGGTGCCGCCCGCGAAGTCGATCACCTTGAGCTGGGCGAGCCAGCCGTCGGGCTGCCACACCCAGTGGGCCACGGGGAAGTAGACGACGGTCACCCAGAGGGTGATGAAGAGGGCCCAGGCGCTGAACTTGACGCGGTCGGCGAGGGCGCCGCTCATCAGGGCGGGGGTGATGACGGCGAACATCATCTGGAAGAGCGCGAAGGCGAAGACGGGGATGCCTTCCTTGCCTCCGGTGAGGGTCTCCGGGCTGATGCCCTTGAGGCCGATGTGGTCGAGGTTGCCGAGCAGCCCGGCGCCGAGGTCGTCACCGAAGGCGAGGGAGTAGCCGTAGAGCACCCACAGCACGGTGACGATGCCGAGCGAGACGAACGACATCATCAGCATGTTGAGCGCGCTCTTGACCCGCACCATGCCGCCGTAGAAGAAGGCCAGGCCGGGGGTCATCAGCATCACCAGCGCGGCACTGATCAGGACGAATGCGGTGTCTGCGCCATTCACGATCGACGTCTCCTCGAAAGCGGCGGCCCATGCGGACGGTGCGGATGGACACCAGGGGCCGGGTTTCGCCAAGAGGTTGTCGTAGCGCGGTTTCCGTCAGTGCGGCCGGTTGTTTCACCGGGGTGACGATGACGTCGGGGGTGTTACGCCCCGATGAACTGCCGTGTTCGCCCTGCGGCGGTTCGTTACGCCGTGGCAATCGTGCGGTGCATCGCGGGGTGCTGCTCGGGTGCCGCTCGGACCGGCCGCGGCGACCGCCCGGTGTGACCTGGCGTGGGGGAGCCGAGTCGGGCTGTACGGGAGG
>NZ_JAINFC010000587.1 GCF_020740835.1 Streptomyces sp. UNOC14_S4
CCCCAGACTCCGTCCGGGGGGACCCCCAGCCCCTAGCGGAACGCATGCCCACAACCGGAGGTGGACGGGAAGGCGCGCCCCTTTAGGGGCGCGGGGAACTGCGCGACCGGCCGTCGACGACCCGCAGCCGCGCACGCAGCGCAAGACGCACCCCGGTAGGCGCAGCGGGGTCCGGGGGCGGCAGCCCCCGGTGACAGCTGGACGTCAACCGTCCAGCTCCCCCATCCGGTGCGCCGGATACCGCTCCCCCGCCGCCCGGCAGGGCGAAACCACCTCGCCGATCTCCGCCAATTCCCCCTCCGTAAGAGAAAGAGACGCCGCCGCCACGTTCTCCCGCAGATAACGCGCCCGCTTCGTCCCCGGAATCGGCACCACGTCCTCGCCCCGCGACAGCACCCACGCCAGCGCCAGCTGAGCCGGTGTCACCTCACGCGCACGCGCGAGCGCCCGCAGCGGGGCGATCAGATCGAGGTTGACCGCGAAGTTCTCCGGCTGGAAACGAGGGCTCGCCCGCCGGTAGTCGCCCTCGACGAACGCGTCGGGCGAGGTGAGCGTCCCCGTGAGGAAACCCCGCCCCAGCGGGCTGTACGCGACGAAGCCGATGCCGAGCTCCCGCAGGGTGGCCAGCAGGCAGCCCTCCGCGTCGCGGGACCACAGGGAGTACTCCGACTGCACGGCGGTCACCGGATGCGTGGCGTGGGCCCGCCGGACGGTGGCCGGGGACGCCTCGGATAGTCCGATGTGGCCGATCTTCCCGGCCGCGACGAGCTCGCCCAGCGCGCCGACGGTCTCCTCGATGGGCACGGCAGGGTCGACGCGGTGCAGGTAGTACAGGTCGATGTGGTCGACGCCGAGCCTGCGCAGCGAGGCGTCGCAGCAGGCTCTGGCGTGGCCGGGGCTGCCGTCGATGCCGAGCCAGGTGTTGCCGGGCCCGCGGATCAGCCCGAACTTGGTGGCGAGGACCACCCGTTCGCGGATTCCGGCGACGGCCTTGCCGACGAGTTCCTCGCCGGTGTGCGGCCCGTAGACGTCGGCCGTGTCGAGGAGGGTGACGCCGAGGTCGACGGCCTCGTGAAGGGTACGGACGGCGACGCCCGGGTCGGCGGCCGTGCCGTAGAAGTCGGTCATGCCCATGCACCCGAGGCCCACGGCGGAGACCTCCAGGGCGCCGAGGCGGCGGGTGGGCGGCGGCGGGATCATGAGGCGGTGCTCACCTCCTCCAGTACCTTGCCGAGGATTTCCATGCCCTGGTCGATCTGGTCGAGCGTGGTGCTCGCCGGGGGCACGAAGCGCAGCACGCTGCCGCCGCGGCGCACGCTGAAGATGAGCCCGGCCTCGAAGCAGCGGCGGCCGATCTCGTTGCCCTCCTCGTAGGCGGGCTCCTTGGTGTCGCGGTCGCGGACGAGCTCGATGCCGACGAGCATGCCGCGCCCGCGCAGGTCGCCGACGAGTTCGTGACGCTCCATCAGGGCGCCGAGGTGCTCGCGCAGGCGGGTGCCGAGCGCGCGGGCCTTGGCGGGGACGTCCTCCTCGACGACGATGTCGACGCTGGCGGAGCCCGCGGCGCACAGCAGCGGGTCGTTGCTGTGCGAGCGGGTGACGGTCAGTCCGTTCTCGACGGCCTTCTCCTCGATCGCGTCGGTGGTGGTGACCGAGCTGATACCGACGCCCCCGCCGAGGTGTTTGGCGAGGGTGACGATGTCGGGCACCACGTCCTCGCTGTCCTCGTCGGTGAAGCCGAACATGGTGCCGAGCTTGCCGAGGCCGGTCTGTTCGTCGTCGACGATCAGCAGCATGCCGCGCTCGTGGCACTTCTCCCGCAGCCGGGCCAGCCAGCCCTTCGGCGGGTCGATGACGCCGCCCGCGCTGAACAGGGGCTCGGTGATGACGGCGGCGGGCTGGTCGGCGGCCTGGGCGTCGACGAGTTCGAAGCTCGCGTCCAGGCAGGCCAGCCCGCAGGACGGATAGGTCTTGGCCAGCGGGCAGCGGTAGCAGTACGGGGCGATCAGGGCGTAGGAGTCGCCGGAGAGCGGGCCGTGGCCGCGCCGCCAGCCGGCGAAGGTGACCGAGCGGGCACTCGCGGACAGGCCGTGGTAGCTCACGTGCGGGCTGAAGACCTCGCGGCCGCCGGTGAAGATGCGGGCGAGGAGCAGGGCCAGTTCGTTGGCGTCGGCGCCGGACTCGCCGAAGAGGCTGCGGGTGAGTGGGTCGGGCAGCAGCCTGCCGAGTTTCTCGGCGAGCTCGATCTCCTTGACGTTGAAGTGGCTGCTGTGGGCGTGCAGCATCGTCTCGCACGCCTCCTGGATCGCGGCGAGGACGCGCGGGTGGTTGTGTCCGAGGGCGGCGCACATCTGGCCCGAGTTGAAGTCCAGGTATTCGTTGCCGCGCAGGTCGGTGACGACGGAGCCGCGCGCGGACGCGAACACGGGCCCGGAGAAGGCGCTGGTGTCGATGCGGCCGCGGAAGCTGTACCGCTGGGCGGCGTCCAGCAGTTCGCGTTCGCGCCGGGTGACGTCCGCCGTGCCCGTCGCCGGGCCGCCGGGCGGGTGCTCACCTGTGGTCATCACTGACTCCTTGTCCTGTCGGACGGCCTGTTGCGTGCGCTGTCGTGAGAGCGTGAGCATGGGCGTGGGTCTGGTCGGTCGTGCACGTCACCGGGCGGAGCACGCTCTCGCACACCGCCGCGAGCTCGTCCACGTGGGTGGTGAACAGCGTCCAGTGATCGCCGGGCACCCGGACGGCGCGCAGTGCTCCGCCGGTGGCGTAGGGGCCCCAGCCGTACACCTCGGGACCGGTCGCGGTGGCGCCATCGTGAGTGCTGTGGGTGCCCTCGCTGGTGTGCACGAGCGTCATGGGCCCGGCGTAGGGCGGCGGGGTCCAGCCGGTCATGGCGCGGGCGTTCTCGACGTAGACGGCCGCGAAGCGGCTCACCTCGCGCGGGGTGAGGCCCGAGCGTTCGCCGCCCACACGCCGGCAGATCTCGGCGGCGGCCGCGTCCAGCCGCTCGTAGGGGGCGGTGACCGGCGGGTCGAGCCCGAGGGCTCGGGAGACGAACTCCACGGCCCGGGCGCGGATCGCGGGGATGTCGGGCTGTCGCAGGTCGCAGTCGAGGAGCAGGACGTGGTCGACCCGTTCGCCCGCGGCGGTCAGGCCGGCGGCCATCTCCAGGGCCACGGCCCCGCCCATCGAGTAGCCGCCGAGCAGGTACGGGCCGTGCGGCTGGACGCGGCGCATGTGCCGGACGTAGCGGGCCGCCATGGCGGGCACGGTGCGGTCGCCGCGCGTCGCGTCGTTGCGGCCGACGGCCTCGAAGCCGTATGTGCTGACGAGGTGTTCCAGGCGGCGGGCGAGCCGTCCGAGTACGAGGACGTGGCCGCCCATGCCGTGGACGCAGAAGAAGGCGGGGAGTTCGCCGCCGGGCGGGGAGAAGCGCACCAGGGTGCGTTCGGCCGCGTCCTCGGGCGTGTGGGCGGCGATCCACCGGGCCATGCGCCGTACGGTGGCGAACTCGGCGGCTCCGCGCCGGGGCAGACGTACCATCAGGTCGCGCTCGACGCCCGCGACGAGTTCCGCGGCGAGCAGGGAGTCGCCGCCGAGGTCGAAGAAGTTGTCGTCCATGCCGACGGGGGTGCCCAGGACGCGCGTCCAGACGTCCCCGAGGGTCTTCTCCAGGCCGGTGCGGGGCTGCCCGCCCGTCGTGGCCGTCATGCGCGAGCCGCCCTGGACAGCGGTGCGGGCACGCGGGCGATCTCGTCGAGGCCGCCGTTCAGGTAGCGGTCGCGGGCCGTGCCGCGGCGGATCTTGCCCGCGCTGGTCTTGGGCACGGTGCGGCGCCGGATCAGCACGATCTCGGACAGGCGCAGACCGCACTCCCGGGTGACGGCGCGGCAGGCCGCGGCGCCGACGGCGGTGGCCTCGGCGGGCGTGCCCTCGTACTCGGCGACGGCGACGACGCGGGAGCCGTCGCCGCTCCCGATGTCGAAGGCGGTGTCGAAGGCGGCGACACAGCCGGGGCGCAGCCGCGGGTCGGCGGACCAGACGGCTTCCTCTATGTCCTGGGGGTAGTGGTTCTGCCCGTGCACGATGATGAGGTCCTTGATGCGCCCGGTGACGTACAGTTCGCCGTCGCGCACGAGCCCGAGGTCGCCGGTGCGCAGGTACGGCCCGGCGGCGGGCGCGTCGGCGGGGCGGGCGGCGAAGGTGGCCTCGGTCGCCTCGGGCCGGCCCCAGTAGCCCGCCGCCACGCCGGGGCCGCGCACCCAGATCTCGCCCTCGGTGCCGTCGGGGCGGGTGAGCAGGGTGTCGGGGGCGACGACGCGGACCGCGGTCCCGGTGACGGGGCGGCCGACACCGACGACGACGGGGCCGGG
>NZ_JAINFC010000588.1 GCF_020740835.1 Streptomyces sp. UNOC14_S4
CGACCCCGCCCTCATCACCGTCGGCGGCCAGTCCGCGGGCGCCTACTCGACCATGTCCCTGGCCACCGACCCCGCCACCAGCGGCATGATCCGCCGGATCATCGTCCAAAGCGGCCCCCTGGGCCTGGCCCCCCAGGACCCGGCCGACGCGGACGCCGTCGCCACCGCCTACCTGCGCCTCCTGGAGGCCGACCGGACCGACGACCCCGGCCGCGCCCTGCGCGCGCTGCCCTGGCAGCGGCTCCTGGACGCCTACCGGCGGCTGGCCGACGGCCTCGGCCACCGGCCCGGTGACATCGCACCGCCCATGTGGTCCGTGCTCGGGGGCCCCGGCCACCCGCGCGCCTGGCAGGAAGCGGTGGCCGAGGGAGCCCTGGACGACAAGGACGTCCTGATCGGCACCGTGTCCGACGAGATGACCGCTTTCCTGGGAGCCGACGCGCGCGTACAGTCCTTCACCCGTGAGGAGGCACTCACGGTACTGGGCTCCCTTCCCGGCCGTCTCGGCGCCGACGCGCCCCTGGCCTACGAACGCTACGAGGCCGAACGCCCCGGCGCCGTGCCCGCCCGCGTCTACACCGACCTGACCGGCGACCGCGTCTTCCGCGACGGCAGCCTCCAGGCCGCCGCACACCGCGCCGGTCGTGGCCTGCCCGCGTACGTCTACCGCTTCACCCGCCGCCCCGAGCCCGACGACCACCGGCTCGGCGCCACGCACTGCTCCGAACTCCCCTTCCTCTTCGGCACCTTCGACACCTTCCCCGACGCCCCGATGCTCGGCGCGGTCGACGGCCACGACCACGACCTGGCCCGCGCCTTCGCGGGCGCGCTCGCCGCCTTCGTCACCACCGGATCCCCCAACGGCGACGGCCTCACCGAATGGCATCCGTACGGCACCGGCCCGGACCCGTACGTCAAGCACTTCGGCCCGCCCCCGGCCTGACCCCGCCCTCGACCCGCTCCGGGAGGCACACGATGGAACGCACCGACATCGGCCCGCGCATGTTCGGCGACCGGCTCGGCTACAACCACGCGGTGCTCGTCGAGAACCCACGGCGCTGGCTCCTGGTCGCGGGCCATGAGGCCCGCGCCGACGACGGTGCCATCGCCCACGCCGGTGACATCCGCGCCCAGATCAAGCTGACCTTCCAGCGTCTGGAAGAAACCCTGGAGAAGGCCGGCTTCACGCTGAGCGACGTCGTCCAGATCCGCGTCTTCACCCTCGACATCGACGCCGTCACCACCCACTACGACGCCATCACCGAAGCCCTGGCCCACGCGAACTGCCGCCCCGTCAGCCTCCTCGCACAGGTCGGCGCACTGTCCGACGCCAGGATGCTCATCGAGATCGAAGCCGTCGCCGTGCAATAGCGGTTCACCCGCCTTCTGGTACGGCCATGGTGGCGACGAAGTCCGACCAGACGGCGCGCGGGGTGACTATAGGGGTGCGGCTGGGGTCTTTGGAGTCGCGGACGGAGAACGCGCGAGGATAGTGCTCAGCGACCTCGACGCAGCTTCCGTCAGTGACGCTATGTGTGCTCTTGCGCCAGGCGGCTATGGGCCAGTCAGGTTTACCGGTAGGCATGGGTAATGCTCCCTGACTGTTTTATGGATCAGGTCCCTTGATTCCTCGGAATCGAGTGCGTTCGCCTGCATCAGGTTGTGAAGGGTGATGTATTTGTTTACGGTCTCAGGTTTGGTCACCAAGAATCCGAGAGCGCCTGAGCGGGCATGCACGACCGTTTTTCCGTCCGGGAGGTCCGTAATGGAGAATTCGCCTGCGAGGTGTACGACATCGGCGTTGCCTGAGAACGGTGCGATCCTGATGTCGATTCCCGATCGTTGGGATACGGCGATCAAATCCACGAGCTGACGCCTCATGACGGACTGGTTGCCGACTATGGAGCGAAGTGCGGCCTCGGTGAGAACCGTGGAGAATGGGGGCGCGGAAGAGCGCTTGAAGAGTTCGTGCCGTCGCACTCGATGCTTGAGCTTCTCCTCCAGATTCCCGCCGAAGTACGGAAGGTGCTTCTGGATGATCGCTCGTTCGTACTCCGGATTTTGCAGGAGGGCCGGAACCGCGCAGTTGGTCTCGCGAATCTTGATGGCTTTCGTCTCGTTCTTGAACACCTTCTGAATCAACGTGGCGTCAGGGTTGTCATCCAACTCGTCACGGAGCCGCCAGATCCGGCCGCCCGCCCCCAGCGCCTCGTCCAGTTGGCGAGCTGTATCGCGATGGGGGATCCTGTCGCCCGACTCGAACCTGGAGATGGCCGAGCGCGACAGGCAAACCGCCGCGCCGAGCTCGTCCTGGAGCCAGCCTTTGGCGATGCGGTATTCGTGGATCGCCGCGCCGAGTTCGGTCACGCGCGACTGGTACGGATCAAGTGGCGCAGGGGTAGGCACAGTCGTTCCCCCAGGTGAGTCTGTGGTGCATCCAGGGTTTGAGGGGGCCGAGCATAGGGGGTCGGGCGGCTCCTGGACGCCGGAACTGAACTCCCAACTCCAAACGAATGACAGTGCGTTCGATTCCGCTGTCGTGATGCCCCCGGGTCTGCGTTCCACACATCGGCAGGTAAGGGACGGTGTCCTCCTGGGTGGCCGACGCGCGGGGTGACGGCCCCCGTGGCTGCTACGTCAGGGTGGAGGGTTCCGCCACGGCGGGCCGGATGCTCCGTAACAGGCGTGCTTTCGCTGTGTGTTCACTCTTTGGGGCGGCCCCAGAGTGGTCGGCGGCTTCCCGTGTCGGGCTGCGGGTACCCGTGTCGGCGGATGGCCGGTCAAGTTGGGGGGATCGCTGTGTGGCGTAGATGTGTGGGCAGGCTGCTGGCCGTCACGGCCGGGGCCGGGCTGTGTGTGGTGGGTGGCGCGGGAACTGCGAGCGCTGCGGGGCTCGTCCCCCTCGGGGTCGGTACGACGGTGAGCACCTTCTTGTACACCCTCGGTCTCAACGTGGCCAGCAACGTGCCTGTCGTCGGTCAAGCCGCAGGAGCTGCCGTCATTCTCGGCACCGTGCTACTCGCCCCCGTGCTCATCTTCGCGCTGGGCTAGGTACGCCCCCTACGCACCCCCGCTCAGAGCGGCATGCGGTATCGGTGCCAGCGGGTGGTGACGTGGGCGCCCATGACGGTGAGTGCTTCGGCGACGGCGTCACCGCCGTATTCCTGGACCGTCAGGGACGAGACGCCCGGGTGGTCGTGGCGCAGCCGCTCGACGAGGGCGGCCAGGAGCGCGGTCAGGCGTGCCGCGCCGACGTCCCGGCGGTGGAAGACGATGTCGACCGTGGCCTCCTCGCCTCCGATCATGGCGGTGACCTGGGCTGACACGGTTCCGTCCGGGGTCAGGAGGTCCAGTGTCACGCAGGGGAGCGGCGGCAGGGCGGCGAGTAGTTCCCCTGCGTCCTCGGGGGCAATGCCGTTGCTTTTGGCAGGTCCCGCCGGTTGAGCCGGTGTGCTGATATCGAGGCTGGAGCGGTTGGGGTTGGGGATCTTGACCCAGTCCTGTCCTCCTGAGCTGGTGGACCAGGTCGTCGGTGACGAAGGCCGCAAGGAGAAACGGCGTCGGCTGCTGTCCGCCCGGTTCACCGTGTACTTCGTCCTCGCGATGTGCCTCTTCCCGCAGGCCGACTACCTTGAGGTTCTGCGACTGGCGAAGGCCGGTGAGCCGTCCCTTCGACCGTGGTCCGGGGTGAACAAGTCTTCGCTGACCAGGGCCCGGCAGCGGCTGGGCTGGATGGTGATGCGCGAGTTGTTCCGCGCGGTCTGCCGCCCGCTGGGCGGGAGCCCTGAGCTGTTTCGCGGGATGCGGGTGCTCGCCCTGGACGGAACACTCCTGGCAGTGCCGGACTCCGCCGGGAACCTGGAGGCCTTCGGCAAGTCCGGCTCGCAGCGAGCCCCGATCGGATACCCGCAGGCACGAGTGGTTGCGGTGGCGGAGTGCTCGACGCACGCGGTGCTGGACGCCGCGATCGGCGGCTTCAAGGACTCCGAGCGGATCGTGTCCGACGAACTGGAATCCCATATCGGCCCGGACACCCTGGTCCTGGCAGACCGCGGACTGTGGGGCCTGGCCCGATGGCACCGCCTGCGCAACCGAGGCGCCCACCTGCTGTGGCGGATCGAGCGGCGCAAGGCCCGCAGGGTCGAGGACGTCCTGCCCGACGGCAGCTACCTCGCACGGATCGAGGCGAACAAGCACAGCAAGGCAGCCGGGACCGTCAAGGCCCCGCCGGCGCTAGAGCGTGTTCGTAGTTCGGATCTTCAGGTGGGTTGGAGGCTGCGGATCCACAGGATCGCGCCGCGCAGATGGAGTCCGGCGAGGTAGCTCTCGGGTGTCTTGTCGTAGCGGGTGGCCAGCCCG
>NZ_JAINFC010000589.1 GCF_020740835.1 Streptomyces sp. UNOC14_S4
GTGCGAGGCGAGCGCGTACTCCTCCATGGCCGCGCGGGTGATGCCCCACCGCGCGGCGATCGCCTCGGCGCCGTGGAACTGGCTGACGACGCGGTCGCCGTAGCGGGCCCGCCAGCCGCGCGACCCGGCGTACGGGCCGTCGGTGAGGCCCAGCGGCTCGGCGGCCCGCCCGGCGGCGAAGGCGATGGGGACCTGCGACATGTTCTGCACGCCGCCCGCGACGACGAGGTCCTGGGTGCCGGAGAGCACCGCCTGGGCGGCGAAGTGCACGGCCTGCTGGCCCGAGCCGCACTGCCGGTCGACGGTGACGCCGGGCACCTCCTCGGGGAGGCCCGCGGCCAGCCAGCTCGTCCGGGCGATGTCCCCGGCCTGCGGGCCGACCGCGTCGAGGCAGCCGAGGACGACGTCGTCGACGGCGGCTGGGTCCACGCCCGTACGGTCCATCAGCTCCCGCAGCACATGGGCGCCGAGGTCGGCGGGGTGGACGGCGGACAGTCCGCCGCCCCGTCTGCCGACGGGGGTGCGGACCGCTGCGACGACGTAGGCCTCTGCTGCCATGGCTGCTGCTCCTCGGGACGGCTGACTACGGTTCACTCCCGGACGGCGATGCCGTCCAGGACCATCGACAGGTACTGGCGGGCGATCTCCTCGGGCGCGTGCGCTCCGCCGGGCCGGTACCAGGACGCGGCGACCCACACGGTGTCGCGGAGGAAGCGGTAGGTGAGCCGGGCGTCGAGGTCGGCGCGGAAGGCGCGCTCGGCCACGCCGCGCTCCAGGGTGCCGAGCCACACCCGTTCGAAGCGGCGCCAGGAGTCGGCGAGGTAGGCGAAGCGCGGCCGGTCCGCGAGGCGGCGGGACTCCTTCTGGTAGATGGCGACGGCGAAGCGGTGCCGGTCGATCTCGCGGAAGGACTCGGTGACGAGGGCCTCCAGGGTCTCGCGGGGCCCGAGCCCGGCGCCGAGCACGGCGTCGTAGCCCGTCCACAGCTCCTCCAGGAAACCGGAGAGGATCTCGTCCAGCATCGACTCCTTGGAGTCGAAGTGGTAGTAGAGGCTGCCCGCGAGGAGGCCGGCCTCGTCGGCGATCCTGCGGACGGTGGTGGCGTCGTAGCCCTGGGCGGCGAAGACCTCGGCGGCGGTGGCGAGGAGTGCGCGGCGCCGTTCGGGGGCGGGGTTGGAGTTCGCGGCGGTCTGCTTGCTGTTCGGCACGCCGGTCATTCTCGGGCACGCCCCGGTCAGGCGCGCTGGCTGCTGACGGACACCGTCTCCCCCGTCATGTACGAGGAGTAGCCGCTGGCGAGGAAGACGACGACGTTGGCGACCTCCCAGGGCTCCGCGGGCCGCCCGAAGGGCTCACGCTCCGTCAGCTCGGCGAGCAGTTCCGGGGTGGTGACCTTGACCAGGTGCGGGTGCATGGCGAGGCTCGGCGAGACCGCGTTGACGCGTACCCCGTAGGCGGCGGCCTCGACGGCCGCGCAGCGGGTGAGGGCCATGACCCCGGCCTTGGCGGCGGCGTAGTGGGCCTGGCCGCGCTGGGCGCGCCAGCCCGCGACCGAGGCGACGTTGACGACGACGCCCCCTCCTGCGGGCCGGCCGCGGTCGCGCAGCCGGCGCAGGGCCGCGCGGGTGCAGCGGAAGGTGCCGTTCAGGGAGGTGTCGATGACCTTGTCCCACTGCTCGTCGGTCATCTCCACGAGGTCGGCGGTGCCGCCGAGGCCCGCGTTGTTGACGACGATGTCGAGGGTTCCGTGCCGTTCCTCGGCGAGGTCGAAGAGGGCGGCGACCTGGGTCTCGTCGGTGACGTCGCAGGGCAGGCCGGT
The DNA here is from genome assembly GCF_020740835.1 of Streptomyces sp. UNOC14_S4. Lineage (GTDB taxonomy): Bacteria > Actinomycetota > Actinomycetes > Streptomycetales > Streptomycetaceae > Streptomyces. The sequence goes on from NZ_JAINFC010000589.1 coordinate 1,820, forward strand.
CACCTGCCGGGAGCCGAAGCCGTCGCGGAGCGCGGCGACGGTGGCCCTCAGGCGCCGGGCGTGCGCGTCCCCGAGGACCACGCGCGCGCCCTCTTCGAGGAAGCGGCGCGCGACGGCCCCGCCGATGCCGGTGCCCGCGGCGGCGGTGATGACGGCGGTGCGGCCCGTCAGCAGTTCATGGCCGGGCACATAGGCCGGCGGACAGGGCCGGGAAGCGGTGCGGGATTCCGTGGGGAACTCCTCGACGCTGCTCATGACGGCACGTTAACCTACCAAACACTTGTTAGGGAAGGATGGGCATGACCACTGACCTGACAGTCGACCCGGCAGCCGACCCGACGGCCGACCCGACCGTGCGTTACGAGGCGAAGGGCCCGGTCGCGACGGTCACCATGAACCGGCCGCGCTGGCGCAACGCCCAGAACACCGCGATGACTTACGCCCTGGACGACGCCTTCCAGCGCGCGGCGGCGGACGACGCGGTACGGGTCGTCGTGCTCGCCGGGGCGGGCGAGCACTTCTCGGCGGGCCACGACATCGGCACTCCCGGGCGTGACGCCCACCTCCCCCGTCCGCGCAGGGCGGGCCTGTGGTGGGACCACTCCGCCACGTCCGGTGCGGAGGGCCGCTTCGCCCGCGAGTCGGAAATCTACCTGGGCATGTGCCGACGGTGGCGGGAACTGCCCAAACCTGTGATTGCCGCGGTCCAAGGCGCCTGCGTGGCGGGCGGGTTGATGCTGGCCTGGGTGTGCGACCTGATCATAGCGAGCGAGGACGCCTTCTTCGCCGACCCCGTCGTCCGCATGGGCGTCCCCGGCGTCGAGTACTTCGCCCACCCGTGGGTGATGCCGCCGCGTATCGCCAAGGAGTTCCTCTACACCGGCGACCGGATGAGCGCCCGGCGCGCGTACGAGCTCGGCATGGTCAACCGCGTGGTGCCGCGTGCCGGGCTCGCCGCCCGTACGGAGGAACTGGCGTGCCGTATCGCGGAGATGCCCCGCATGGGGCTCGCGCTCGCGAAGCGGGCCGTCAACCAGGCGGAGGACCTCCAGGGTCTGCACAGCGGGCTCGACGCGGCCTTCGCGCTCCACCACCTCGCGCACGCCCACAACGCCGAGACGGGCTCCGGCCCCCTCGGCGGCATGGACGTCCGCGCGATGAAGGAGCGCGGTGCCTGATGGACCTTCAGCTCACTGCGGAGGAGGAGGCCTTCCGCGCGGAGGCCCGCGCGTGGCTCGCCGCGCACGTGCCCCGGACACCGCCGCGCTCGCTGGAGACGCGGGAGGGGTTCGCCGAACACCGGGCGTGGGAGCGGACGCTGGCCGCCGGCCGCTGGTCGGCCGTCTCCTGGCCCGCGGAGTACGGCGGCCGGGGCCGCTCGCTGCTGGAGTGGCTGCTGTTCGAGGAGGAGTACTACGCGGCCGGGGCGCCCGGGCGCGTCACGCAGAACGGGATCTCCCTCCTCGCCCCCACCCTCCTCGCCCACGGCACACCGGAGCAGCGGGCCCGGCTGCTGCCGCCGATGGCGCGCGCCGAGACGGTCTGGGCGCAGGCGTGGTCGGAGCCGGAGGCGGGCTCGGACCTCGCCTCCCTGCGGTCGGTGGCCGTACCGGTACGGGGCGGCTGGCTGCTGCGCGGCCAGAAGACCTGGTCCTCGCGGGCCGCCTTCGCCGACCGGGCCTTCGGCCTCTTCCGCAGCCACGCGGACCCGGAGCGGCCGCCGCACCACGGGCTGACGTACGTGATGTTCCCGCTGGACGCACAGGGGGTGACGGTCCGGCCCGTCGGCCGCCTCGACGGCAGGCCCGCCTTCGCGGAGATCTTCCTCGACGACGTGTTCGTGCCCGCCGAGGACGTCATCGGCGAACCCGGGAACGGCTGGTCCGTCGCCATGAGCACCGCGGGTCACGAGCGCGGCCTGACCCTGCGCAGCCCCGGCCGCTACCTCACCGCCGCCCGGCGGCTGGTGGCCCTGTGGCGCGAACGCGCCGACCCGCGCGACACGGCGCTGCGGGACCGGGTGGCGGACGTGGCGATCCGGGCGCGGGCGTACCGGCTGTACGCGTACGGGGTTGCCGGACGGCTCGCCGCCGGGGCTCCCGGTACGGCGGAGGCGAGCCTCACGAAGCTTTTCTGGTCCGAGCTGGACCTGGCCCTGCACGAGGCCGCGCTCGACGTGCTGGGCGCGCAGGGGGAACTCTCCTCCTGCGCGGAGGAGGCGGTTGCTCCGTGGCCGGACGGCTATGTCTTCGCCCTGGCGGGGCCGATCTACGCGGGGGCGAACGAGATCCAGAGGGATGTGGTGGCGGAACGGGTGCTCGGGTTGCCTCGCGCTCCGCGGGGGCGGGGGCGCGCCCACCGGGGTGCCACGTGAGCCTGCGGCTCGGCGTGGGGCGTCTACCGGGCTGCCGCCTGAGTCCGGTCGGCGGCTGCGGGCCGTGTGTGGCTGGTCGCGCAGTTCCCCGCGCCCCTGAGGGGGTGCGCTATTCCGTCACCTTCCGGTTGTGGGCATGCGTTCCGCTAGGGGCTGGGGGTCCCCC
>NZ_JAINFC010000059.1 GCF_020740835.1 Streptomyces sp. UNOC14_S4
CACCTGCACGCCACCGAAGTCCACCCCCTCACTCCGAGGTTCGGACCACCGGACGACAACCGCAGACGGCCACGCCGCGCCCGAAAAGCCTGGAAACCACAGGCACACACAGAGTTCTAGAGACGCTACAGGGACGGAACGTCCTAGTCTCAGCGCCTAGCTGACGACGTCCAGGAACTCGGCGAGCTTACGCAGGCCCGGCGGTCGCGCCGGCCCGTTCCACAAGTCGCTGACGATCGCCACGGCCAGGGTGTGGTGCCGCATCCATCCCGGGGCGACCTGCCGTAGCTTCTCCAGCGTCCTCACCGCTCCGAGCGCGTCCCCGATGTCGGTGTGTGCGCGGGCCAGGTCCAGCAGGAGCCAGGTCCGCCATGAGGGCGGGGTGTCCCTGCTCAGCCTCATACCCCTGGCCAGCGTCAACGCTTCCTCGGGCCGCTCATGCTGGACGGCCAGACGAACCCGTTCGATACGTACCGACGACCGGCTGAACACCGACACCAGCTTGCCGTCGCTGGGGGGCGGGAGCGTTGCCAGACGGCCCGCCGCCTTCTCGGCAGTCACCATCATGTCGTTCGCGGTCGCGTAGTCGTCGCTCCGGGCATACGACGTCGCCGCGGACATCAGCAGGCCGCCCCAGACACGAACGCCTTCCGCCGTCCCTGTGTCCTGCCGCTCCACCCCGTCAGCGGCATGCACGGCAAGATCCCGCGCGTCGCCCAACCGGTCCTGCCGCTGATAGGCCCATGCCACCGAGCCCGACACCATCGGAGCGAGCAACGGGTCCGACGAATCCCCGGCGGCTGCGTAGGCGCGCTCCAGCGCCGAGAGGGCAAGATCCGTCTTGCCCAGCCGGATCGCCAGGTGCCCACCCAGTTGCAACGCTTTGCCCAGCGCTGCTTGACCGGCCGCCCGCTGCTCCGGGTTCCCCACGGCAGCCAGGAGACGAGCGTCCGTGATGATGCCCGGAAGAACGTCCATGAGGCGGCCGAACTCCGCCGAGTGATACAGAGTCCACCCATCCGAGAGTTCGGCCCGCAGGAGAGCCAGGGACAGCCGCTCAACGCCCTCCGGTTCAGCAGGAGGGGCGAACAGCGGCGGCATGATCGCGCGACGGACAGCCACAAGCTGGGGCGGGTCGGCATCACCACTCGACGGAACGCCCGGCGGGTCCCCCAGAAGGGCCGTCAGCTCCACGCCAAGCCCCCTGGCAAGCGCGTGCAGCGTCGGCAGCCGCGCGCTGTGCTTCCGCCGCTGCTCAAGCTTCCGGACCACGTCCACAGACACCCCGGAACGCTCGGACAACCCCTCTTGGGTGAGGTCAGCAAGGCGTCGCAGTCTCCCGATGCGATCGCCCAAGTGCTCAGTAGCCATGAAACAGAAGCTACGCCGGAGTTGGGCAAGACGGGACTGATCCTGGTGCCCCGACAGCCCATTCCCCGCGGGCGGCTACTCCGCGTCGGCAAGTGCCCGGTACAGCGTCGTTCGGGACACACCCAGTGCCTTAGCGATGGCCGTGACGCTCTCGCCCTTCGCACGGCGCGCCCTGGCAACGGCAAGCTTGTCAGCGTCCATCACGGCCGGACGCCCTCCGTGGTTGCCCTTGCGGGCGGCAGTGTCCAGCCCTTCCAGCGTCTTCTCCCGTATCCCCTCCCGTATCCCCTCCCGCTCCACCTCCGCGGAGACAGCGAGCACGGCGAACACGATGGCCCCGGCGGCATTCGGGTCGTAGGCGCCCTGGAGCGGGCCGGAGAGGAGTTCCAGTTGGATGCCGTCCGCCTGGAGCGTGGCGGACAGGGACATGAGCTCAGTGGCGCTGCGGGCAAGCCGCTTCATCTCCACCACGGACAGAACGACCGACTGCCTGGGCGCAGCGGCCCTGATCTCCCGCGCCAGTGTCAAGGCCTTCGCAAGTTCCTCTTGTACAAGACCGGTGACAGACTATGCCGTTGGTCGGTACCGACCTGGCTGGGCACCCGGGGGGAAAATGAAGGACTGGATACCTTTTCTGCAAGCTTTGATCTGGCCGATTGTGGTGCTGACCCTCGCGTTCAAGTTCCGCGCCGGGCTGGGGCGACTCATCGAAGCGATCAATAGCCGAGTCGAGCGCGGCGACTCCTTCGAGGCGGGGGCGTCAGGGATCAGGCTCGGTCCTTCGTCCCCGCAGACCCCGACCGGGGCTGAGCCCCAGCCGGGCGCGCAGCCCGTTCTTGAAGTGCCGCCGCCGCTGGCCGAACTGACCGAGGCTCCGAACGAAGCTGCTCCCAGGGTCCATCTGGTTCACAGTGCGCACCGCGACAACGCAATAGACCGAAACGGCTACAGGTACTTCCGGCTCCGCATTGCCCTTGAGGGTGACAGGGACTCCGATCTCGACCGCGTCACCAGGGTTGTCTACCACCTGCACCCGACGTTCCGGGACCCTGACCGTATCGTCACGAATCGCTCGACCGGCTTCGAGATCACTACGGCTGCCTGGGGAACATTCAACCTGACGGCCGATGTCTATGTGGAGGGCAGCACCGAGCCCATCCGGCTGGAACGGTACCTGAACTTCTGATCGTAAAGGCCGGCTCGTCCGCCCACTCTTCCTCGCTCGCGAAGGCAGGATTTTTCCGGCGCACTCACAGGACGGTGACCTGCAGGACGCAGACGCGCCGGTGGCGAGGGACGGTCTGGAAGACGAACATACCGCCGGTGACGACCTCGCGGCCGAGGGCGGATGAGGCCCCCTGGTAGGTGGTGCCGTCGAGATAGAGCGCCGCCGCGGCCCTGACGAGCTCTTCGGCTCCGGATCTCGACCCGGGCGATGAAGGCAGGTCGTCCAGCCCGCCGATGACGTGGGCCGCGCCGGGGTCGTACTCCCAGTGCCAGTCGTGACCGTCAGGCACCGGTCACCGCCGCCTGTGCTTCATTGTGTACAGCCAGGACCTCGTCCATCGCCGCACGCCACGCGGGATCATCACGGTCGAGGGAGTGGATGGTCCGCTGGGCGCGGTGCATACGTTCGGCGAGCGCCGGGCGGCGGGCGATCTCGATCTCGGTCGCCCACTTGATGAGGAACCCTCGGATCGGTGTGAACGACTCCTCGGCTGTGGCCTGCTGGAACAGTACGTCGCGGTCGGCGAGGAATTCGGGCATACGGGCGGGAGCGACCCGGGCGAGAGCCACGCGCAGAGCGGCGAAGTTCTGTTCAGGCCGGGGTGTGATCTCCTCGGCGGGCTCCGGCGTGGGTGCAGTACTCATGCGTGACCTCCTGCGGGCGCGTACCGCCCGTTCCTGGGGGCGTGCCCGTACGGCTCATGATGCTCAGGGCCCACGGTATAGGTCCTCTGGACGTCATGGAGAGGTTTGACCCCATGCCGCCAGGGTTGCCGAGTGTCGTACACACCCGCCGCATAGACTTCACCAAATGCACGCCCCCCACTCCCTCCCCACCAGCGACAACCTGCGCGCCTCGCTCGCCGCGTTGCTCGACGGGCTGCCGCCGCGGCAGGCCGCGCAGGCCGTCGAGCGGCTGATCGCCAACTACCGGGGGCGGACCCCGACGCATACGCCGGTGCTGCGGGACCGGTCCGATGTGGTGGCGTACGCCGCGTACCGGATGCCCGCGACGTTCGAGGCGGTGCGGGCCGCGCTGGAGGCGTTCCGGGAGCGGATGCCGGAGTGGGTGCCCGCGACGCACGTGGACGTCGGCGGCGGGACCGGGGCCGCGAGCTGGGCGGTGGCCGCGGCCTGGGAGGGGTGCGAGCGGCGTACCACCGTCCTCGACTGGGCCGAGCCCGCCCTCGCGCTCGGGGCCGAGCTGGCGCGGAGCGCCGGGGACGCCGGGCTGCGCGGTGCCGAGTGGCGGCGGCAGACGATCGGCGGCGCCCTCGCGATCCCGGACGGTACGGACCTGGTCACCGTGTCGTACGTGCTGGGCGAGCTCACCGAGGACGCCCGCCGGGCCGTGACGGACGAGGCGGCGCGTGCCGCCCGGGCCGTCGTGCTGATCGAGCCGGGCACCCCCGAGGGCTACCTGCGGATCATCGAGGCGCGCGACCGCCTGATCGCGGCGGGCTTCCGCGTGGTCGCGCCCTGCCCGCACAGCGCCGCCTGCCCGATCGAGCCGGGCACCGACTGGTGCCACTTCTCCGCCCGGGTCAGCCGTTCCTCCCTGCACCGGCAGGTCAAGGGCGGTTCGCTGGCGTACGAGGACGAGAAGTTCTCCTACGTGGCCGCGGTGCGTGACGACGAGGTGCCGGCGGCGCCCGCGCGCGTCGTGCGCAAGCCGCAGATCCGCAAGGGGCAGGTGCTCCTGGACCTGTGCACCCCCGAGGACGGGCTCGTCCGCGAGACCGTGACCAAGCGGCACGGCCCGCTCTACAAGGCCGCGCGCGACACCGACTGGGGCGACACCTGGCCGCCCCAGGGGGAGTGACACGCCGTCAGCGCAGCTCCTGCGTGCAGCACTTCACGCTGCCGCCGCCCTTGAGCAGCTCCCCGAGGTCCAGCCCGATCGGCTCGTAGCCCCGGGCGCGCAGGGGCTCGAAGAGTCCCACGGCCGCCTGCGGCAGCAGGACGTGGCGGCCGTCGCTCACCGCGTTCAGGCCGAGCGCCGCCGCGTCCTCCTCCGTGGCGATCAGCGCGTCGGGGAAGAGCCGCTCCAGCACGGCCCGGCTGCCGGGGGAGAAGGCGCCGGGGTAGTACATGACCTCGTCGCCGTCGAGCACGGCCAGGGCCGTGTCCAGGTGGTAGTAGCGGGGGTCGACGAGGTCCAGGCCGATGACCGGCCGACCGAAGAACTCCTGTGCCTCGGGGTGGGAGAGGGGACTGCTGCGGAAGCCGCGCCCGGCGAGCAGCCAGGAGGCGGTGACGGTGAAGTCCCCCTCGCCCTCGTTGATGTGCTCGGGTTCGAGCACGTCCCCGTAGCCGTGCGCGCGGAACCACTCCGCGTGGACGGCGGCCTCGGCCGCCCGCTCGGGATGGGCGAAGCGGGCGCCGAGCACCCGGCCGTCCACGACGGTGGCGCCGTTCGCGGCGTAGACCATGTCCGGCAGGCCGGGGCACGGTTCGAGCTCCTCCACGGTGTGCCCGAGGGAGCGGTAGCGGTCGCGCAGGTCCTCCCACTGCGCCAGGGCGAGCCGCAGGTCGACCGGCTTGCCGGGGTCCATCCAGGGGTTGATGGAGTAGGTGACCTTGAAGTGCTCCGGCGGGCACATCAGATAGCGCCGCGGGGAGGGGATCCGCCGCGCGGGGGCGGCGGCAGGTGGAGCGGTACGCAAGGAGGGCTCCTCACGGTGACGAAGGGCACGTGCGGGGTGTCGCACGTGCCCAAATCGTCCTCGCTCCAGGGGTTTTGGCATATGAACCGTACGGGTGGTTTACCCGCGGCACCCTGGTACGTCCAGGGTCCTGCCCCCTGCGCGGTCGCTTACGCTTCGCCGGCGGTGCTCCGCCCCTCGCGCAACTTGCGCAGCAGCTCCCGCTTCTGGGCGAGCGCGTCCGCGCCGCCTCCGGCACCGCCGCCCCGGCCGCCGCCGCGGAGCGCGGCGCGGGAGAGGTTGCTGCGGGTACCGCCGACTCCGAGCATGCCGCCCGCGTTGCCCCGGCTCATGGGGATCTCCTCTCGGTGGATGATCACGAATGTGGAGCGAGACGTTGCGTCTCGTTCTGTGTTCCATTCTGAACGAGACGTATCGTCTCGTCAAGACGATACGTCTCGCCTCCGTGCTCGCTCGCTAGGATGCGGCCATGCCCGAGACGCCCCCCGCCGCCGCCAAGAGCCCCGACGTCAGCCGCCGCAGCGAGCGCTCCCGCCGCGCGATCCTCGACGCCGCACTCGAACTCGTCGGGGAGGTCGGCTTCACCAGGCTCACGATCGAGGCCATCGCCGCGCGCGCGGGCGTCGGCAAGCAGACGATCTACCGCTGGTGGCCCTCCAAGGCGGCCGTCCTCTTCGAGGCCGTCGTGCCCGAGGGCCTCGACCCGGCGGACATCGAGCTGCCCGACACCGGTGACCTGGAGGCCGACCTCAAGCTCGTCCTGCGGGCCACCGTGGACGATCTCCTCAGCGAGCGCCTCGACGCCCCCACCCGCGCCCTGCACGCCGAGACGCAGAACGACCCCGAGCTCGGCCGGGCGCTCACCGAGAAGGTCCTCGAACCCCAGCTCCAGGCGTACGTCCGCCGGCTGCGCTCCGCCCAGCGGGCCGGGCAGCTCGCCGCGGACGTCGACCCCCGGATCGCCCTGGAACTCCTGGTCGGCCCGCTCTTCCACCGCTGGCAGACCCGTACCCTGCCGCTGTCCCACGCCTACGCGGACACCGTCGTCGAGCTCGCGCTGCGCGGTCTCGCCCCCCGCTGACGGCGGCGCGGGAGGCCGCGCGAGCGGCCCGTCTCACACCAGCCGGATACGTCCGACGGTCACACCAGGCCCAGGATGGTGGCAGCATTGAGGCCGGACCGCGGTCGAAGTGAGGGGATAGATGGAACGCAAGAGCAGGTTCTCCCAGTGGCTCCGCCGCTCCAGGAGCGGAGCGGGCCGCGATACGGGTACCGGCGCGGCCTCGGCCGCCGACCGCGAAGAACTGCTCCTGGCCGCCGCCGCCGCGGGCTTCCCGCTGGCCCCGGCCGCCCACCCCTCGGGATACGGCTGTTCCTGCGAACGCATCGGCTGTCCCACGCCCGGCCGCCACCCCGTCTCCTTCGCCTGGCAGACCCTCGCCACCACGGACACCGAGCAGGTGACCAAGTGGCTGCGGACCCAGCCGGAGGCCAATTTCGTCACCGCCACCGGCATCGCCCACGACGTCCTCGACGTACCGGCCGAGGCCGGGCGGATGGCCCTGGAGCGGCTGGAGTCCGCCGGGGTCGAGGTCGGGCCCGTCGCCACGGTGACGCCCGACCGCATGCTCTTCTTCACGGCCACCCGCGGTACGCCCGACGACGAGGACGAGTGGTGGCCGTGCGAGCTGGACTGCCACCCCGAGACGCTCGACGAGCATCCCGGGCTGCGGTGGCACTGCCGCGGCAGCTATGTGCTGCTGCCGCCGTCGCTGCTGCCGTCGGAGGGCGGCGTGGCGTGGCTGTACGGGCCGGAGCGGGGGCTGCCGGATCCGCTTTCTTTGCTTGAGGCTCTGACGGATGCGTGTGCGCAGGTCGAGCATCATGAGTCGGAGGCGTGGCCGATCGGGCGGTGAGTCCGCTTGCGCCTACCGGGGTGCCTCTTGCGCTCGGTGCGCGGCTGCGGGCCGTATACGGTTGCTCGCGCAGTTCCCCGCGCCCCTGAAGGGGCGCTACTCGCCCTGGACCGCCGTCACGCTCTCGATGCGGTTCAGGAAGGCGACGCCTTCCTTGCTCCCCGCCGCGGGGACCCGGACCGCCGACTCCGAGACCTTGGTGTATGTCACCGACCGCGTGAGGTCGCCCTTGAGGAGGGCCTTCATGCGGGGGTCGGTGAGGGCGGGCCGCAGGCCCTGGGCCATGGTGCGGCGTTCGCGGTGGTGGGCGGAGAAGAAGGCCATCGCTCCGCCGCCCTCGATCCGCAGGGCCGGGGTGGGGAAGCCGTCCGCCGGTTCGGGAGTGTCGATGAACTCCGTCCAGAACGTCGGCGTCCGCTTGATCTTCTCGCGCTCCTCGCGCATCCCCGTGGTCCGGGGCCCCGGCGCGAACGCGGAGCCCTGGCCGTCGCGCAGGAAGTCGGTGTACGCGGCGCTCACCGCGCCGGGCGCCATGGCCAGCTCCTGGTCCTTGCCCTTGGCGCCCTTGGCATCCTTGGCGTCGCCCTTGGCCGTGGGCACGGCCTCCGCCCAGCCGTCCTCGTCGGTGACGAACTTCGGCACGCGGTCCGGGGAGAGGATCGACAGGTAGCCGGCCCGCCAGGGGTCCTTCACGCCGTCCCGGAGGAACACCACGAACCAGCGGTTGCCGTCGCGGTTGCTGTGCGTGTCGGCCACGAAGAACTTCGGCCAGCCCGCCTGCTCGGGTATGAGGAAACGCGCGTCGTCGAGGACGAGCGGCGGGTACTTCGGGTTGCCGCCGGGCGTCACCGCGTTCTGCGTCGTCATGTCGGCATAGCCGATCTCGGCGAGCGGACCGCTCTCGACCCGGGCGATCACGCCCCGGTCGAGCTTGCGGTACGCCTCGTTGTAGCCGTCGGTGAAGCGCTTGAGGACCTCGGGGGCCTCAGCCTTCTCCACCGCCGGGACGATCTCCCGTTCCCCGTGCACCGTCACGCACCCGGTCGCCGCCAGCAGCAGCGCCGACACCGTCAGCGCGGCCGGAAGGGCCGTCGGCCTCGGCCTGCGGGACTGACGGCGTGTCATGGGACTTCGACTCCTCGGTGGCTGCTCGGGTGGCCGCTCGGTTCGGCGCCGCCACCCTACCCGGGGCGAAGAAGAACAGGAGGGTGGGGACCAGATACACCGTCCACACCGCGACCTGGAGCCAGGTCGGGTCCGGCTGGAAGTTGAAGACGCCCTTGAGCAGGGTGCCGTACCAGCTGTCGGCGGGGATCTGCTCGCTGATGTCGAACGCCTTGCTGCCCAGACCCGGCAGGACGTCGGCCTCCTGGAGGTCGTGGAAGCCGTACGCGAGCACGCCCGCGGCCACCACGACGAGCATGCCGCCGGTCCAGGTGAAGAACTTCGCCAGGTTGATCCGCAGCGCGCCCCGGTAGAACAGCCAGCCCAGCACCACCGCGGTGAGCAGCCCGAGCAGCGCGCCGACCAGCGGCCGTACCCCGTCGTCCGTGGCCTGCACGGCCGTCCAGATGAACAGCGCGGTCTCCAGGCCCTCGCGCCCCACGGCCAGGAAGGCCGTGAGGACCAGGGCGCCGGTGCCCATGGCGAGCGCCGCGTCGAGCTTGCCGTGCAGCTCCTTCTTCAGGTGCCGCGCGGTGCGCCGCATCCAGAAGACCATCCACGTCACCAGGCCGACGGCGATGACGGACAGCGAGCCGCCCAGCATCTCCTGCGACTTGAACGTCATGCTCTGCGAGCCGAACTGGAGCAGGGCGCCGAAGCCCATGCTCAGCAGCACGGCCACGGCGATGCCGAGCCAGACCGGACGCAGCGCGTCCCTCCGTCCCGTCTTCACCAGATAGGCGACGAGGATGCAGACGACCAGGCTGGCCTCCAGGCCCTCGCGCAGGCCGATCAGGTAGTTGCCGAACATGCGGCGTTCCCTCCTGTTTCTTCCGAAACGTCGATCACGCGAAGAGCGCCTTGCCCCACCAGTCGTCCTTGCCGCGGACGCCCGGCGGGACGGCGAAGACCGCAGAACCCACGTGCTGGATGTACTCGTTGAGGGCGTCCTTGGCCGCCAGGCGCGTCTGGAGCGGCACGAAGCCGTCCCGTACGTCCTTCTGGTACGCGATGAAGAACAGCCCCGCGTCCAGGCGGCCCAGGCCGTCGGTGCCGTCGGTGAAGGAGTAGCCGCGGCGCAGGATGGTCACGCCGTTGTTGCTGTCCGGGTGGGCCAGCCGCACATGGGCGGTGTCCTTCATGGCCTTGAGGTTGGGCTCGTCGCGCTCGCGCTGCATGCCCTGCGGCGCGCCCTCCGTCTTGTCGCGGCCGAAGACGTCCTCCTGCTCCTTGAGCGAGGTGCGGTCCCAGGTCTCGATGTGCATGCGGATGCGGCGGGCGACGAGGTAGGAGCCGCCGACCATCCAGTCCGGGCCGTCCTTCTCGCCGACCCAGACGAACTTGTCGAGCCGGTCGTTCTCGGTGCCCGCGATGTTCCGGGTGCCGTCCTTGAAGCCCAGCATGTTGCGCGGCGTCTGGGCGTCGGGCGTCGTCGAGGACGTCTTGCCGAAGCCGAGCTGCGACCAGCGGATCGCGACGCGGCCCATGCCGATGCGGGCGAGGTTGCGGATCGCGTGCACCGCGACCTGGGGGTCGTCCGCGCAGGCCTGGACGCACAGGTCGCCGCCGCTGCGGGCCGCGTCGAGGTTGTCGCCGGGGAAGGCGGGCAGGTCGATCAGGGCCTTGGGACGGCGGGACTTCAGCCCGAAGCGGTCCTTGCCGTCCTTCTCGAAGAGGCCGGGGCCGACGCCGAAGGTCAGGGTGAGCCGGGAGGGCTTGAGGCCGAGCGCCTCGCCGGTGTCGTCCGGCGGCAGCTCGTCGTTGTCGCCGATCGCGCCCTCGCCGACCTCGTGCCCGGCCGTCATCCGCGCCGCGGCGGCCGTCCACTCCTGGAGCAGCTTGACGAGCGCGGCCCGGTCGGTGGTCGTGACGTCGAAGGCCGCGAAGTGCAGCCGGTCCTGCACGGCGGTGGCGATGCCCGCCTGGTGGTCGCCGTGGAAGGGCACGGCGTCGCCCGTGGAGGCCGCGGGCGCGGTGTCGTCGCCGAGGCGCAGGGCCGTGACGGTGCCGCCGGCGGCGGCCGCGCCGAGCGCCAGGCCGGCGCCGCCCCAGCCGAGCAGGGCGCGGCGGGAGGGAGCGGGCCTGCGCTCCGTCGTCTTGTTCTCTTCCGCCACGTTCTTTTCCGCGTTCTCTTCTGCCATGTCAGGAATCCCCGTTGCTTCGTTACTTCGCGACGGCCGCGGCGAGCTTGGACAGCGGCTCGGAGAGCGCGTTGACGACGTCGGACAGCTTCTTGCGGTCGTCCTTGCCGACGCTGTCGTACGACTTGAAGCCGTCGCCCTCGCGGTAGGCGTCGAGCGCCTTCTTGACCGCCTCGAACTGCTTGTCCAGCTCCTTGACGAGCTCGGGGTCGTGCTTGGCCGCGACCGGCTTCAGCAGTCCGTACGCCTTCTCGGCGCCGTCCACGTTGCCTTCGAAGTCGACCAGGTCGGTGTGGGAGTAGCGCTCCTCCTCACCGGTGATCTTGTTCCGGTAGACCTCGTCGAGGAGTTCCTTGGCGCCGTTGGCCATGCTGGTCGGGGTGATCTCGGCGGTGCCGACGCGCTTCTGCCAGTCCTTCAGGTCGGCCATCAGCTGGTCGGCCAGCTTCTTGTCGTCGTCCGTGATCTTCTTGTCGTCCCAGAGCGACTTCTCCAGCTTGTGCCAGCCGGTCCACTTCTGGTCCTTCTCCAGGCCGTCCTCGCGGACGTCCACCTTCGGGTCGATGTCACCGAAGGACTCCGCGACCGGCTCGGTGCGCTCCCAGCCGACGCGGGAGGGAGCGTAGGTCTTCTTCGCCTCGTCGAGGTCGCCCTTGTTGATCGCGTCCGCGAACTTCTGCGCGGCCGGGATCGTCTCGTCGGCCTGCTGCTGCGCGTACTTGCGGTACTCGGCGACCGCCTTGTCGAGCTCGGGGTCGCTCTTCTTCTCCGCGCCGCCGCCCGTGACGGTGATCTTCTGACGGATGCCGTCGCCCTTCATCCCGGGCTTGCAGGCGATCTCGTACGAGCCCGCCTTGATGGTGGCGGTGATCTCGGCCTTGGTGCCGGGGCCTATGTTCTCGCGCTCGGTCACGATCCGGTCGTCCGGGGCGTAGACGTACACCTCGGTGACCTTGGAGCCCTTGTTCTTGACGTTGATCTTGACGTGCCCGGCCGGGAACGAGGTCGTGGAGACCTCGCACTTGTCGTCGGAGGCCGTGATGTTGACGGCGTCGGAGTCCTTGCCGCTCGACTTCTCGGCACAACCGGACACGGCGGTCAGCGCCGCTGCCGCCGCGACGGCGGCGACGGCGGAGGAGCGGAGGGCACGCATGAGGGCTCCAGGCTTACTCGGAGAGGAGGGAGGGATTCCGGACAGCGTATGGCCGAAACCTTCTCCCTAATTAGGCCGCCCTAACTTATCTGAGGCTTGCCTACCCTGTTCCCCAAATGGTGCGTGATCCTGCTCTCACGGCCTCATGAACGGCCTCATGAAGTGAAAACGTGACCCTCCCGTCTCGGGATCACCAAAGGCTCTCCCGTACGCGGATGATCAATTACATCCACCGGCTGCATATACACACGGCTGAGCAATTCCGCCTCGAAGACCCGGTCCGGCGGACCCTCCGCCGCGATGCGCCCTTCGTGCAGCACGGCGACCCGGTCCGCGTACGCCCCCGCGAGCCCCAGGTCGTGCAGCACGACCACCACGGCGTCGCCCGCCGCGGCGCGCAGCCGGCAGATCCGCAGCACCAGTTCCTGATGGCGCAGGTCCAGCGCGGCCGTCGGCTCGTCGAGCAGCAGCAGCGAGGCGCGCTGCGCGAGGACGCGGGCCAGCGCGACCCGGGCCCGCTCGCCGCCGGACAGCGCGGAGAACGAACGATCCGCGAAGGCGGTCACCTCGGTGGCGGCCATGGCGGCGCGCACCGCCTCCTCGTCCTCGTCCTCCGCCTCGGTCCCGGCCCAGGGCGCGCGCCCCATCCGGACGACCTCCTCGACGGAGAAGGGGAACGACAGCTCGGCCGACTGCGGCAGCACGGCCCGGCGCAGCGCGAGGTCGGCGGGCGTCCAGGCGGCGGCCGGGCGGCCGTCGATCCACACCTCGCCCGACTCCGCGGGCAGGTCGCAGGCGAGCGCGGCGAGCAGGGTGGACTTCCCCGCGCCGTTCGGCCCCACCAGCGCGAGCACCTCGCCGCCGACGGCGCCCAGCTCCACCTCGGACAGCACGGTGCGCCCCCCGACCCGTACCCGCAGGGCACGGGCCTCGGCCCGTACGGTGCCGATGGGCGAGGGCAGCGGCAGCTGCCGCGTACGCGACCGGAACCACGGCCTCGTCATGGCCGGCCTCCTTGCTTGCGGCGGGTCCTGCGCAGCAGCCAGCTGTGCTTTCCCGGGGGCCAACCCCCGGACCCCCGGCCGGGGCGACCGGCGTGGCTGACGTGCTTCTTGCTCATGCCCAGCCTCCTTGCTTGCGCCGCGTCCTTCTCAGCAGCCAGAAGAAGAACGGGCTGCCGAAGAGTGCCGTCAGTACGCCCAGGGGGAGTTCCGCGGGCTGCGCGGCCGTGCGGGCCGCGAGGTCGGCGGCGACGATGACGAGGCCGCCGCCCAGCGCGCTGCCGGGGACGAGGAAGCGGTGGCCAGGGCCCGCCGCCATGCGCAGCAGGTGCGGGACCAGCAGCCCGACGAACGTGATGATCCCGGCGACCGCCACCGCCGCCGCCGTCAGCAGCGCGACCACCAGCACCAGGGTGAGGCGCAGCCGCTCGACGTCCACCCCGAGGTGGCGCGCGGGGCGTTCGCCGAGGGCGAGGAGGTCCAGCTTCCGGGAGTACAGGGGCGCGACGGCCAGCCCCACCAGGGCGCACGGGAGCACGGCGAGCACTTTCGGCCAGGTCGCCTGGGAGAGCGAGCCGAGCTGCCAGAAGGTGATCTGGGTGAGTTGCGCGTTGTCCGCGAAGAAGACGCACAGCCCGATGAGGGCGCCCGCGAACGCGTTCACGGCGATGCCGGTGAGGATGAGGGTGACGACCTCCGTCCGCCCGCCGGTCCGTGACAGGGCGTAGACCATCAGGACCGTCAGCAGCCCGCCCGCGAACGCGCCGGCGCTCACCGTCCAGGTGCCGAGGAAGCTCAGCCCGAAGGCGATCGAGGAGACGGCCCCGACGGCCGCGCCCGCCGAGACGCCGATGACGCCGGGCTCGGCCAGCGGATTGCCGAACACGCCCTGCATCAGCGCCCCCGCGCAGCCCAGGGACGCGCCGACGAGCAGCGCGAGGACCACGCGCGGCAGGCGCACGTTCCACAGCACGCTCTCGCCGACCCGGTCCAGCGCGGCGCCGCCGAGCCCGGCGCGGTGGAGCACGGAGCCCAGTACGTCGCCGAGGGGGATGCCGTACGCGCCGGTGCCCGCCGAGAGCAGACACAGGGCGAGGAGGGCCACGGTCATGCCGACGGTGAGGGCGGTGCCCACGCGGCGGCGCGGCGGTGGCCCGTCGCCGGTGGCCCGTACGGCCGGGGGATCGGTCAGCACGGCCATGTCACGCGCCCTTCGTGGGGATCCGGTGGACCTGGTGGATCTGCTCGATCAGGGAGGAGAGCACGGTGTCGGTGCGGGGGCCGAAGTTCAGCAGGACGCCGTCGCCGATGGAAGCGATGCGGCGGTCGAGCCCGGCGGGGGTCTCGGCGACACCGGGGATCTTGAGCAGTCCGTCCGTGCCGCCGACCGAGTCCAGGCCCCCGTCCATCACGAGGATGACGTCCGGCGCCGCCTTGGCCAGGGCCTCGCTGGTGATGGGGGTGAAGTCCTTCTTCAGCCCCGAGTCCTCGCCCGCGTCGGTGCCGCCCGCGGCCTCGATCAGGGAATCCGCGCCGGAGCCGGGGCCGCCGAGGAGATAGACGGAGGCGGAGCCGCGCAGATAGAGGAAGGCGACGCGGGGCTTCGCGCCGTTACGTGGAATGCCCTTCTCCGCCGCGGCTATGCGCTCGTCGGTGCGGCGGCGCAGCTCGTCGCCCGCAGCGCGCACACCGAGGGCCGCGGCCACCTTGTCGATGCGCGGGCCGACGTCGGCGAGCTTCTTCGCCGGGTCGAGCACGAGGAGGGGGACCCCGGCGGCGCGGATCTGCTCGATGGCCGTGGCCGGGCCGGTGGTGGTCTCCGCGAGGACGAGCGTCGGCTTGAGCGAGAGCACGCTCTCCGCCGAGACGTCGTGCGCCCTGGTGACCACGGGCAGCTCGGCCGCCTGCTCGAAGGTGGCGGTGACATCGCGCGCGACCACGTGCTCGCCGAGCCCGAGGGTGAACACGATCTCGGACAGCGCCCCGGTGAGCGGGACGATCCGGTCCGCGGCGTGCACGGTCACGTCGTGGCCGTCGGCGGACCGTACGGTGACGGGCAGCTGAGGGCGGGGCGTGCCGGGGAGGGGGTCGACACGGTCGGCGGCGGTGGTGCGCTTTGTGGCGGTTCCGCTTCCGCCTCCGCCCGCGGCACCGTCCGTCGAGCAGGCGGTGACCCCGGTGAGCCCGGTGAGAACGGCGAGAAACGTGAGCAGGGCGGCGAGTGCGCCGGTACGGCGTGGGGTACGTATGGGCCTGCGCGCCGACTGCCGTTGAAGCACGGTTCCGCCTTTCGCTCCGGTCGGGGTTTCCGACGTGACGGGATGTAGCTTAGGTTAGCCTTACCTAAATCGCCATGCCTGCTGTCCGCGTGTGGCGATGTGCCGACCTGCCCGGAAGGGGCCCTCGATGCTGCCGCCCAGACCCGCCCGCGCTCCTGTCGTCGCGCTCCTCGCGACCTTGCTCGTAGCCCTGCTCCCCACGGCCGCGGCGCATGCGGCGGACGGCCGCGAGGTCTCGGGCGGGCGGCTGGACTGGGGCGTCAAGTCCTCCTTCCGGAGCTACCTCACCGGGCCCGCGGCCCAGGGAGGCTGGGAACTCCAGGACGGGGCCACCGCGGAGGGCGACAGCCAGTTCCGCTTCCACTCCGCCAAGGGCACGTACGACGCCGGACGCGGCGCCCTCGAAGCGGCCTACCAGGGAGGCGTGCGCTTCACCGGGCATAAGAACCCCGACGGCTCCTACGCCCTGGACCTCGTCTTCAGCGCTCCCTCCGTCCGTATCGCGGACGGCAAGGGCACGCTCTACCTCGATGTGACGAGCAAGGCCAGGAAGACGAACAAGGCCACCACGACATCCCAGGTGCCGTTCGCGTCCCTCGACCTCTCCGGTGTGCACCTGCGCGACGAGGACGCCGTCGCGCTCGCCGACGTCCCCGCGACCCTCACCGCGGAGGGCGAGAAGGCGTTCGCCGGTTTCTACAAGGCCGGTGCGGCCCTCGACCCCGTGGGCCTGTCGGCCGACATGCTCACGGCGCCGGGCGCTTCGGCGCCGCCGCAGGGCGAGTTCACCGGTGCCGCCGTCGACTGGGGCGTGCGGCGCACGTTCCGGGAGTACGTCACCGGTCCGGCCTCCCAGGGCAAGTGGCAGCTGAGCGACGGCGCCCAGGACGGCGGAGCGCTCTTCCGCTTCCCGCAGGGCAAGGGGACGTACGACATGGAGGCGAAGACCCTCGACGCCTCCTTCGCGGGCACCCTCCGCTTCACCGGCAAGCACCTCGACCTCGCGTTCGGGGGGGTCAAGGCGGCGGTGAAGGACGGCAAGGGCACGCTGACGGCCGATGTCGCGGGCAACGGCCGCGGCACCGGCAAGGATGTCCCGCTCGTCACCTTCGACGCGTCGGGGCTGGCGGAGAAGGGCGGCCTGGCAGTGGTGTCGGAGGCCCCGGCCAAGCTGACCGCCGAGGGCGCGAAGGCGTTCGGCGGGGTGTACCAGGAGGGTGCGGACATGGACCCCGTCTCGCTCGCCGTGCCGCTCGACGGCAAGGCGGCGGTGCCGGCGCTGCCGTCCTCGCCGGAGCGGGGGAAGGCGTCCCCGGCGCCGTCCCCGTCGGCCTCGGCCGCGCCGGCCGCGGCTTCTTCTTCCTCGTCCTCTTCTTCCGGGTCTTCTTTCCCGGTGCTTCCGGTTACGGTCGGCGGCATCGCCGTGCTGGTGCTGGCGGGCGGCGCGTTCCTGTGGGTTCGCAAGCGCCGGGCGGTGTCCGCGGTGGGGGATTCTGATTCCGTTTCAGGGGAATGACCGGCGTGCCCGGTGTCGTCCGTGACGTTCCCCCATGCGTCACGGCCGACCCGGGCCTTTCCCTGTCCTTGGGCACCTGATGTCATAGGCGTTGCACTCCGATATCAGTGAGCTCAAGTTTCTCTAGGAGAATTGAATGACCGTCACCGCACGTCGTGCCGCAATCGCGGCGCTGGCCACGGCGACTGCCCTTGGGGCGACCGTCCTGACCGCACCCGCGTATGCGGTCGATGCGGCCACGACGACCACTGGGGGTGGGCAGCAGCAGACGCAGGATCTGAAGAAGAAGGACCAGAAGGAGAACCCGAAGGAGCTCGAGGTCGGCACGCTCCAGTGGGGCGTGAAGAAGTCGCTTCGCGACGACCTCGCCGGGACTCAAGGGAAGATCAACACCGCCGATGGGGCCAAGCGGCTCGGTGGGAGCGGTGAGTTCACCTTCGCCGAGGGCACGTCCGTCAAGACGGCCGAGGCGATCACCACGACCTTCAAGGGCAGTGTGCAGTTCCAGGGCCACAAGAAGGCGGACAAGAGCTACGCGCTCGACGTCAAGCTCTCCGGCCTGAAGGTCGTCACCGACGCGGCACAGGGCAAGGCCGGCAAGATCATGGCCGACGTCACGAACGCCGGCGGGAAGCACGAGGGCGTCGAGCTCGCGAAGCTGGACGACGTCACGGCGACCGCGGCCGACGGCACGTACGCTCTCAAGGACATATCCGCGAAGCTGACGCAGGCCGGGGCGGACGCGTTCACGTACAAGGACGAGAAGGGCGCGGAGGTCAAGCCCTTCAAGCAGGACGATGCGCTCGACCGGCTCAGCTTCAAGGTGAAGCAGCCCGTGCAGACCCCGGACCCGGCCGACGGCAAGACGACCGACGGTGCCACCGGCGGTAACGGTGGGGCCACGGCCGGTCAGACCGGCGGTTCGGACGCGGGTACGACGAGCGGGAACACGACGGGCGGGGACGACAAGGCCAAGTCCGTCAAGCTCACCGACGGCAACCTCGACTGGGGGCTGTCGGAGACCTTCCGCAAGTACATCGACAGCCACAACGGCAAGGCCGAGCCCACGGACGGCGCGAAGTCCTTCAGCGGCGGCTACCGCTTCCCCAAGGGGAAGGGCACGTACATCGAGAAGGACAAGAAGCTCGACGCCACGTTCGATGGTGTGGTCCGCTTCACCGCCAACGGGGCCGGCCTGGACCTGAAGTTCTCGGGCCTCAAGGTCGAGGTGACCGGCAAGACCGGCAAGATCATCGCCGATGTCACGTCCAAGACCGACAACAAGGCTCCCGCGAAGAAGACCGTCGAGCTCGCCGCCCTGACGATCGACGAAGACGCCCTGAAGGCCAAGGACGGCGTGGTGACGCTGTCGGCCGTCCCGGCGACGCTGGCGAAGGGCGGGGAGGACGTGTTCCGCTACGGGCAGGACGACATCGTCGCGAAGGGCGCAACCCTGGACCCGGTGACGATCTCCGTCGCCGTCGACAAGAACGCCAAGCTCCCCGACGTCCCGTCGGGCAACACCTCCGAATCCGGTACGACGGGCGGCGACACCGGCACGACGACCGGTGGCACGACCGCCACCAACACCACCGCCACCACGGGCGGCTCCACCACCGGTGGTGCGGCGGCCAACGACACCACTGCCAACGGTTCGCTGGCCAAGACCGGTGCCGATCTGCCGACCGGCCCGATCCTGGGTGGCGCGGCCGCCCTCATCGTGGGCGGTGGCGCGGCGGTCTTCGTCGCGCGCCGTCGCCGCGCGCAGCAGCAGGGCTGATGCCGCTGCCGGGGTCCGGGGCTCTGCCCCGGGCCCCGTTTCGTTTTTCGTCTGCGGGCCGGTGGGGCACGCCTACGGGGGTGCCTCGTGAGCCCGGCGTGCGTCTGCGGACCATGCGTGGCTGGTCGCGCAGTTCCCCGCGCCCCTTACGGGGCACGGACTTACGCACTCAGCGGGAACTCCCGTCCCAGCTCGCGGAACATCTCCGTGTTCAGCGCGAAAGCGCGCCTGCACTCGTCGATCACCCGCTGCTTCTCCAGGTCGTCGACCGGCAGCGCGTCCAGCAGCTCGCGGTACTCGCGCTTGAAGGCCGCCGGGTTGCCGATGGCCTCGAAGACGTAGAAGCGGACACCGTCGCCCTTGCGGGCGAAGCCCCAGGTCTTCTCGGCGGTGCCGCGGATGATCTGGCCGCCCGAGAGGTCGCCCAGGTAGCGGGTGTAGTGGTGGGCGACGTAGCCCGCGGGCCAGTCGCGGGCGCACTCCTCGACGCGGGCCGCGTAGGCGGCCGTCGCGGGCAGCGGGGCGAGGCCCGTGTGCCAGCCGGGGCCGCCGAGGTGGGCGAGGTCGCGCTCCAGCTCGGCGGTGCGGGCCAGCTCGGGGCGTATGAAGGGGCCCGCGACCGGGTCGTCGGCCAGTGCCGCGGACGCGGACTCCAGCGCGCGGTAGACGAACCAGAGCTGCTCGGTGTAGCGCCGGTAGGCGTCGACGCCCAGCCTGCCCCCGAGCATGTCGCTCATGAACGACGAGTTCTCCGCCTCCGTGTGCTGCTCGTGCGAGGCGGTGCGGATCAGCGTGGAGAACGGCGTACTGGCGGGGGCGGGCGCGTCCAAAACGGACCTCCGGGGACCGAGAAAAGGGGAGCGGCGGGGAACGGGGACGCGGAAGCGTGCCACCGTGTCCCGATTCTCTCTACTTAGGCTTACCTAAGTCAATGCTTTCCCGACATGCTGTCGGTAAAAACCTTACCCCGCCGGATCACTCTTCGTGTGGCCGAAAAAGAAAATCCCCCTGCTCGCACAGGGGGATTCATGATCGCGGTCATGGTTACGGCAGGGTCAGGATCTCCGCCCCCGTGTCCGTCACCACCAGCGTGTGCTCGAACTGAGCCGTCCGCTTGCGGTCCTTGGTGACGACCGTCCAGCCGTCCTCCCACATGTCGTACTCGTACGTCCCCAGCGTCAGCATCGGCTCGATGGTGAAGGTCATCCCCGGCTGGATCAGGGTGTCGTGGTGCGGGCTGTCGTAGTGCGGGACGATCAGGCCGGAGTGGAAGGACGAGTTGATGCCGTGCCCCGTGAAGTCGCGGACGACGCCGTAGCCGAAGCGCTTGGCGTACGACTCGATCACGCGGCCGATGATGTTGATCCGGCGGCCGGGTCTGACCGCCTTGATCGCGCGGTCGAGCGCCTCGCGCGTGCGCTCCACCAGCAGGCGGGACTCCTCGTCCACCTCGCCGACCAGGTAGGTGGCGTTGTTGTCGCCGTGCACGCCGCCGATGAAGGCCGTCACGTCGAGGTTGACGATGTCGCCGTCGCGCAGCACGGTCGAGTCCGGGATGCCGTGGCAGATCACCTCGTTGACCGACGAGCACAGCGACTTCGGGAAGCCGCGGTAGCCGAGTGTCGAGGGGTAGGCGCCGTGGTCGCACATGTATTCGTGCGCGACGCGGTCGAGCTCGTCCGTCGTCACGCCCGGGGCGATGTGCTTGGCCGCCTCCTCCATCGCCCGCGCGGCGATGCGGCCCGCGATCCGCATCCGCTCGATCGTCTCGGCGCTCTGGGTCTCGGGGCCGTCGTACGGCGTCGGCATGTTCCTGCCGACGTACTCGGGCCGCGGGATCGAGGCGGGTACGGAGCGGGTGGGGGAGATGGTCCCCGGAGTGAGAAGCGACTGGCCAGACATGTCAGCGAGTGTATCCAGGGCGCATCGGGGACCATGTGGGCGAGAGGCGACGAGCGAGGGAGAACCTGATGGCACTGTTCAAGAGGCGCGAGGCCGGTAGGCCGGGGGAGTGGTACTACTGCCTCAAGCACCAGACGGTCGAGGAGGGGCCGGAGTGCCGGGCCGCCGACCGCATGGGCCCTTACGGGACGCGGGAGGAGGCGGCGCACGCGATGGAGACGGCGCGTGAGCGGAATGAGGCCTGGCGGGAGGATCCTCGCTGGAACGACGACGACGCGGCGCGGCCTCCGGGCGAGTGATCGCCCCCTCCGGGGGCTTCGCCCCCCGTCCCCCGGGCCTATTGGGGTGCCTCTTGCGCTCCGCGCGCGGCTGCGGGGCCGCTGTGGCTGGTCGCGCAGTTCCCCGCGCCCCTTACGGGGCCCGGCCCCTCCGCGGGCGGCTACGCCGCCTCAGCCACTTCCGCCGCCTTGCGGGTGCGCATCCGCACCGCGTGTTCGTTCGTGCGGGCGTCGTACGAGACGAGCTTCGGGAGGGAGGCCGCCAGGAGGCCCACCGAGACGACGCAGGCGACGCCGCCCGTCCAGACCGAGGTGCGGGCGTTGGTGAGGGAGGCCATGCCGCCCGCGCGGACCTGGCCGATCTGGGGGCCGAGGGAGTAGGAGAGCATCTCTATGCCCGCCAGGCGGCCCCGCAGCTCGTCCGGGATGGTCTGGTCCCAGATCGCCGAGCGGAAGAGGCCGCTCACCGTGTCGCAGCCACCGGCCACCGCCAGGAACAGCAGCACCAGCCAGACGTTCGGCATCCAGCCCGCCACCGCCATGGCCGCGCCCCAGCCGAGTGCCGCGAGGACGACCATCCGGCCGTGCCGGTGGATGGCGGACACCCAGCCGCTGGTCAGGCTCACCACCAGGGAGCCGACGGCGCCCGCCGCGTACATCAGGCCCAGCGCCCAGGGCGCGTCCAGGTCGTCCGCGAGGAACGGGAAGATCGCGGTGGGGAAGGCGAACAGCATGGCCGCCATGTCGATCGCGTACGTGCCCAGCAGTTCCTTGCGGCTCCAGGCGTAGCGCGCGCCCTCCAGGATGCCGCTCAGCGACGGCTTGTCCGCCTCGCGCGCGGCGGGGGAGGGGGTGAGACCGAGCAGCAGCACGCCGGAGACCGCGTACGACACGAGGTCCAGGCCGTACGCCCAGGGCAGGCCCGCGTAGGCGACGATCAGGCCCGCGAGGGAGGGGCCCGCGATCGCGCCGAGCTGCCAGCGCATCGAGTTCAGGGCGATGGCCGCGGGCAACTGGTCGTGCGCGACGATGCGCGGCACGATCGCCTGCATCGCGGGGCGCTGGAGCCCGCTCAGCGCGCTGGTCAGCGCCGCCACCACGTACAGCGGCCAGATCATCGGCTCCGGCAGCAGCGTGTTGAGCAGCAGGATCGCCGAGAGGAGGCCGAGGCCGGCCTCGGTCCACAGGATCAGCTTGCGGCGGTCCATGGCGTCGGCGAGCGCGCCGCCGTACAGCCCGAAGACGATCAGCGGGACGAGCTCGACCGCGCCGACCGCGCCGACGGCGAGCGCCGAACCCGTCAGCTCCTTGAGCTGGAGCGGTACCGCGACGAAGGTCAGGAAGGTGCCGAAGACGGTCACCAGGCCCGCCAGCCACATGCGGCGGAAGTCCGCGGAGGCGCGCCACGGGGTCAGGTCGGGCAGCAGGGCGCGCAGCCTGCGGAGGGGGCCCGAGGGGCTCGTATGGCAGGGGGGATCGGAGGGGTCGTGCTCAGTCACGGGAGTCCATGGTCCATGGGCCCGGGACCGGGCACAAACGGTTTTCGCGGCTCCTGCCAGGGGCCTACCAGCGGGGCGGCGGCGGGGCCGTGAGCTGGTCCGCGAGGCGGGCCAGCCGGTCCCGGAAGCGGCGGCCGCGCGGCACGGGCGGGCTGTTCTCCCCGGCGGCCGCGCTGACCAGGTGCTGCACCGTGTCGAGGTCGAGCTCCGTCGACGTCGAGGACGGCACGGTGGGCGGCACGGCCAGCCGGTCGTGGGCGAGGGCGCACAGCTCGGAGCCCTCGCCGTCGGACGTGCCGTCCAGCGCCAGCACCGTCGCGCCGCCGCGGCGTACGTCGTGCACCCGCTCCAGCAGCCCTTCCCCCGGCGCCTGCGGGGTGATCACCAGCAGCGTCTCGCCCCGGCGCGTCGCCTCCAGGCGGCCGAGCCCCACCGACAGGTGCGCCGGGACACCGGGCGGCACCCGGTGCCGGACCAGCGTGGGGGAGAGCTCGGGCAGCCCCGACCAGGCGGCCTCGTCGTCCAAGTGCGCGGCCAGGTGCCAGGGTTCGTACTCCGCGGTGCCGACGAGCAGCAGGCCGCCGTGGTGACGGGTGACCGAGGACCGCAGCGTGCCCGCGAAACGGCGGGTGGACTGGAGCCATTCGGTCCCGGCGAGTACTTCGCGCAGCAGCGCGACCCGGACTGCGTCCATGGGCGGCATCATGGCGCACCGGCCGGGCCGGGGTGGGGCCGGTTCGCTCTCCTCACCCGTACGGGCAGGCGCGCGCCCGCCCGTACGGGCAGGCGCGTGACCGGATTTCGCCGCGTGAAATCATCCCCGCATGACTACTTCTGACGACACGAAGAAGGCGCCGGCCAAGGATCCTTGGGAGCTCCCCGACGTCTCCGGCCTGGTGGTCGGCGTCCTCGGTGGCACCGGTGACCAGGGCCGCGGGCTCGCCTACCGGCTCGCCAAGGCCGGCCAGCGCGTGATCATCGGTTCGCGCGCCGCCGAGCGCGCGCGGACCGCGGCCGCCGAGCTCGGGCTCGGTGTCGAGGGCGCCGACAACGCCGAGTGCGCGCGGCGCAGCGACATCGTGATCGTCGCGGTGCCGTGGGAGGGCCACGCGAAGACCCTGGAGTCGCTGCGCGAGGAGCTCGCCGGGAAGCTCGTCGTCGACTGCGTCAACCCGCTCGGCTTCGACAAGCAGGGCGCCTACGCGCTCGAGCCGGAGGAGGGCAGCGCCGCGCAGCAGGCCGCGGCCCTGCTGCCGGATTCGCGGGTCACCGCCGCGTTCCACCACCTGTCCGCGGTGCCGCTCTCCGACCCGGAGATCGCCGAGATCGACACCGACGTGATGGTCCTCGGCGAGAAGCGGGCCGACACGGACCTGGTGCAGGCGCTGGCCGCCCGCATCCCCGGCATGCGCGGCGTCTTCGCCGGGCGGCTGCGCAACGCCCACCAGGTGGAGTCGCTCGTCGCGAACCTGATCTCCATGAACCGGCGCTACAAGGCGCACGCGGGGTTGCGCGTCACGGACGTGTGACCCGACGTGTGACCCGCGGCGTCGGGGGCGGGACGGGCCCGGGGGCGGCCTGCGCGAC
>NZ_JAINFC010000590.1 GCF_020740835.1 Streptomyces sp. UNOC14_S4
CGGGGGAGCGGGGGCGGTCGGCCCGGCCCGCCGGAGCCGCCTTGGCCGTCGGGGATATTCGGTCGTCGCTGCGGATGTCACGGGTGGTGTTGCTCGGGGTTTCGCTCACACAGAAGACGATGCCCAGCCGCTCAAAGGGGTACCAGAGTCTTCTTATCCTGGTACAAGAACTACCTGCCAACCGGCTGCGGTTTCCCCCATCCTGGAGCCATGACCACGATGACGCACGAGCCCGCCCCTCCGGCACCGGCCTCGGCCGACGACGTACGGCGCGGTGAGCTCGCCGCCTTCCTGCGCAGCCGCCGCGAGCGCGTCTCCCCCGAACAGGCCGGTCTGCCGCGCGGCGCGCGCCGCCGCACCCCCGGGCTGCGCCGCGAGGAGGTCGCGCAGCTCGCCGCGGTCGGTGTCACCTGGTACACGTGGCTGGAGCAGGCGCGCGACATCCGGGTCTCCGCACAGGTGCTGGACGCCATCGCCCGCGCGCTGATGCTCGACCGGGGCGAGCGCAGCCACCTCTTCCGCCTCGCGGGCAGCGTCGACCCGCTGCCCGACACCGAGTGCGCGGCCGTGCCCGCCTCGCTGCGGCTGATGCTGGATCAGCTGGAGCCGTTCCCCGCCTGCGTGCAGAACGCGCGGTACGACATCCTCGCGTACAACCGCCCCTACGGGCAGCTGATGTGCGAGCTCGACGCCCTCCCGCCCGAGGAGCGCAACTGCATGTGGCTCGCCTTCATGAACCCCGAGTGGCGGGACACCCTCGTCGACCGCGAGGAGGCGGTACGGGTCATGGCCGCGAAGTTCCGCGCGTCGATGGCCGGGCAACTGGGGAACCCGGCGTGGAAGTGCCTGCTCAAGAAGCTCCAGGACAACTCGCCGGAGTTCCGCGCGATCTGGGAACGGCACGAGGTGGTCCGCGTCTCCGACCGGACGAGGTGGTTCCGGCAGTCGAAGGTGGGGCTGCTGGGGCTGGACTACACGGCGCTGTGGGTGGGGCCCCAGTCGGGGGCGAAGCTTCTGACGTACACGCCGGTGGATGAGGAGTCGCGGGCGCGGCTTGAGCGACTGCGGGAGTGGTACGCGTAGGGGTGCCGCCGGGGTGGGGTGCCGTACTCCTGTGACCGGGGACTCCGCCCCCGGGCCCCCTTCGCCTATGGGGGTGCGTCTTGTGTCCGGTGCGCGGCCGCGGGTCCGGTGGGGGCTTGTCGCGCAGTTCCCCGCGCCCCTGATGGGGTGCCCTGCTCCGTCACTCCCCCCGGTCAGGGTGCCTGCGTGATCCGGGTCATGATGCGGTCCAGGGTTGCCAGGTCCTCCTCGGGGAGGGTGAGGAGGGCCACGGGCGGGGTGCTGAGGATTTCCGTTGCGCGCCGCGCCGCCGCCCGCCCCGTCTCCGTCACCGTGACGATCTTCGAGCGGCGGTCCGCCGGGTTCGCGGTGCGTTCGACGAGGCCGCGGCGCTCCAGGTCGTCCACGACCAGCGTCGTGTACGGCCGGTCGGTCATCAGCTGGTCGGCGAGGTCGCGCAGGGTGATCGGGCCCTGGGCGATGCGCCGCAGCGCCTTGATGCGGAAGAAGCTCATGCCGAGCGCCTCGACGACCTCCTTGCGGCGCTCGTTGCCGCCCAGGACGACCTCACGGAGGTTCGTCCAGGCGCGGCGCGCGGTCTCCGAGGTGATGTCGGGCGTGATCGTCATGGTGTCACCGGCGTCCTGAGCTCGTCGGGAAGGAGGCGGGCCGCGGTGCCCGTGCGGTTTCCAGGCGGGCGGCGGCGTGCTCGGCGGTGCGGGTCGCCCAGCGGCCGGTGGTGATGCTACCGAGCGCCAGGGTCGCCGTTCCGCACCCGGCGATGATCCACCAGCCCGCCGACTGGATCCCCGCGGCCACCGTCGCGCCGATCACGGCGACCCCGAGGGCCGAACCGACCTGGCGGCTCGTCGACGCGATCGCGGCGGCCACCCCGGCCCGGGAGCGCGGCATCCCGGAGACGGCGGTGTTGGTGATCGGGGCGTTCACCAGGCCGAAGCCGATGCCGAAGAGGACGTACGCGGTGAACAGCAGCGCGTCGGAGGACCGGGCGCCGAGGGCCGCGAACAGCAGCCCGCTCGCCGCCATCGCCGCGCCGCCGAGCAGCAGGGGGAGCCGCGGGCCGCGGGCGCCGACCAGCCGTCCCGATATCGGGGCGCAGACCAGGCACATGGCGGCCATCGGCAGCATGAAGAGCCCGGCCCGGAACGCGGAGAACCCGCGCTGGTCCTGCAGGTAGAGGGTGTTGAGGAAGAGGAAGCCGGCGAGCGCGGCGAAGGCGCACACCGCGATCGCCGTGGCCCCGGCGAACGGGGCGCTGCGGAAGAACCCGAGCTCGACGAGGGGCTCCTCGCGCCGCCGCTCGTACGCCAGCAGACCGCAGAGCGCGGCGAGCGCCACGGCGAAGCAGCCGAGGATCGGCGCCGAGGTCCAGCCCGCGGCGGCGCCCTCGATGATCCCGTACGTGAGCGAGCCGAGCAGCGCGATGACCAGCAGCTGGCCCACGGGGTCGGGGCGGCGGGCCTTCGGGGCGCGGGACTCGGGGACGTAGCGGGCGGTCATGACCAGGGCGAGCAGTCCCACGGGCAGGTTGATCCAGAAGATCGAGCGCCAGCCGACCGACTCGACCAGCGCGCCGCCGACGATGGGCCCCGCGGCCATGCTGATGCCGACGACCCCGCCCCACAGGCCGATCGCGCGCGCCCGTTCCCGGGGGTCGGTGAAGGTGTTGGTGATGATCGACATCGCCACGGGGTTGAGCATCGAGCCGCCCACCGCCTGCACCATCCGGAACGCGACGAGCCAGCCCAGACCCGGCGCCAGGCTGCACAGCGCCGAGCCCGCCGTGAAGAGCACGAGCCCCGTCTGGAAGATCCGTCTGCGGCCGACGCGGTCGGCGGTCGAGCCGCCCAGCATCAGCAGCGAGGCCAGGACGACGGTGTAGGCGTCGATCGTCCACTGCAGGCCCGGAATCGAGGCGTGCAGCTCCTTCTGCATCGACGGCAGGGCGACGTTCAGGATCGTGTTGTCGAGGCTGACGATCAGCAGGCTCGTACAGCAGATGGCCAGCACCAGCAGGCGCCGACGGCGGGAGAGCTCTGACTCGGGCATGCGGGCAGCACCTCGGGCAGTGGTTGTATTTCTGCAATTATTTAAAGCGTACAACTAATCGGGCCGGAGGGGTACGCGACAATGGGTGCATGACGAATGACGCCGCCTCGCCGCTCCAGATCGGCCCGCACACCGTGTGGCCGCCGGTGGTGCTCGCCCCGATGGCCGGGATCACCAATGCGCCTTTCCGCACGCTGTGCCGTGAGTTCAGCGGGGGCAAGGGGCTCTTCGTCAGCGAGATGATCACGACTCGGGCGCTCGTCGAGCGGGACGCCAAGACCATGCGGCTGATCCACTTCGACGGCACGGAGAAGCCGCGCTCGGTCCAGCTCTACGGTGTCGACCCGGTGACCGTCGGCAGGGCCGTCCGCATGATCGTGGACGAGGACCTGGCCGACCACATCGACCTCAACTTCGGCTGCCCCGTGCCCAAGGTCACCCGTAAGGGTGGCGGCTCGGCCCTGCCGTACAAGCGGAACCTGCTGCGCTCGATCCTGCGCGAGGCGGTCGCGGGCGCCGGCTCCCTGCCCGTCACCATGAAGATGCGCAAGGGCATCGACGACGACCACATGACCTTCCTCGACGCCGGGCGCATCGCCGTCGAGGAAGGCGTCACGGCCATCGCCCTGCACGGCCGCACCGCCGCCCAGCACTACGGCGGCACGGCCGACTGGGACGCCATCGCCCGCCTGAAGGAGGCCGTGCCGGAGATACCGGTCCTCGGCAACGGCGACATCTGGTCGGCGGAGGACGCCGTCCGCATGGTGCGCGAGACCGGCTGCGACGGCGTCGTCGTCGGCCGCGGCTGCCTCGGACGGCCCTGGCTCTTCGGCGACCTCGTCGCCGCCTTCGAGGGCGGCGGGGCCCCGGCGGCCCCCTCCTTCAAGGAGGTCGCGCACGTCATGGTGCGCCACGCCGAGCTGCTGGGGGAGTGGCTGGAGGACGAGGCGCGCGGCGTCATCGACTTCCGCAAGCACGTCGCCTGGTACACCAAGGGCTTCTCCGTCGGCTCCGAACTGCGCAAGCGGCTCGCCGTCTCGTCGTCCCTGGCCGAGCTCGCCGACCTCCTCGCCGAGGTCGATGGCGACCAGCCGTGGCCCCTCGGGGCCGACGGGCCCCGGGGGCGTACGTCCGGGCGCAGCCGGGTTGTCCTGCCGGACGGGTGGCTGGACGATCCCTACGACTGTGCGGTGGTGGGGGCGGAGGCGGAGCTCGAT
>NZ_JAINFC010000591.1 GCF_020740835.1 Streptomyces sp. UNOC14_S4
TCCCTCGGGCGCCAGCTCCTGGCCGGGCTGCGCGGCGAAGGGCGTGAGCGTGGCGTTGGACAGCCGCAGGCACTCCGGGAAGCGCACCGGCCGCGACGAGCCCAGCACCCCCCAGCCCAGCCGGTCCTGCCCGGGGGCGTCCGAGCGGACGAGCAGCA
Organism: Streptomyces sp. UNOC14_S4; assembly: GCF_020740835.1. GTDB lineage: Bacteria > Actinomycetota > Actinomycetes > Streptomycetales > Streptomycetaceae > Streptomyces. Next base: position 159 of record NZ_JAINFC010000591.1, read on the forward strand.
GGCCGCTGTCCGGATCGGCCAGCTGCAGCCGGTCGTTGCTCTCCTCGGTGATCTGGAGCAGCGGGCTGGTCTCGCCGCCGCGCTCCAGGTCGACGACCACGGTCTTCGTGCGGCCCTCCAGCTCGCGGTCGAGGGCGAGCAGCCTGCCCGTGCGGTCCAGCCAGGCGCCGCCCGCGCACAGGCCCGGCACCTCCACGATCCGCTCCGGGCCGAACGCGCCGCCGTGCAGCAGCCACAGCCCGGTGGAGCGCTCGCCGTGCACCAGCCCGTACGCCGCCTGGCCGCCGGGCGACGGGGGGAGCAGCGACAGCCGGGCGCAGTCGACGGAGCCGACGGGCAGTTCGCCGGTGGCGGGGCCGGTGGGGTAGAGCAGCGCGAGCATGTGCCGGTCGGCGACCCTGCGGCGGATCAGGACGCGGCCGTCCGCCAGCGGCAGCACCTCGCTGTCCGGCTCCTCGGGCTGGGTGCCGGGCAGCGGCACGGCGTACGGTTCGGGGCCGTCGAGCGTCCAGCGCTCGGGGAACCAGCCGCCCGTACCGCCGTCGAGAGCCAGCCGCGCGGCGTACGAACCGTCCGCCGTGACCGTCAATGCCGCGCGTCTCGTGTCCGTCGGCGCGGTCCGCGGGGTGCTCTGTGGAGTGCTCTGGGGGGCACAGACCGTCATGAGAAACGTCACCTCCGGCACTGAACGTAGTTATCGCACTACCTGCCGAACAATGAGAGCGGGTCCGCTTCACCGGTAAGGGTGGCGGATGTCCGATTCGCCTGAGCGATGGGGGGTGGGTGTGCTTCGCGCGCTCCGCCCGGATATAAGGTAAGGCGAACCTAAGTGGCTGCCGATCCTGCGGTGGCCACACGTTGTGCGTCCCGTCCCCCTCGCCCCCTCTCGTCCCCAGGAGTACGCGATGTCCCTCCGCCACCGCGGCCCGGCCGCCGTCGCCCTGTCCCTCGCCGCCGCGCTCTCCCTCGCGGCCTGCGGTTCCTCCGGTGACGGCGGGGACAAGGCGGGCAAGGACGGCGGGAACGGCTCCAAGGCCGTCGCCGAGGGCGGCAAGGACTTCGGCAAGGCGGGCGAGCAGACGAAGAAGATGGGCACGGACGCCGCGCCCGGCCAGTTCCCGCGCACGATCACCCACGCCCTCGGCAGGACGGAGATCAAGGAGCGGCCCAAGCGGGTCGTCGTCCTCGACGTCGGCGAGCTCGACAACGTCGTCTCCCTCGGCATCAAGCCGGTCGGCTGGGCCCCCACCGAGGGCAGCCAGGGGATCCCCGACTACCTGAAGAAGGACGCCGGGGAGCCCAAGAACGTCGGCACCATCAACAACCTCGACCTGGAGGCCATCAACGACCTCCACCCCGACCTGATCCTGGGCAGCAAGCTCCGCGCCGAGAAGAGCTACCAGAGCCTGTCGAAGATCGCCCCGACCGTCTTCTCCGTCCGCCCCGGCTTCACCTGGAAGGAGAACTACCTCCTCAACGCGGCCGCCCTCGACCGCACCGCCGAGGCGAAGAAGAACCTCGACGCCTACGAGGCCAAGGCGAAGAAGCTCGGCGAGGACGTCGGCGAGAAGAAGCCGACGATCACCATGCTCCGCTACATGCCGCAGTTCACCCGCCTGTACGCCGGGCAGTCCTTCATCGGCACGATCCTCAAGGACGCCGGCCTGCCGCGGCCGAAGAACCAGCAGGGCGACAAGCTCGCCGAGCAGATCAGCCCGGAGAACATCGACCAGGCCGACGCCGACTGGATCTTCACCGGTGTCTACGGCGACCCGGACAAGACGAAGCGCGACAGCGCCGAGGACAACCCGCTGTGGAAGAACCTCACGGCGGTGAAGGAGGGCCGCGCCAAGGACGTCAAGGACGAGACCTGGTACCTCGGCCTCGGCGTGACCGCCGCCAACAGCGTCCTGGACGACCTGCGCGGCTTCCTCGTGAAGTCCTGACGGCGGTTGTCGGGAGGCCACCGGGAGGCCGTGACGGCGGCCACCGGAAGACCGTGACGACAGCCGCCGGGAGGCCGTGACGGCGGCCGCCGCCCGCGCGATGGCCGCTCGGGCGCGGCGGACAGGTAGCCTTGCCCCCGTGCCCGCACTGTCTGAAGTCATCGCCGCCCTCGACGCGCTCTGGCCCCCGGAGCGGGCCGAGCAGTGGGACGCCGTCGGCACGGTCTGCGGCGACCCCGAAGCCCCGGTCGGCCGGGTCCTCTTCGCCGTCGACCCCGTCCAGGAGGTCGTCGACGAGGCCGTACGCCTCGGCGCCGACCTGCTCGTGACCCACCACCCGCTCTGGCTGCGGGGGACGACCACCGTCTCCGCGGGCACCTTCAAGGGCCGGGCCGTGCACACGCTGATCAAGCACGACATCGCCCTGCACGTCGCGCACACCAACGCCGACCGCGCCGACCCCGGCGTCTCCGACGCCCTCGCGGGCGCCCTCGACCTGCGGGTCACCGGCCCCCTCGTGCCCGACCCGACCGACCCGGCGGGCCGCCGCGGCCTCGGCCGGATCTGCGCGGTCGACCCGCCGGTGAAGCTCGCCGAGTTCGCCGAGCGCGCCGCGAAGCGGCTGCCCGGCACCGCGCAGGGCATCCGCGTCGCGGGCGACCCGGACCGTACGATCCGCACGGTCGCCGTCTGCGGCGGCTCCGGCGACTCCCTCTTCGACGAGGTGCGGGCCGCGGGCGTGGACGCCTACGTCACCGCCGACCTGCGCCACCACCCGGCGTCCGAGGCGGCGCAGCACAGCCCGCTCGCCCTGGTCGACGCAGCGCACTGGGCCACCGAGTGGCCCTGGACCGAGCAGGCCGCCGCCCAGCTCGACGAGATCTCCGACCGCCACGGGTGGGGCCTGCGCACCCACGTCTCCCGTACGGTCACCGACCCCTGGACCGCCCACGCGGCGTCGCCTACCCCGCATTCCGCGCACAAGTAACCACAGGAGCCCCCAACTGAACGCCGCGCCCGCCGACCAGAAGCGCCTCCTCGACCTCCAGGCCCTCGACACCCGCCTCGGCCAGCTCGCCCACAAGCGCAAGAGCCTGCCCGAGCACGCCGAGATCACGGCCCTGGAGGCCGATTTCAGCCAGCACCGCGACCTCCTCGTCGCCGCGCAGACCGAGGAGAGCGACACCGCCCGCGAGCAGGCCAAGGCCGAGCAGGACGTCGACCAGGTGCGCCAGCGCGCCGCCCGTGACCAGCAGCGCCTGGACAGCGGCGTCGGCCTGTCCGCCAAGGACCTGGAGAACCTCCAGCACGAGATCGCCTCCCTCGCCAAGCGCCAGGGCGACCTGGAGGACGTCGTCCTCGAGGTCATGGAGCGCCGCGAGTCCGCGCAGGAGCGGGTCACCGAGCTGACCGCCCGCGTCGACTCCGTCCAGGCCAAGGTCACCGACGCCGTCGCGCGCCGCGACGCCGCGTTCGCCGGGATCGACGCTGAGGTCGCCTCCGTCACCAAGGAGCGGGAGATCGTCGCGGGCTCCGTCCCGGCGGACCTCCTGGGCCTGTACGACAAGGTGCGCGTCAAGCAGGGCGGCATCGGCGCGGCCCGCCTCTACCAGCGCCGCTGCGAGGGCTGCCGCCTGGAGCTCGACCTCACCGAGCTCAACGAGGTGCGTGCCGCGGCCGCCGACGCCGTCGTGCGCTGCGAGAACTGCTCCCGCATCCTGGTCCGCATCGCCGAGTCGGGTCTGTAAGCACCCATGGCGCACCGCTTCGTCGTCGAGGCCGACGGCGGCTCCCGGGGCAACCCCGGGCCCGCCGGCTACGGCGCGGTCGTACTGGACCCGGCGACGGGCGAGGCGCTCGCCGAGACCGCCGAGTACATCGGCACGGCCACCAACAACGTCGCCGAGTACAAGGGCCTCATCGCGGGCCTGAAGGCGGCGAAGGAGCTCGACCCGGAGGCCGCCGTCCTGGTCCGGATGGACTCCAAGCTCGTCGTGGAGCAGATGTCCGGCCGCTGGAAGGTCAAGCATCCGGACATGAAGCCGCTGGCCGCCGAGGCCGGGCGGATCTTCCCGCCCGGGCGGGTCGACTACCAGTGGATCCCGCGCGAGCGGAACAAGCACGCCGACCGGCTCGCCAACGAGGCGATGGACGCGGGGCGGCGGGGCGAGCAGTGGGAGGCG
>NZ_JAINFC010000592.1 GCF_020740835.1 Streptomyces sp. UNOC14_S4
GTCATACAGCGCACCGGCGCCCCCCAATCGCCTTGACACCCCGACGCGCCCCTGCGGAGCATGTGCGCATGACGGGGGACTCCAAGCGTTTCGGCGTGCCGTGCCGCGTGCACGGCGCCGGGCCCAGAACGGTTCCGCATCCCGGCGGCCGTACCGGCCGTACGTACCGCTCCGCCGCCTGCTCGGGCACCCCGTCGCCGCACGTGCAGAGCCAGAACCGCCCCGACCCCAGCTGTGCCCTGTCGCGTGTCCGACGCTCCATTCGCCAGGCACCACCTGCTGCCGAATCCGGTTAGCGGGACACCTCCTGCGTGCCCGGCGGCGATCCCGTCGGGCTCGTCGGCCTTTTCCGAATGGCACACCGTGGCAGACATATCGCATGTGATGCACCCGGGGCAGATGAGTCGTCTCCTGGGTGACTGGCGCTCGCGTTCGCGCGGGCCCGCCTACGAGGCACTGGCACAGCGGGTCCGGATCCTCATCCGCGAGGGCCTGCTCTCACCCGACACCCGTGTCCCTCCCGAGCGCACCCTCGCCGAGCAGTTGGGCATCAGCCGCACCACCGTCACCAAGGCCTACGACATGCTCCGCGCCGAAGGACGGCTGCGCAGCGCACGCGGCGCCGGCACCGTCATCACCCTGCCCGAGCAGGCGGCGGACCGGCCCGCCGCTCCCTCCCCCGGTGCCAGGAACGAACGGCGCGGGGCCGCCACCGCGCAGCCGGTCGTCGCGGACTTCACCTCCGACCTGCTGCCGGTCCCCGAGGCCCGGCTGGAGGAGGCCCTGGGATCCATCGCCGGACGTGTGGCCAAGGCCTTCGCCGCGCAGGACCACGAGCCCTACGGACTCCCGGAGTTGCGGGAGACCGTCGCGGACCGCTACACGGCCCGCGGACTGCCCACGCACCCCTCCCAGATCCTGATCACCCAGGGCATACGGCACAGCTGGCAGCTGCTGCTGCGCCACCGGGCAAGACCCGGGCAGCGCGTCCTCATCGAATCACCGGCCCCGCCCCACGTGATGGACTCGATCCGGCTCCACGGCGCCCGGCCATGGCCCGTCGGCCTGGGGCGGAACGGCTGGTACGTCGAGCTCTTCAGCGCCGCGCTGCACCAGGCCAGGCCGCAACTGGCGCTGATCACACCGGATTTCCAGCATCCGACGGGGCATGTGATGCCCACGGAGGAACGCCGCCTCCTGGTCCGCACCGCCCTGCGCACCGGCACCCTTCTCGTCGCCGACGAGAGCGCGTCCGAACTGCGCCTGGACGAGGGCGGGATGCCGCAGTCGCTCGCCGCCCTCGGCCCGGAGGGCGCCGTGGCCCTGATCGACTCCCCGCGGGCCGCGATCGGCGACGGCGTACGCGTGGGCTGGATCCGCGCCTCGGCCGCGACCGTGCACCGGCTCGCGGTGCTCAACTCCGCCATGGGAACGCCCGGTTCCGTCCCGGACCAGGTGGTCACCGCCCGGCTGCTGGCCTCCGCCGACCGGCTGCTCACCGAGCGGAGGAGGAGCCTCCGGCAGCGCCGTGCCGCACTGACCTCGGCACTCCGGCAGCACCTGCCCGACTGGCGGTACACGACTCCCCCCGGCGGCACCACCCTCTGGGTGGACCTGGGGGCCTCCGTCAGCAGCCACCTCGCCATGACGGCCGAACGGCACGGCGTCCGCCTGCTGTCCGGCCCCCGGTTCGGCACCGGCGGCACGTACGACAGCCGCCTGCGGCTCCCCTACACGCTGGGCGAACGCGCCCTGCAGGACGGTGTACTGCGGCTCGTCGCCGCGTTCGCGGAGACCGCCGAGAGCAGCGGGACGAGCGCCGGAAGCACCGCCGCACCACGCCCGGAATCATTCCGTCCGGCAGAGGCCAAGCCTTGCCCCTTGGCTATTTAACCGGCCACCAGGCGTGTTTCACACTGGTTACGGAAATTCGCGAAATCACCTCGAAAGGCTGTAGAAGAGCATGCCGAAACTCGACCGTGATCGCCTTGAAACCCTTGCCGCGGAGCTGATGGAGAAGCAGTTCCAGCGGGTCCCGAAGATGCGCGAACTGCACCGCGGCGAGTGGATCGACCGGGATTACTACATCCGCCACATCACCGAGACGGTGCTGCGGATCCGCCTCAACAACGAGGTGGACAGCTACGCCCTCTACAAGGTCGGCTCCCAGGACGACCAGCTGGCCGCGAAGCTGGCCCGCTATCTGGCGGAGGAATTCGGGCACGAGAACATGTTCACCCGTGATCTCCAGAAGTTCGGCCTCACCCTGGAGGAGCTGAACGCCACCCCGGTCCTGATCTCCACCGCGAAGCTCATGGGCTATCTGCGGCTGGAGGCCGACCACTCCGGCCCCGCCCCGACCACGATCTGGGACTGGTTCGTCGAGTGGTATTCCGACCGCTACAACCCGGTGATCACCGACAAGGCCGCCGAGGAATTCGGTAAGGAATACGTGCACGGCACGCAGGCGCACATCGCCTTCGACGAGCAGCACGACCACGACGAGCTGATGTTCCGCACCGTCTCCCGCGCGGTGGAGGGCTTCAGCACGCCCGAGCAGGCGGAGGTCTATCTCACGACCTTCATCGACCTCATCGGCGACTACTTCGCCGAGCTGTACGAGGTGACCGTCGGGACTCGCGAGGCCGCCGCGGCCTGACGCGGACGGCGGCCGCCACGGCACCACTGCTCCGACCAGTGAACAGCGCGGTGGGCCGGGCCCGGACAGGGCCCGGCCCACCGCCACCGATGCCCCGGAGAGCCACTGCAATGACCGAACCGCTGCCCCGACCCCGTACCCGCGTCCTGGTCGTCGAGCCCCTGTCGTCCGGGAGCCAACTGATCGTCGAGGCCCGCGCGCTCGGCTTCGAACTCGTCGTCGCCTCCCACGACCGCGACGACCGCCGCGTGGCCGACGCGCTGCGCGAGCACATCGACGAACTCCTCGTCGTCGACACCAACGACGAATTCGCGCTCCACGAGGCGGTGGCCGAGCGCCACCGCGAACGCCCGTTCGCCGGGATCGTGCCCGGCTTCGAGTTCTACGTCGGCACCGCGGCCCGGCTCGCGGCCCGGCTCGGGCTGCCCGGCCTGCCGGTGGACAGCGTCGAGGCCCTCCGCGACAAGGCCGTCATGCGCGAGGCGGCCGAGGCCGCCGGACTGCGCGTGCCGCGCTACGCCGAGGCCACCGAGGCCCACGAGCTGGCCGACGCCGCCGCCCACGTCGGCTTCCCCGCCGTGCTCAAGCCGACCCGCTCGGCGGGCAGCATCCACGTCACCCGGGTGGACACGCCGGACGAACTGCGCGGCGCGTACGAGCGGCTGCGCGGCGACACGCGCCTCGACATGGGACGCGACCTGACGGGGCCCGTGCTGCTGGAGGAGTACGTGGCGGGCCCGGAGGTCAGCGTCGAGGGCTACGTCCTCGACGGCCAGGTCACCGTCGTCTCCGTCACCTCGAAACTGCTCGGCCCCGAGCCGTGTTTCGTCGAGGTCGGCATGGTCGTCCAGCACGAGCTGGAACCGCCCGTGCGCGCCGCCGTCGAGGCGTACGTCACCGACGTGTGCCGGGCCCTCGGACTCACGCTCGGCCCCTTCCACTGCGAACTCCGCATACCCGACGGCGAGCCCGTCCTCATAGAAATCGGCGCCCGGCTGGCCGGCCTGTGCATCCCCCAGCTCGTGGAACTCGTCACGGGCGTCTCCCTGGCCCGCGTCATGCTGGCCGCGTTCACCGGCCTCGACCCCTACGCGGCGGGAGTCTTCTCCGCACCCCGGGCCAAGTGCGCCGCAGTGCACTGCTTCAGCACGGAGCACGGCGACGGCCTGCCGTCCTTCAAGGGACTGTCGGGCCTGGACGAACTCCGCTCCGCGGAGGACGTGGTGGAGGTGTCCCTCTACTACCCGGAGGGCGCCGAAGTCCCCCCGGCGGAGGATTTCCGCTGCTTGCTGGGCCACGTGGTTTTCCAGGCGGAGTCGCATGCGGGGGCACTGGCGCGGCGAGCGGAAATCGCCTCTGCGGTGCGGCCGCTGTAGCGGTGCCGCCCGGCGGCCGGCCGAAGGGGCCGCGCCCCGCAGGGGCGCGGGGAACTGCGCGCCCAGCCACAATCGACCCGCAGACGCACACCGACCCCGACACCCCACCCCGGTAGGCGCAATTGGAAACGCACATAGCCCCAACCGCCGCCCCCCGCAGGGGACTCGGCAGAGACTTCGGCCATCTCTGGTCCGCCGGCGTCATCGCCCCCTTGGGCGAT
>NZ_JAINFC010000593.1 GCF_020740835.1 Streptomyces sp. UNOC14_S4
TGCCGGGGCAGGGCGTGGGCGGCCCGGCGGTGCGGGCGCAGCTCGCGCAGGCCGCCGGCGGCGTGGGCCGCCGAGGCGGCGAGCGGCACCGCGACGGGCGCGGTGAGCAGCAGTGCGGTGGTGGCGTGCGTCATCAGTCGCGTAGCTCCCGCAGGTCGTCGATGCCGGTGCCGCCGAAGGCGGCCCGCATCCGGGTGGTGAGGATCTGCAGGACGAGAACGGCGAGCAGGACGTCGAAGGAGACGCCGAGTTCGACGATCAGCGGCACGCCGGAGGCGGCCAGGAAGGCCGTGGCGGTGATGCCGTTGTCCAGGAGCAGGAAGCCGACCACCTGCGCCAGGGCGCGGCGCCGGGTGACCAGGGTGAAGAAGCCGATCAGGACGACGGCGAGGCCGACCGGCAGGGCGCGCGTCGCGGGGGTGGGGTCGAGTTCGACCAGGGGCCGGGCGACGGCGTAGGCGAGCAGGGTCAGCAGGGCGGCGCCGATCAGGGAGGCCGCGACGTTGACCAGGGGGCGGGCCTCGCGGGCCTCGCTGTTGTCCTCCTCGTAGTGCGTGGCCGGGGGCGGGGTGCCCGCGGCGAGGGCGCGCCGGACGATGTGGGGCAGCGCCCCGGCGCGGAGCAGGCCGATGCCGACGGCGACGGCGAGCAGGTCCCAGCGGCCCTCGCGCACGCCGAGCAGGGCGGCGAGGGCCGCGAGCACGGCGCCCTGGAGGGCGAAGACCCGGATGATCGAGGACAGTTGGCGCAGCCACAGGACCACGACGGCCGCGAGCAGGAACGCGCCGCACGCCAGGTCGAGCAGCTGGGTGTAGACGCTGTCGTTCATGTGTCCCTCACTCACTCTCCTGTGAGGAAGTACGAGGCGGTGACCGCGAGCAGGGCCAGCAGGAAGGATCCGGCGAGCAGCTCGGGGACGCGGAAGAGCCGCAGTTTCGCCCAGAAGACCTCGGCGGCGGCGAGGGCCGTGCCGAGGAGGGCGACCTTGGCGGTGAGCAGCACCAGGGCGAGGGCGAGGGCGGCCGGGGAGGCGGTGGTCGCGATGCCCCAGGGGGCGGCCAGCGAGGTGAGCAGTCCGAGGAGGACGGCGAGCCGCATCTGGGCGCCGAGTTCGACGAGGGCGAGGTCGGGGCCCGCGTACTCCAGGACCATCGCCTCGTGCACCATCGTCAGCTCCAGGTGGGTGGAGGGGTTGTCCACGGGCAGCCGTCCGGTCTCGGCGAGCACGCCGACGGCCAGCGCGGCGGTGGCGAGGAGTCCGGCCGGGGAGGCCAGCCGTACGGGATCGCGGACGCCGTCGCCGACGATCGTGGCGAGGTTGGTGGAACCCGCCGGTATCGACAGGGCGACGGCCGCGAGGAGGATGGTCGGTTCGACGAGGGCGGCGACGGTCATCCCCCGGGAGGCGCCCATGCCGCCGAACGCGGTGCCGGTGTCCAGGCCCGCGAGGGCGAGGGCGACGGTGCCGAGGGCCAGCAGCGCGACCACCAGGATCAGGTCGGCCTTGCCGCTGACGGGGGTGGTGGTGGAGGCCAGGGGAACGAGGGCGGCGACGACTGCGGTGGTCGAGACGAGCAGGAGAGGCGCGAGCCGGAAGGCGGGGCCGGTGCCGACGGGGGTGATGGCCTCCTTGCGCAGCAGTTTGCGCAGGTCCCGCCAGGGCTGGCCGACGCCGGGCCCGGCCCGGCCCTCCAGCCGGGCCCGTACCTGCCGCATGGTGCCCGCGAGCAACGGGGCCCCGGCGGTGACGAGGACGACCTGGGCGGCGACGGCCGCCGTACCGATGGCTCTCACGGTGCTCCCTCCTGCGCCCTGTGTCGCACGGTGCCGTTCACCAGCCCACCGCCAGGGCCAGCAGGACGGCGACGAGTCCGAAGAACCCGTAGCCGAGGTAGAGGTGCACGCTGCCGGTGGCGAGGCGGCGCGCGCCCTGCCCGATCCTGGTGACGGCGGTGAGGACGGGGCGGTAGACACGGTGCTCGATCCGGTCGGGTACGGCGCGCCGGAAGCGCACCCGCTCGACCAGATAGGCGGATTCGCGCACGGGGGTGACGTCGACGTCCTGCTCGGGGGCGAGGACGTCGTCGAAGACGCGCTGGAGGGGTTCGGCGAAGGAGGTGGCCGTGTAGGACATGCGGGGTGTGGGGGCGCCGCCGCCGCAGTCCCAGAGCCGGACGCCGGAGCGGCGGCCGCGGCGGGCGGTGAGCCGGATCAGGGTGCCCGCGGCGAGCAGGCCGGCGGTGAGCGCGGCGGCCACCCACAGGGGTGACATGGAGGCGGCCAGCCGGTCCAGGCGGAGTTCGAAGCCGTTGCCGGACAGCGGCGGTCCGCCCCTGAGTCCGGCCACGGCGACGGCGCGTGACAGTCCGTTGCCGAGCATGCCGGGCACCAGGGCGAGGCCGGTGCAGCCCGCGGCGAGCAGGCCCATGCCGACGAGCATGCCGGGCGGGCTCTCGGTGGCCGCAGCGGCCCCGGCGCTGCGCGGCCGGGCGAAGAAGCCGACGCCGAGGGCCTTGACGAAGACGGCGGCGGCGAGTCCGGCGGACAGCGCGATGACGGCGACGGCGAGCGGCAGCACGATGGCCGCGGTCACGCCGGGCACGGTCAGCCCGTTGATGAGGGACTGGAGCAGCAGCCACTCGCTGAGGAAGCCGTTGCCGGGTGGCAGGGCGATGGCGCCGAGCGCGGCCACGGCGAAGAAGCCCGTGGTGGCGGGCATGCGGGCACGCAGGCCGCCCATGCGGTCGAGGTCGCGTACGCCGGTGGCGCGGGCGACGGAGCCCGCGGCGCAGAAGAGCAGGGCCTTGAAGACGGCGTGGTTGGTGATGTGCAGCAGCGCGGCGGCCAGGGCGAGGGCGGCGGGCACGGGGTGGCCGGAGGAGGCGAAGAGCCCGGCGGCGCCGACGCCGATGAGGACGAGGCCGAGGTTCTCGGAGGTCGAGTAGGCGAGCAGCCGTTTGAGGTCGGAGGCCATGGCCGCCTGGAGGATGCCGTAGACGGCGGACAGGGCGCCGACGGCCAGGACGAGCACCCAGCCCCAGCGCGGCGCGCCGCCGAGCAGGTCGAAGGCGACGCGGATGATGCCGTACGCGCCGAGGTTGACCATCGCGGCGCTCATCAGGGCGGAGACGTTGCTGGGTGCCTCGGGGTGGGCGCGCGGCAGCCAGGGGTGCAGGGGGACCATGCCCGCCTTGGACGCGAAGGCGGCGGCGACCAGCACGAAGACGGTGCCGCGCGCGGTGGGCGACAGGTTGCCGGCACCCGCGCGCAGTTCGGTGAAGGTCTCGCCCCCGGCGCAGGCGGCGAAGAGCGCGAGCCCGGCGAGCAGGAGGACGAGCCCGAGGTGGGTCATGACGGCGTACCAGATCCCGGCGTCGCGGACGGACGCGCGCTCCCGGTGGTCGGCCAGGACGAGCAGCAGCGAGGTGAGGGCCATGACCTCCCACAGGAGCAGGAGGGTGGAGACGGAGGCCGCGGCGGGCACCAGCACCAGGGTGAGGGCGAAGAGGGGCAGGGCGCACTGGACGCCGCGCGAGGCGACGCCACCCGCGTGGGGACCGCGGGCGTAGCCGGTGCCGTAGACGGCGACGGCCAGGACGACCGCTCCGGCCACGGCCATGAACAGCCCGGACAGGGCGTCGACGGCGAGGTGGACGCCCGCCATCGGGAGCAGGCCGGGCAGGTGGGCGGTCCAGTGGCCGCCGCCGGTGGCCAGCAGGCCCGCTGCGAGCCCGGCCCCGCCCAGGCCCGCGGTGCACAGCCCGACGGCTATGACCCGCACGCGCCCCGGGAGCAGCGCGCCCGCCAGCGAGCCGGCGCCCGCGAGCCCGGACGCGAGAACCGCAGCGTGTTCGGCAGAATTCATGCGCTGGCCCTCATCGGCCGGTCACGGCGCGCAGTGCCGCCACGATCCGCTCGGGTCCGGGCGGGCAGCCCTCGATCCGGAGGTCGACGGGGACGACGTCGGCCACGGCGCCCTCGACGCCGTGGCCCCCGGCGAACTCCCCGCAGTTCAGGGCGCAGTCGCCGACCGCCATGACGAGCCGGGGGCGGGGCATGGCGGCGACGGTGCGGCGCAGGGGTTCGGCCATGTTGCGGGTGACGGGGCCGGTGACGAGGGCGACGTCGGCGTGGCGGGGCGAGGCCACGAGCCGGGCGCCGTAGCGTTCGGCGTCGTACACCGGCCGGAAGGCCGCCGCGATCTCGATCTCGCAGCCGTTGCACGATCCGGCGTCGACGC
>NZ_JAINFC010000594.1 GCF_020740835.1 Streptomyces sp. UNOC14_S4
CGAAGGCGGTGATGTTCTCGCTCACCCAGTGCAGGACGGCCGCCTGGTCCTGGGGGCCGAGGTTGTCGGCGCCGATGGCGGGCAGGTGGAGGAAGCCGAGGGGGCCGATGCGGTAGTTGGCGGTGACGACGGTGATGTCGCCGAGTGCGGCGAGGTGGGTTCCGTCGTACCAGTCCCAGCCGCCGGAGCCGCTGGACCAGCCGCCGCCGTGGAACCACACCAGCACCGGCCGCGGCACCGCGCTCTCGGCCAGGGCCGAGGCCGGGGTCCACACGTTGAGGTTCAGACAGCCGTCCTCGTCCCAGTCCGGCACCCGCGGCCCCATCACGCCTTCCAGCCGCGAGTGCGACTGCGGCACCGCCGGACCGGAACGGGCGGCATCGCGTACGTCGCCCCAGCCCGGGTGGGGCCGTGGCGGGGCGAAGCGCAGCTCGCCCACGGGTGAGGCGGCGTAGGGGATGCCGCGGAAGGCGGCCACCGGCCCCTCGGCGATTCCGCGTACGCGGCCCGCCCGCGTGGCCACCACCGGTCCTCCGTTTTCCGCCACCGTTGCCGCCTCTCCCTCACCGCCGCGCGCGGCGAACACCAATGACACCGGTTCTACGCTCACAGGCCTGGGGCGGCCACATATCCGTCCCTCCTGGCAGGACGCGGTCTCCCCAGCGCGTCACCCGAACGGGCTCTTCTGTGTGATAACCGTTTTACATGTTCAAGTGTTTGGGCACATACGTGGATGGGTGTGTGCCGCGCTGAGCAGCTTCGTGCGAGCTCCCACACGACCACGTGTCCATGTGGACGCTTCGATCACCCGCATCCGGCCGTCCGGCTCGACGTGCCCCCTAGTGGATGCAAGGAGTCCGAGGATGAGTGCGTGCGAATCACATGAACACGAAGGCCGGGTGACCGCGCTGCGGCGGCGGAAACTGCTGGCCATGGCCGTACTGACACCCGCGGTCGCAAGGCTGGGAATCGCCGACGGAATCGCCGACGCCCGTGCCGGGTCCGCCGCCCGGACGAAGTCGGCGGGACGCCTCATATCCCCTGTGCCCACGACTCAGGCGGGGTGGGCGGAGGTCGCGAAGACGCTCGGACGTTCCGGCAACATGATCCGGGGCCTCTTCTACCACACGCCTTTTCCCCGCTGGGATCTCCGCGTCGTCTCCCGCGGGATCCCGGTCACGCCAGGGCTCGCGCTCGGTTCGCACGCGTCGTTCGTCCGTTACAGCGACGGAAGCATCATGGTCATGGGCGATCTGGTGGTCACCGAGAGCCGGTTGCAGAGGCTCACCGATGCTCTGCAGGCCCACGGATTCATCCAGACCGCGATCCACAAGCACCTGCTGGAGCAGACCCCTCCAGTCTGGTGGACGCACGTTCACACGCACGGACACGACCCTGTCGACCTGGCCCGCGGCCTGCGTGCCGTCATGGAGGAAAGCGGTACGCCACCGCCGTCTCCACCCCCGTCACCCGGCCGGCTCGATCTGGACACGGCGGGAATCGACGCGGCGCTGGGTTCCCACGGAACCGCCGGAGCCGGGATCTACACCTGCACCTTCATCCGCCGGGAAACCGTCGTGGACGGCAACCGGGCCCTGCCGCCGGGGCTGGGCGCCACCACCGCCTTCAACTTCCAGCCCATAGGCGGTGGCCGCGCCGCTCTCAACGGCGATTTCGTCATGATCGCTTCGGAGGTGCAGGACGCCATCGGTGCCCTGCGCCGCGGCTCCATCGACCTCGTCGAGCTGCACAATCACGGTCTGACGGAAGAGCCGCGGCTGTTCTTCACCCACATCTGGGCAGTCGGGGACGCCGTCACCCTCGCACGAGCCCTGCGGCCCGCGGTGGCGGCCACCAACGTCGCTCCGTCCTCCAACTCCACGGAACGGAAAGCGGAATCGACAGCGGAATCGACAGCGGACCCGGAACCCGGCCCGCGCTCTTCCCGCTGAACCGGGCCCCGGACGAACGGATCAGTGCCCCAGCCGCCTGAGCGTCTGCTCCGGGTACCGCTCCCCGGCGACGGCCTCCGTGGGTACCGCCGCGCGCAGCAGCGCGAGCGCGTCCGGGTCCAGTGCGATGTCCGCCGCCGCGGCGTTCTCGGTCAGGTAGCTCCGCCGCTTGGTGCCGGGGATGGGGACGATGTCGTCCCCCTGGGCGAGGAGCCACGCGAGGGCCGCCTGCGCGGGCGAGCAGCCGATGCGCGAGGCGACGTCCCGTACGGCGGCCACGAGGGCCAGGTTCCGGCCGAGGTTCCCCTCGTCGAAGCGGGGCCAGCGCCTGCGGTTGTCCTGCGCGGCCAGGTCCTCGCGCGAGGTGATCGTTCCCGTCAGCATGGCCCGGCCGAGCGGCGAGTAGGCGACGACGGCGATCCCCAGCTCGCGGCAGACCGCGAGGAGTTCCCCCTCGACCACGTCCCGTGTGAAGAGGGAGTACTCCACCTGCACCGCGCTGATGGGGTGGACGGCGTGCGCCCGGCGCAGCGTCGCGGGGCTGACCTCGCTCAGGCCGAGGAAGCGGACGCTGCCCTCCGCCACCAGCGCGGCCATGGCGCCCACGGTTTCCTCGACGGGGACTTCCGGGTCACGCCGGTGCGCGTAATAGAGGTCGATGTGGTCCGTGCCGAGACGGCGCAGCGACGCGTGGCACGCGGGCCCGACGTACGCCGCCGACGTGTCGACGTCCCCCACGCGCCCCGTGGCCGCGTCGTGCCGCAGGCCGAACTTCGTGGCGAGGACCACGCGCTCCCGGCGGCCGGGCCGTCGGCGCAGCCAGCCGCCCAGCAGCTCCTCGTTGGCCCCGCGGCCGTACGCGTCCGCCGTGTCCAGCAGCGTGACCCCCAGCTCGGCGGCGAGGTCCAGCGTGCGGAACGACTCGGCGTCGTCCGGAGTGCCGTAGGCGACCGACATCCCCATGCAGCCGAGGCCGATGGCCGACACGGCGGGGCCGTCCTTCCCCAGGACGCGCTCTTTCATGTGCTGCTCCCTCCCACGGGGCGGGCCCGGTGCTCACCCCATGCGCTTGATCTTCTCGAACGGGCAGCGGCCGATGACGACGACCAGGAAACCGTAGGCGCGAGGTCACACGGTCGCCCCGCGGCGACCCGGGCGGCGTACGAGCGTCAGCAGGGCCGCGGCCGCGAACACCGCCACGACCACGGCCATGGACGGTGCGGGACTGCCCAGGCCCGTCAGCGGGGCGGCGATGCCGCCGAGCGCGTACTGGAGCAGTCCGAGCAGCGCGGATGCCGTGCCCGCGCCCTCGCTCTGGCCCGCCAGTGACAGTGCCGTCGCGTTCGGCATGATCAGTCCGATGCTGCCGACCAGGGCGAAGAGCGAGGCGAGCACCGCGGGCAGCCCGAGGTCCGCCAGTACGGACAGCAGCAGCGCGGCGCCTCCCGCGGCGCACAGGATCAGCCCCGCGCGCAGCAGCACCTGCGGCGAAGTGCGGCGCAGCAGCAGCGCGTTGCCCTGGCCGAGCAGCATGATGCCGAACGCGTTGGCCCCGAACGCCAGGCTGAACTCCTGCGGGCTCAGCCCGTAGACCTGCTGCAGGACGAACGAGGACGCGGATATGTACGTGAACATGGCCGCGAAGGCGCACCCGCCCGCCAGCGCGTACCGCATGAAGCTCCCCGTGCGCAGCAGCGCCCCGAAGCTGCGCACGGTCGCCCCGAGCCCGCCGGTCCGGCGCTGCCCGGGCGGCAGGGTCTCCTCGACGACCAGCACCGTGGCCGCGAGGATCAGCGCCCCGACGACGGCGAGGGTGACGAAGATCCCACGCCAGGACGTGACGCGCAGCAGCTGCCCGCCCACGACGGGGGCCATGATCGGCGCGATGCCGTTGACCAGCATCAGCAGCGAGAAGGTACGGGCCGCCGCGGTCCCGTCGTAGAGGTCGCGGACGATGGCCCGGCTGAGCACGATGCCCGCCGCGCCCGCGATGCCCTGGACGGCCCGCAGGCCGGTCAGCGCCGTGACGCCGGGGGCCACGGCACACAGCAGGCTCGCCACGACGTAGCAGACCAGGCCCACGAGGAGGGGCTTGCGGCGCCCCCATCGGTCGCCGAGCGGGCCCGCGAGCAGCTGGCCCGCGGCCAGGCCCACGAGGCAGCTGGTGAGCGTCAGCTGGACGTCCGCGTCCCGCACCCCGAAGCCCTGCGCCAGCGAGGGGAGCGCGGGCAGGTACATGTCGAGGGACAGCGGGCCGAACGCGGAC
>NZ_JAINFC010000595.1 GCF_020740835.1 Streptomyces sp. UNOC14_S4
GTTCGCACTGGCCTTCTTCTTCCGGCCGGTCGGGGCGGCGCTGTTCGGCCGGGTGGGGGATCGGGTCGGCCGGCGGCCCGCGCTCGTCCTGTCCGTGCTCCTGATGACCGCGGCCACCGCCGCGATCGGACTGCTGCCCACCCGCGCCACGCTGGGCGCGGCCGCGCCCTGGGTGCTCACCTCGGTACGCGCGGTCCAGGGGATCTCCGCCGGTGGGGAGTTCGGCGGCGCGGTGTCGCTGATGACGGAGTCCGCTCCGGTCGGCAGGCGCGGGCTGTACGGGGCCTGGCAGTCGTTCACCGTCGCCCTGGGGCTGCTGGCCGGGGCGGGTCTGGCCGCCGTGACCGCGACGGCCGTGGGCGAACGCGCGCTGTACGACTGGGGGTGGCGGGTGCCCTTCCTGCTCGCGCTGCCGCTCGGCCTGGTGGCGCTGTGGCTCCGGCTGCGGCTGGACGGGGCGGCGCCGGGGCAGGCGCCGGAGCACTCCGCCGGTCCGGTCCCGACGGCTCAGGCGGCTCCGGCGCGAGAGGTCGCGCCGCGAGAGGTCGTCCGGGCCGTCGTGCTGGGCATCGGGCGCGTCATGGGCTGGTCCGCGGCCGGTTACGCCTTCCTGGTCGTCCTCCCCTCGTACCTCCAGGACACGCTGGGGGCCACGTTCCGGCAGGCACTCGTCGCCACCTGTCTGGCCAACCTCGGGTTCGCCCTGTCCATCCTCCCCGCCGGGGCGCTCAGCGACCGCGTCGGGCGTCGGCCGGTCGTCACCGCCGGGGCCGGGCTCGTCGTGCTCCTCGCCTTCCCGCTGATGAGGGTGGTCCAGGAGGACGGCGTACCGCTCGCCGTCAGGGGCGGCGCGCTGTTCCTCGCCGGGGCCCTGGTCGGGCTGATGGCCGGTCCCGGCCCGGCGATGCTGGCGGAGATGTTCCCCGCCAGGCTGCGCTGCACGGGGCTGGGGCTGGCCTACGCCCTTGCCAACGCCGTCTTCTCGGGCTGCGCCGGTCTCGTCATCACCGAACTGCTCCACCGCACCGCGGACCCGGACATCCCGGCGTACTACGCCATGGCCGCCTGCGCGGTCAGCGGCGTGGCGCTGACGACACTGCGCGCCGACGACCACCGGCGCGCCCTGCGGGGCTGACGGGAGCGTGGCCATGCGCGTGATCGGGCTGATGTCGGGCACCTCGTACGACGCGATCGACGCCGCTGCCGCCGACCTGTGGGCCGAGGGCGACACGCTGTACCTGGCGCCCCTGGGCGAGCTCGGCGAGCCGTACGACGAGCGACTGCGCGCCGAGCTCGCCGCCGCGCTGCCCCCGGCGCGTACCGGCATGGAGACCGTGTGCCGCCTGGACACCGGGATCGGCCGGGCGTTCGCCGAGGTCGCCGCGCGTGCCGACCGTGAGCTCTGCGGCGGCCGGGCCGAACTCGTCGCCTCCCACGGCCAGACCGTCTTCCACTGGACGGAGAACGGCCGCGTCCACGGCACACTGCAGATCGGCGGGGCGTCCTGGATCGCCGAGCGCACCGGGCTGCCGGTCGTCTCGGACTTCCGCTCCCGCGACGTCGCGGCCGGGGGACAGGGCGCGCCGCTGGTCGCCTTGTTCGACGTCATGTGGCTGCGCGACCGCCCGGGCCGCCCCGTCGCCCTGAACCTCGGCGGCATCGCCAACGTGACCGTGCCCGGCGAGGCACCCCTCGCCTACGACACCGGGCCGGGCAACGCCCTGATCGACGCGGCGGTCCGCCACGTCAGCCACGGCCGCCTCGCGTTCGACGCGGAGGGCGCCCTGGCCGCGCGCGGGAGGGTGTGCCCTCGTCTCCTCGAACCGCTGCTCGCCGAGCCGTACTACGCACGGCCCGCCCCGAAGACCACGGGCAAGGAACTGTTCCACCTGCCCTACCTGCTGGCCGCGCTGGCGCGAGCGGGGGCCGTCCCCGCCGAGGACGTCGTCGCCACGGTCACCGCCCTCACCGCGCGCACCGTCGCCGACCAGGTGCGGGCGCGCGGGGCCACGGAGGTCGTCGCCTCCGGCGGCGGCACCCGCAATCCGACGCTGATGCGCATGCTGGGCGCGGAACTGCCGGGCGTTCCGGTGCGCACGTCCGACGAGTTCGGCGTCCCGTCCGCGGCCAAGGAGGCGTACGCGTTCGCGGTACTGGGCTTCCTGAGCGCGCTCGGCCTGCCCGGGACGCTCCCGGCGTGCACCGGCGCCCGGCAGGCCCGCGTCCTCGGCTCCCTCACTCCCGGGGCCGGACCGCTGCGCCTGCCGTCCGCCCCACCGGGACCGCCTCCTGCGCGCCTACGCCTCGTGAACGGGCGGCTGTTCACCTCATGGAGTGGTGAGCCTTTGTCCCGTTGATGCGCATGCTCCAGCATGGGGACATGGCAGACGAACTACGCGAACGGGTACGGAAAGCCATTCTCACCGACATGTGCAACCTCGCGGGAACCCAGGAAGACGACGGCAGTTGGCACTACGCCTACGGCGGCGCGACCTTCCTCCTCCCGATGTACGTGGCCCTGCGCCACGTTTCCGGGCAGCCCGTTCCGGCCGCCCGTGCCGCTCGGATGCGGGATCACCTGATCTCGTGCATCGGGGACGACGGAGGCATCGGGATGTACCCCGGAGGGCCCGGCACGGTGTTCACCTCCACCCTCGGGTACGTGGCCCTGCGCCTGCTCGGAGAGGAACCGGGAGCCGGTCACACGACCCGTCTGCGCACCTGGCTCCACGAGCACGGCACCCCCCTGCGCTCGGCGTCCTGGGGAAAGGTCGTCCTGTGCGCGATGGGCCTGTACGAATACCGGGGGCTGCATCCGCTCACCCCGGAGAGCTGGCTGCTGCCCCGGTGGGCGCCGCTGCATCCCCGTCGGCTGTGGTGCCATGCCCGCCAGGTGTACCTGCCGATGGCGTGGCTGTACGGACGCCGGGCGGCCGCGTCGGCGGACGACGGACTCGTGAGGTCCCTGCGGGCCGAGCTGTACGCCAGACCCTACGAGCACATCGACTGGGCAGCACACCGCTCCAGCGTTGCCCCGTGCGACAACTACCGCCCGCTGTCGGTCGAGTTCAGGACCCTCTCGGCCCTGCTGAGGCTCTGGGAACGGCTGGTCCCGCGCCGGGTGCGCGGCCGTGCCCTCGCTTGCCTGGAGCGGCACATCGACTACGAGGACGAGGTCACCGGCGGGCTGCGCATCGGCCCTGTCAACGCGGTCCTCAACACTCTCGTCCACCACTTCCGCGAGCCCGGCGGCGAGCGCTTCCGGACGGGACTGGAGGGCTTGGACGCGTACGTGTGGGACCGGGAGACCGCGATCGACATGCAGTGCTACAACTCCTCGCAGCTGTGGGACACGGCCTTCACCGTGCAGGCACTCGCCGCGGGGGACCGGGCCGTCGAGGGCCGGACCGGGCATGGCGTGCTGCGTGCCGCACTCCGCTTCATCGACAGCCAGCAGATCCGGGAGGAGCCGCCCGAACAGGACCGCTTTCACCGCGACCCGTCCCGTGGCGGCTGGCCGTTCTCCACCCGCGCCCACGGCTGGCCGATCAGTGACTGCACGGCCGAGGCCCTCACCGCGGTCCTGCACTGCCACGCGTCGGTACTGGAGCCCCTGGACCCGGGGCGGCTGGAGGAAGCCGTACGGCTGTTGCTCGCGTGGCAGAACCCCGACGGCGGCTGGCCCACCTACGAGCGCGTCCGCGGCGGGCGATGGCTCGAACGCCTCAACCCTTCACAGGTGTTCGACGACATCATGGTCGACTACTCGCATGTCGAATGCACCGCCTCCTGCCTCCAGGCCCTGTCGGCGGCACGCTCCCGGCTCCCGTCCTTCTCCGGCTCCGCCGCCATCGACCGTGCCGTGCGCGCGGGCCGCGATTTCCTGCTGAAAAGCCAGCGCGCGGACGGAGGCTTCGAAGGCAACTGGGGCATCTGCTTCACCTACGGCACCTGGTTCGCCGTGCGCGGCCTGCTCGCGGCAGGAGTACCACCCACCGATCCCGCCGTCGAGCGCGCGTGCGCCTTCCTGCTCTCCTTGCAGCACGAGGACGGCTCCTGGGGCGAGTCACCGCTCAGCTGCACGCTGCGCCGCCCTGTCCCGTCCCGGGAGGGGAGAGCGGTGATGACGGCCTGGGCCGTGCTGGCCCTGTCCGCCGCCGGGCGTGGGGGCCATCCCGCGTGCGTGCGGGGCGTCGAGTTCCTG
>NZ_JAINFC010000596.1 GCF_020740835.1 Streptomyces sp. UNOC14_S4
ACCGCGGCGGCACCGTGCTGGTCACCGGCGGCACCGGGACGCTGGGTGCCCTGGTGGCCCGTCATCTCGTCGCGGCGCACGGGGTCCGGCACCTGCTCCTGGTCTCCCGGCGCGGTGCCGAGGCCCCCGGCGCGGAAGCCCTGCGGGCCGACCTGGCCGAGGCGGGCGCGCACGTCTCCTTCTCCGCCTGTGACATCGCGGAGCGCGCCGAACTGGCCCGCGTGCTCGCGGAGGTCCCGGCCGGGCATCCGCTCACCGGGGTCGTCCACCTCGCGGCCGTGACCGACGACGGCCTCGTCCCGTCGCTGACGCCGGAGCGGGTCGACCGGGTCCTGCGGCCCAAGGCCGACGCGGCGCTGCACCTGCACGAACTGACGGCCGACTCCGGCCTGTCGGCCTTCGTGCTCTTCTCCTCGGCCGCCGGCCTCACCGGCAACCCGGGCCAGGCGGGCTACTCCGCCGCCAACGTCGTCCTCGACGCGCTCGCGCAGCGCCGCCACGCCCGCGGCCTGCCCGCCGTCTCGTTGCAGTGGGGACTGTGGGAACAGGACAGCGCGCTCACCGCCGGGCTCGGCGCGGCCGACCGGCAGCGCATGGCCCGTTCCGGGGTCGAGGCGCTCCCCGCACGGCTGGGCCTCGCCCTGTTCGACGCGGCGCTGGTCCGCCCCGAGGCCGTACTCGCCCCCGTGCGGCTCGACCCGGCCCGCCTCGCCGCCGGTGACGATGTGCCGCCCGTCCTGCACGGCCTCCTGCCCGCCGCCCGCCGCCCCGGCGCCGACCGGGACCCGGGGGCCGGGCGCGCCCTGCTCCGCAGGCTGTCCGCCGCCCCGGAGGCCGAGCAGGACCGCATGCTCGTCGACATCGTCCGCACCCACGCGGCCACCGTCCTCGGCCACCCGGACGGAGGCGCGATCGACCCGGACCGGGCGTTCAGCGAACTGGGCCTCGACTCGCTCGCCGCGCTCGAACTGCGCAACCGCCTGAACGGCGCGGTCGGTCTGCGGCTGCCCGCCACCGTGCTGTTCGACCACCCGTCCGCGAACGCCCTCGGCAGGCACCTGCGTGCCGAGCTCCTCGACGCGCCGGAGCGGCCGCGCGTCGCCACCATGGCACGGGTGTCGGACGAGCCGGTCGCGATCGTCGCGGTCAGCTGCCGCTACCCGGGCGGCGTGGCGAGCCCGGAGGACCTGTGGCGGCTGGTGCACGACCGCACCGACGCCATCTCCGCGTTCCCCGACAACCGCGGCTGGGACGTGGAGAACCTGTTCCACCCCGACCCCGACCACGCGGGCACCTCGTACGTCCGCGAAGGCGGGTTCCTGCACGACGCCGACCGGTTCGACCCCGGCTTCTTCGGGATCTCGCCGCGCGAGGCCCTCGCCATGGACCCCCAGCAGCGCCTCCTCCTCGAAGCCTCGTGGGAGGCCGTCGAGCGGGCGGGCATCGACCCGCGCTCGCTGCGCGGGAGCCGCACCGGCGTCTTCGCGGGCCTCATGTACGCCGACTACGCCTCCCGGCTGACCACCGCCCCCGACGGCGTGGACGGCTACCTCGGCAACGGCAGCGCGGGCAGCATCGCCACCGGGCGCGTCGCCTACACCCTCGGCCTGGAGGGCCCGGCCGTCACGGTCGACACGGCGTGCTCGTCGTCGCTGGTCGCGCTGCACCTCGCCTGCCAGGCCCTGCGCCAGGGCGAGTGCGACCTGGCGCTGGCCGGTGGCGTGACCGTCATGTCGAGCCCGGCGACCTTCGTCGAGTTCTCGCGCCAGCGCGGACTCGCCCCCGACGGCCGCTGCAAGTCCTTCGCGGCCGCCGCCGACGGCACCGCCTGGTCGGAGGGCGTCGGCCTGCTGCTGGTCGAGCGCCTCTCGGACGCCCGGCGGGCCGGGCACCGTGTGCTCGCCGTGGTCCGGGGCAGCGCCGTCAACCAGGACGGCGCGAGCAACGGCCTCTCCGCGCCCAACGGCCTCGCCCAGGAACGGGTGATCCGCGACGCGCTCGCCCAGGCCGGGCTCGCCACCGCCGACGTCGACGCCGTCGAGGCCCACGGCACGGGCACCGCCCTCGGCGACCCCATCGAGGCCCACGCGCTGCTCGCCACGTACGGCGCCGAGCGCCCCGACGGGCACCCGCTGTGGCTGGGCTCCGTCAAGTCCAACATCGGGCACACACAGGCCGCCGCCGGTGTCGCGGGCATCATCAAGATGGTCATGGCGATGCGGCACGCGCACCTGCCCGCCACCCTGCACGTGGACGCGCCGACGCCGCACGTCGACTGGTCGGCGGGCCGGGTGTCCCTGCTCGCCGAGCCGGCCCCGTGGCCCGACAGCGGCCGCCCGCGCCGCTCCGGGGTGTCCTCGTTCGGCGTCAGCGGCACCAACGCCCACGTCATCCTGGAACAGGGCGACCCCGCCGACGAGCCCACCGACGAGCCCGCCGTCCCGGTCCCGGACCCGGCGGACGAGCCCGCAGCGCTCGCCTGGCCGGTGTCCGGCGCGACCCCCGCCGCCCTCCGGGCGCAGCCCGCCCGGCTGCGGCAACACCTGGAGGCGCACCCCGGCGCCCGGCCCGCCGACGTCGCCCACGCCCTCGCCACCACCCGGTCCGCGCTCGACCACCGGGCCGTGGTCGTCGCCGCCGAGCCCGCCGAACTCCTCGCGGGCCTCGACGCGCTGAGCACCGACGCGGCCCATGGCGCGCTCGTCACCGGCACCGTCGGGCAACCGGGACGCACGGCCTTCGTGTTCGGCGGGCAGGGCTCGCAGTGGGCCGGGATGGGCGCCCGCCTGCTCGACGAGTCCCCGGTCTTCGCCGAACACATCCGGGCGTGCGAGGCCGCGCTCGCCCCGCACACCGACTGGTCGCTGACCGACGTGCTGCGCCGGCGTCCAGGCGCGCCCTCGCTCGACCGCGTGGACGTCGTACAGCCCGCCCTGTTCGCCGTCATGGTGTCCGTCGCCGCGATGTGGCGCGCCCTCGGCGTCGAACCGGCCGCTGTGGTGGGCCACTCGCAGGGCGAGATCGCCGCCGCCCACGTGGCCGGTGCGCTGAGTCTGGAGGACGCCGCCCGGATCGTCGCGCTCCGCAGCCGGGCCCTGCGCGCCATCGCGGGCCACGGAGGCATGATGTCCCTCGGCACCTCCGCCGGGCACGCCGAACGGCTGCTCGCCCACTGGCCCGGGCGACTCGGCGTCGCCGCCGTCAACGGACCCGGCGCGGTGGTCGTCTCCGGTGACGCCGCGGCACTCGACGAACTGCGCGAACGGTGCGAGGCGGAGGACGTACGGGCCCGCCGCCTCCCGGTCGACTACGCGGCGCACTCCGCCGCCGTCGAGGACGTCCGCGACGAACTCCTCGCGGGCATCGGCGACCTCGGCCCGGCGGCCACCCCCGCGATCGCCTTCTACTCGACCGTCACCGGCGAACCCCTCGACGGCACCGCGCTCGATGCCGCGTACTGGTACCGGAACTTGCGCGACACCGTCGCCTTCGAACACGCCACCCGGTCGCTGCTGCGGGACGGATACACCGTGCTGGTCGAGACCAGCCCGCACCCGGTCATGGCCCCGGCCGTCGAACAGACCGCGCAGAGCACCGCGTCCGACGCCCTCGTCGTCGGCTCGCTCCAGCGTGACGCGGACACCCTGTGCCGCTTCCTCACCGCGGCCGCCGCCCTCCACGTCCGCGGCGTCCCCGTCGACTGGCCCGCGCCGCACGCGGGCAGGCCGCAGCGCCGGACCGAGCTGCCGACCTACGCGTTCCAGCGCGAGCGCTACTGGCTGGACCCCGCGCCGGCCGCCGCCGACGCCGAAGGGCTGGGGCTGCGCTCCGCCGACCACCCGCTGCTCGGCGCCGCCCTCGCACCGGCCGACGACGACCGGCACCTCCTCACCGGCAGGATCTCCCTCACCACCCACCCGTGGCTCGCCGACCACGCCGTCCTCGGCACGGTCCTGCTCCCGGGCACGGCCTTCGTCGAACTCGCCCTCCAGGCAGGCGACCCCGCCGACTGCCGGACGATCGAGGAACTGACCCTCGAAGCGCCACTGACCCTCCGGCCCCGGGACTCCGTACAGCTCCAGGTCCTCCTCGACGCCCCGGACGAGCGCGGCCACCGCACGCTCACCGTGCACGCCCGCCCGGACACCACCCCGCCGGGTCCAGGGGCCCGGCGGGGTGGTGTCCGGGCGGGCGTGCACGG
>NZ_JAINFC010000597.1 GCF_020740835.1 Streptomyces sp. UNOC14_S4
CGGCTCGACCAGGGCCCACTCATCATCCGTCAGATCACCACGCGCCATACCTCCGGCCTACCAGGCCACAGGACATGGCGCGGCCGAAATCCACCAACTCGTGATCGCAACTACGAACACGCTCTAGCGGAACGCATGCCCACAACCGGGAAGGTGACGGAATAGCGCACCCCATCAGGGGCGCGGGGAACTGCGCGACCAGCCGGACACGACCCGCAGTCGCCCACCGGGCCCGGGTGGCAACCCGGTGGGCGCAGCGGGCCACCGGCCCGCATCCGGACGGCAGGGGCTACAGCCCCTGCCACACCGGCTTGTTGGCGTACGTGTGGCGGAAGTAGTCCGCCAGCTTCAACTTCGACGCCGCGGCCTCGTCGACGACGACGGTCGCGTGGGGGTGGAGCTGGAGCGCGGAGGCCGGGACGAGGGCGGAGACGGGGCCTTCCACCGTCGCCGCGACCGCGTCGGCCTTGCCCTCGCCCGTCGCGAGCAGGACCAGGTGGCGGGCCTCCAGGATCGTGCCGATGCCCTGGGTGATGACGTGGTGCGGCACCTGGTCGATGTCGCCGTCGAAGAAGCGCGCGTTGTCGACGCGGGTCTGCTCCGTCAGCGTCTTGATGCGGGTGCGCGAGGCGAGCGAGGAGCACGGCTCGTTGAAGCCGATGTGCCCGTCGGTGCCGATGCCGAGCAGCTGGAGGTCCACGCCACCGGCCTCGGCCAGCGCCCTGTCGTACGCCTCGCACGCGCCCTGGACGTCCTCGGCGGTGCCGTCGGGGCCCATGAAGGACGTCTCGGACAGCCCGAGCGGCTCCACGACCTCGCGCAGCACCACCGAGCGGTAGGACTCCGGGTGGTCGGCCGGCAGGCCGACGTACTCGTCGAGCTGGCAGATACGGGCCCGCGAGGCGTCCACGGCGCCCGCGCGGACCTTCGCCGTCAGCGCTTCGTAGATGGGCAGCGGGGTGGAGCCGGTGGCCACGCCCAGCAGGGCGTCCGGCTTGCGACGCAGGAGCTCCGCCATGGCCTCCGCGATGAGCTCGCCGCCTGCCTTGGCGTCCGGGACGATGACAACTTCCACGCTGGGCCTGCCGATCTGGAGAGTGGACGTGGGGGAGTGGTGGTATAGACCAATCTAACAGAGTGTGGCATCCACCCCCAGTGTCCGCCGCCAGGCCCCGTCGGGCCCCGTCAGGGGCGCGGGGCTGTTGTCGATATGCGGCTCTGCCGCGTGGGCGCGACCAGCCCCCACCGGTCTGCAGACGCGCGCGCAGCGCAAGAGGCACCCCAATAGGCGAACCCCGGCGTCAGAGCAGCGCAGCGTCAGAGCAAGGCCCCACCCGTCGCGTCGATCCACTGCCCGGTCACCCACCGGCTGTCGTCCGAGGCGAGGAAGGCGACGACGTCCGCGATGTCCCGCGGCTCGCCCACCCGGCCGGCTGGGGACATCGCCGAGACCTGTGCCCAGGCCTCGGGGTTGCGCAGCCAGGCGGCGTTCATGTCGGTGTCGACCACGCCCGGCGCGACGGCGTTGACGGTGATGCCGCGCCCGCCCACGGCCTTGGCCAGGTTGGCGGTGAAGGCGTCGATCGCGGCCTTGGTCATGGTGTACGGGGTGATCTCCGGCATGCGGGCGCCGTGCGTCAGCCCCGTGGAGACGTTGACGATCCGGCCGCCGTCGCGCATCCGCTCCAGCCCGAGCAGGGTGACGAAGAACGGCGCCTTGGCGTTGACCGCGAAGACCCGGTCGAAGTCCGCGGGCGTCACCTCGCCGACCGGGCCCCGCGGGCCGCCGGAGGCCGCGTTGTTCACCAGGATGTCCACGCCCTCGGCATGCTCGTCGAAGGCCCTCCACAGCGCCTCGGCGTCACCCTCGGTCCCCAGCTCCGCCCGGATGGCGAAAGCCCGGCCGCCCGCGGCCTCGATCTCCTTCACCGTCCGTCGCGCGGCTTCGTCGTCCCGCCCGTAGTGCACCGCGACCGTCGCGCCCTCGCGCGCCAGCCGCTCGGAGATCGCGCGTCCGATGCCGCGGCTGCCGCCGGTGACCAGTGCCGTCCTGCCGTGGAGCGTGCCCATGGTTCCCCCTGTTTCCTTAACGATCACTACAGAAAGACCGTAGCACGAGTTTTTTAGCGACCGCTATAGAAGAAAGGCCCGGAGGTGTCGAACGGGGCTGCGGGGGATAAGCCGTAGGGAGAGAAGTGGGGGGTGCGTCCGAACGTCACTACGGGCCGCGGCGCCCGGCCGGGACCCTCAACCCGGTCGGCACCGCAGCCCGGAGCCGACATCGGCCACCGGGGACGCGGGGTGTGCGGGCCCCGCGGCCGGGAGCGGCCGACCGGAGGCCGCGGCGCGGTCAGGACGAACGGGAGCGCCGGGCCTCGAATCCACCCTCCTGTGCGGGGAAGGCGGAAACTTTGCTTGTTCATTGTGGACTAGACCACTCTCGGCTGTCCATGCCCGGGCGGCCGACAGGCGGAACGAAATGAGGCACGCGGGCGCGGGTAGGCTCACAGCCGTGCCCTCCATGAACGACCTCGTACGCCAGCACACCGCCCTGGGCGACTCCGACCTGGAGTGGCTGCATCTGCTGGTCTCGGAGTGGCAGCTGCTCTCCGACCTCTCCTTCGCCGACCTCGTGCTGTGGGTGCCCACCCTCGACGGCACCCGCTATGTGTCCGTCGCGCAGATGCGGCCCAACACCGGCCCCACCTCGTACCAGAACGACATGGTCGGCCACCTGGTGCCGCGCGGGCGCCGCCCCATGCTGGACGCCGCGCTCGACGAGGGCAGGATCGTCCGGGAGGGCGACCCGGAGTGGCGCGAGGAGGTGCCGGTCCGCGTCGAGTCGATCCCGGTCCGCCGCGAGGGCCGGGTGCTCGGGGTCATCGCCCGCAATACGAACCTGCTCACCGTGCGGACGCCGAGCAGGCTGGAGCTCACCTATCTGCAGAGCGCCTCGGACCTCGCGCAGATGATCGCGAACGGGACCTTCCCGTTCCCCGGTCAACAAGTCGACATGGACGCCTCGCCGCGCGTGGGCGACGGCCTGATCAGGCTCGACGCGGACGGCATCGTCCAGTACGCGAGCCCCAACGCGCTCTCCGCCTACCACCGGCTCGGGCTCGCCGCCGACCTCATCGGGCACCATCTGGGCGAGGCCACCGCTCAGTTGGCGCCCTCGCGCGGCCCCGTCGACGAGGGCCTCGCGAAGCTGGCGAGCGGCTGGGCCCCGCGCGAGTTCGAGGTCGAGGGGGCCGACGGGGTCATCCAGCTGCGGGCGATCCCCCTCAAGCCCAAGGGGAATCACATCGGTTCGCTCGTGCTGCTGCGCGATGTCACCGAACTGCGTCGGCGTGAGCGAGAGTTGATCACCAAGGACGCGACCATCCGGGAGATCCACCACCGAGTGAAGAACAACCTCCAGACCGTGGCCGCCCTGCTGCGCCTCCAGGCCCGCCGGATCGGCTCCGCCGAGGGGCGCGAGGCGCTGGAGGAAGCGGTGCGGCGGGTCGGCTCGATCGCCATCGTCCACGAGACGCTCTCGCAGAACCTCGACGAGCGCGTCGAATTCGACGAGATCGCCGACCGTGTCCTCGCCATGGTCGCCGAGATCTCCCCGGGCCGCGTCGCCGGCCGCCGCACGGGCCGCTTCGGCATCCTCGACGCGGAGGTGGCCACGCCGCTGTCCATGGTCCTCACGGAGCTGCTCCAGAACGCGATGGAGCACGGCTTCGGACCGGGCGAGACGGGCTCCGTCGAGGTGACGGCCGTACGGAGCGGTACGCGGCGGGACGCCCGCCTGCTGATCTCCGTGCAGGACGACGGGCGGGGTCTCCCGGAGGGCTTCGACCCGCAGCGGACGGGGAACCTGGGACTGCAGATCGTACGAACGCTGGTGGAGGGGGAGCTCGGAGGAACGTTCGACATGCGACGCCGCGCGGAGCGCGGCACGCGTGTCGTACTGGAGATCCCGGTCCGCCCGGAGAAGTAGCGCTGGCGCTTGGCCTGGGCGGGGCCGGGTGCGGCCCGGCGGTCGGCGCCGGGGCTTCGCCCCGGACCCCGCGCCTATTGGGCTGCCTCGCGTGTCCGGTTTGCGACTGCAGGCCGTCGCTGGCTGGCCGCGCAGTTCCCCGCGCCCCTTGAGCCCCCTGCGGGGGCCAGGGGGCGGAGCCTCGCCGGGGGTCCGGGACGGGAGCCCCGAAG
>NZ_JAINFC010000598.1 GCF_020740835.1 Streptomyces sp. UNOC14_S4
AGCAGCTCCGCGTGCAGGGCCCGCAGCTCCGGGCCCGGGTCCGCGCCCAGCCGCTCGGCGATCCCGGCCCGCACCGTCTCGTACGCGGCGAGGGCCTCGGCCGGGCGGCCCGCGGCGCGCAGGGCACGCAGCAGGAGGGCGTGGAGCGGCTCGTCCAGGGGGTGGCCGTCGCACAGCTCGGTCAGCTCGGGCAGGGCCCGGTCCGCCCGCCCGAGGGCGACGGCGGCGGCGAGACGCGTACGGCGGGCGTCCAGGTGCCGTGCCTCGTACCGCCCCACCAGGGCGGACCGGCCGGGCAGGTCGGCGAGGACGGGACCGCGCCAGAGGGCGAGCGCCTCGCCCAGCAGGGCCTCGGCCCGCTCCGGGTCACCGGCGGCGAGCGCGGCCGTGCCTTCGTCGGCGAGCCGCTGGAAGCGGTGCAGGTCGACGTCGTCGTGCCCGGCGCACAGCCGGTAGCCGCCGGCGGTGGAGACCACCGCGTCGGGGCCGAGCACACGCCGCAGCCGCGCCACGAGCGCCTGGAGCGCGCCCACCGCGTCGGCAGGCGGTTCCCCGTCCCACACCGCGTCGATCAGCGCCTCGGCGGTCCGGGCACGCCCCGGGTACAGCGCGAGGGCCGCGAGCAGAGCCCGCAGCCTGGGTCCACCGAGGGCGACGGCCTGGCCGTCGTCGGTGCGGGCCGTGGTAGTGCCGAGAATCCCGTAACGCACGGCCCTATTGTCCCCCGGGACGTCCACCGGTTTTCCGACGGCGGAACCCGCCCCGTAAGGGCGCGGGGCTGTTCCCCCACGCGGCTCCGCCGCATGGGGCGACCAGGCGAAGACAACCCGCACCCACTGGACAGGAGCACCCAGCAGACGGTAAAGCGCACCTCCGCAGAGGCGGTACCGTCACCCCCGGTACGTTCCTGCACCCGAGGTAATCCCGACGGCAAAAGACTTCCACAGGAGCAGGGTTAGCTGTTGATTTCTTGTTCAGAGCTGCCTAGTGTTGCTCGTTGTGAGCAAGAATTATCGGATCAGCGAGTTCGCTGCGCGCATCGGCCGGTCACCTTCGACCGTGCGGCGGTGGGAACGTGAGGGCCGCATCGTGGCCAAGCGCACCGCCAGCGGGCAGCGGTACTTCGACGAGTCCGACGTGCTGACAGCCCTGCGACCCGGGTTCGAACCTTCGACGCGGTCCACGGTCGTGTACTGCCGCGTGTCCTCACCCGGACAGAAGGACGACCTCGCCTCGCAGGTCGCGGCGATGGAGATGTTCTGCCTGGGCGCCGGTATCGCGGTGGACGAGTGGATCAGCGAGATCGGCGGGGGCATGGACCTGAGCCGGGAGAAGTTCCTCGCCCTGATGGACCGGATCGAAGGTGGAGAGATCACCCGGCTGGTGATCGCGCACAAGGACCGACTCGCCCGCTTCGGATTCGACCTGATCGAGCATGTGGCCGGGCGGCACGGCTGCGAGATCGTCATCGCGAACATCGACATGCTCTCCCCGCAGCAGGAACTCGTGGAGGACCTGCTGGCGATCGTGCACACCTTCTCGCACCGCCTGCACGGCCTGCACCACTACGAGAAGAAGCTCAGGCACGAACTGTCCGGCGGTGGCCGGTGAAAGTCACCCGTATCGCCTACTCCAGGAACCTCAACACCGGGAAGTACACCCAGCTCGCCGAGCAGGCACGGCGCCTCGGCCACGTGCGCACTCTGGTGTGGGCCCGGTACGGCTCGCCACTGCGCGACGGCGCCAAGGACCGCACCATCCGCGATGCGTGGATGAGGGACGGAACCGCCGAAACCTTCGGGGTGCTCGCCAACGCATGGAAGGAGACCGTGCGGGACGCAGTCGCCGACATCACCGCCCACCGCGAGGCCGGGAAATCGAAGGTCCGCAAAGCGGTACACCGCCGCTGCAAGGATGAGGCGAAGCGTAAGCGGGCCTACACCGACCTGAAGTACGGCCGGTGGCACGACGACAGCTTCCTGTCCCGGAAGATGCGCCAGCACGTCCGCCACGGCGTCAGCAGGACGACGAACCAGATCGTGGTCCGCTCCGACCAGTACAACGTATGGACCATGGCCGACGGCAACACGTGGATCGCCATCCCCGGCCTTGAGCGCAGGCAGAAGATCGCCATCCCGCTGAACACGACCGTCGCGCCCACCGGCACCCTCCGGCTGATCCTGCGTGACGGACGGGTCGAGGTGCACTACGCCGTCGATGCGCCTGGTCTACGCCAGACCAGGCCGTGCGGCACAGCGAAGCTGGGCGTGGACAAGGGCTACACCGAAGTCCTCACCGACTCCGACGGCAACCACCACGGCACCGGGCTGGGCTCCCTGCTGCGCGCCGAGTCCGACTGCCTCAAGACCAAGAACGCCCGCCGGGCCAAGATCCGCTCCATCGCCGAGAAGGCCCGCCAAGCGGGTGACCAGGCGAAAGCCGACCGCATCCACGCCAACAACCTCGGCCTGGTCAAGCGGAACCGGCGCCGCGCCCGGTTCAAGTCCCGCGTCCGCACGGCCACTTTCACCGCCGTGCACGCCGTCGTGGACAAGGCCAGGCATCTGGTGGCCGAAGACCTCACCCGCAGCTTCCCCACCCGGAAGAAGCTGGGCAAGAACACCAACCGCCGCCTCGCCGCCTGGACCAAGGGCGTCACGGCCGAGGCACTCAACAGCGTGTCAGAGCGCAGAGGTTCTGCGCTGACGCTGGTCAACGCGGCCTACACCTCACAAGTCGTCCCCTGTTGCCGGATCCTCGGCAAACGCCAGGGGGACCGGCTTCACTGCACCCGGCCAGGGTGCGGGGTGGTGTGGCAGGCAGACCACGCGGGAGCGATCAACGTCCTGGAACGAGACGGAGACCCTGACATCTCCCTGCACACCCCGCACACGCGAGTGAAGCAGATCATCCAGGAACGAGCCGATCGCCACCGGACCAGACTGCCGGTCCAGGACTCCAGCACCCCCGTGCGGAGAGCGAATCATCCGATCCGGGCAGCAATGCTCAACGAATAGGAAGCAGCGCACTCACTATGTCACCAGCGACCCACGGCGAACGGCGCGTGAGCCCCGTCTTCCTCGCCGTCGTCGCCATCATGGCGGTCTCCATATGGGCGGTGTGGACGGACTTCTCGGCGAGCCCCGGCTTCGCCGTCTTCCTGTTCGTCCTCTCCGGCTGGGTCGTCTCGCTGTGCCTGCACGAGTACGCGCACGCGCGGACGGCCCTGTACGGCGGGGACATCTCGGTGGGGGCCAAGGGCTATCTGACGCTCGACCCGTTCAAGTACACCCATGCCCTGCTGAGCATCGTGCTGCCGGTGATCTTCGTGATCATGGGCGGGATCGGTCTGCCGGGTGGCGCGGTCTTCATCGAGCGGCATCGCATCCGCGGCCGCTGGAGGCACAGCCTGGTCTCGGCGGCGGGCCCGCTGACGAACGTGCTGTTCGCGGCGGTCGTGACGGCGCCCTTCTGGCTGGGCGCGATGGACGGGGTGCCGGACCACTTCCGCTACGCGCTGGGCTTCATGGCGCTGCTCCAGGTCACGGCGGCGATCCTGAACCTCCTGCCGGTGCCGGGCCTGGACGGCTACGGGGTGATCGAGCCCTGGCTGTCGTACAGGATCCGCCGGCAGGTGGAGCCGTTCGCGCCGTTCGGCATCCTGGCCGTGTTCGGCTTCCTGTGGATCCCCGAGGTGAACCACGCCTTCTTCGACATGATCGACGCGGTGCTGCGCGGCCTGGGCGTGACGGAGTGGGACACGTACTGGGGCCGCGAACTCTTCCGCTTCTGGCAGGGCACGCCGGACATCCCGCCGATGACGGGGATGGTCCTCAACCCGTAGGAGATGAAAGCAGACGCGCCCCGAAAGGGGCGCGGGGCTGTTTCAATATGCGGCTCCGCCGCGTGGGCGCGACCAGCCACAACGGACCCGCAGCCGCGCGCGGAGCGGAAGAAGCAGACGCACAGGCGCCCCGCCCAGCTCAGCGCAGCGTCCCGGCTGCACGGTCGTTCTTCTGCTTCCGCACGTAGTACCAGGCGATGTTGGACGCCACACCGAAAAGCAGCACCCACACCACGCCGATCCAGCTGCCCTGGGCGAAGGAGACGACGGCCGCCACCGCCGCGAGAACGCAGACGACGATGGCGTAGAGGGCGAGGCGGGGCATGGGGTACGGC
>NZ_JAINFC010000599.1 GCF_020740835.1 Streptomyces sp. UNOC14_S4
CGGCTGGAGGACGTCAAGCGCCTGGACCGGCTGCTCGACGCGTTCGCCGTGGCCTGCGCCGAGACGCCCGGTACGCCCGGCTGGGAGCTGCACCTCTTCGGCGACGGCCCCGAGGAATCCGGGCTCCGGTCCCGGGCGGCGCGGCTCGGCATCGACGGCCGGGTGCGCTTCCGGGGCAGCGTGCGCGACATGGCGGCCGCCTACCGGGAGCTGTCCGTGGTGGCCCTGACCAGCGAACGGGAAGGGCGCCCCATGGCCCTCGCGGAGGCATCCGCCGCCGGGGTGCCCTGCGTGAGCTTCGACCTCTCCGGCGGGGTACGCGAACTGGTCGACCACGGGCGTACGGGAACCCTCGTCCCCGCCGGTGACACGGCGGCCTTCGCCATGGCACTCCGCGAACTGATGCGGGACGGGGAACTGCGCTTCCGCTACGGGCGGGCCGCGCGTGAGCACGTGGCACCCTTGCGCACGGCGTGCGTACTGGACCGCTGGGAGGCCCTGTTCGAGGAGATCGACCGGTGAGGCGGCCGCCGGTCCGGCCGGCCGGATCAGTCGCGCCGCTCACGCCGCCTGTGCGGGCCGTGCTGCCTCTGGCGGCCGCGCGCCCACAGCCTGCGCAGGGCGACCGCCGCGGCCGCCCGTACGCCCGGAGCCAGCCGGACGGCCAGCGAACCGGTGGCCGTGGCATAGGGGTGGGCCAGCAGCAGGCCGAAGCGCAGGCTCGGCAGAGCGAGCCGGTGCAGGCCACGCCCCGCGGCCCGTACGGAGGTACGGAAGGAACCGCCTGTCGACGGATGCAGCCGCACACGGATGTCCCAGGACTGCGGCGCGCTGCCCGCACCGTCGCGCACGCCCAGCCCGGCGAGCCGCGCGAGGCCGACCGGCAGACGCACGCTCCACGGCGGATCGCCGAACAGAGGCACGCTGCACCGCAGGCCCGCCGTGCCGTTGCGGTGGTTCAGCTCGACGTCGACCGCGCGCGGAGGACCTGCGGCGAGCCGCCCGTACAGATCGTGCACCCGCAGCCGCAGTTCGCGGCGCAGGGGCCGCAGTTCCGCGTCGACCGTCACCGGGAGCCGGCCGACGGGCACCTCCGCCGGGTCCGTGACACCGTCCAGGAGCGCGGCCGGGAGATCCGGCGCCCACACCGGGGCACCCTCGTGCTCCGCGTACGGGGGCAGGAGCCGTGCCGGGCGGGCGGCGAGCTGCGACAGCCGGGCGAGGTCGCGCGGCGCCTCCGAGGCGAGCACCACCCGGGCGATCCAGCGCGACGGGGCGCGGGCCGCGCGCAGCTCCGCCTCCTCGTACGTGGCCAGATAGCCGCGGGTGACCCGCCACCAGGCGTGCCGGTAGCCCGCGCTGCGCAGGGGAAGTTCGCGCACGTACATCCGCAGGTCGTGGTCGAGGAACTTCACCCGCGCCGCGCGGGCCAGCGCCTCGCTGCCCGCCTCACGGAAGACGTCCACGCTCCGCCGGTGGGCGGAGACACGCGCCTGCCAGTTGGTGATGCGCTCGCGGTCCAGGGAGATCGACGGTGCGCCGTCGCGCCGCACGTGCCAGATGTAGACGGTGTCGGGCACGGTCGCGACGCGGGGCGCCGCCGCCAGTACCCGCGCGGTGAAGACGAAGTCCTCGTAGACGAAGGGCCCTTCGGGGAAGGCGATGGCGTGCTCGGTGAGGAAGGCGCGCGAATACAGCTTGTTGACGCAGAGCGTGTCGTGGAGCAGTGCCGGGTGGTCGGCGGCGGAGCGGACGCCCGCCCGCCGGTACAGACCGGGCTGCCAGCGGGTCTCCCGGCCCCGGGGCAGTTCGCGGCGGACGCACAGGCCCGCCGCCACGGGCGCGTGATGCCGCAGCGCGGCCCGCAGGAGAGCCTTCGCCGCACCCTCGGGAAGCGTGTCGTCGCTGTCCAGGAACATCACGTACGGCGCGGTCGCGACCCGCACGCCGTCGTTGCGCGGGGCCCCGCAGCCACCGCTGTTGACCGCCCGGCGCACGACCCGCAAGCGGGGCTCCCCGGTGGCCAGTTCGTCGAGCACGCGGTCCGTGCCATCGGTGGAGGCGTCGTCCACGGCGATGACCTCGGAGACGACCGGCCCTTGGGTGAGGGCCGACCGCACGGCGTCACCGATCCGGCCCGCGTCGTCGAAACCGATGACGACCACCGCGACCTGCGGCGGGCCGACGGGATCGACGAATGCGGCGGACCCGGCAGGTGTCACGGACTCGACGGGCGTCGCGGACTCGGAGGGCGACTTGGGCATGGCAGGAACAGGCCCCGCGATCCCGTCGGCATCCACTTCCATATAAATCATCTTTACTCACGAATAGGCCCGCCCTGTGGATATCCCGGCCCACGCACGGCCGGATGGGGGAAGCATCGGAACCGGCGGCGCGAAGGGCGCCGGGCCGGGACGCGGCACGCGAGGGGGACGGCATGCGCACGGTACTGACGAGGCGGGCGGGGACACTCCGCCAAGAGCCGCCACCGCCATCGGCCCCGGCGTCCGAACCGGCCCGCGGCGGCCTGCGATGGCACGCCGCCTTTGCCCCCGCTCGCCGTGCGGCCACGCTCGCCGTGCTCGTCCCCGCGCTCGCGATGCTCGCCGTCGGCCTGTGGGGCCTCGACCGCGGCACGATGTGGCGGGACGAGAGCGCCACCTTCCAGGTGGCGCGCCGATCGGTGCCGCAGATATGGCATCTGCTCGGCTCGGTCGACGCCGTCCACGGCCTCTACTACCTGCTGATGCACGCCGTGCTCGCCCTACGCGCCGACGAGATCGCGCTGCGCCTGCCGTCCGTCGCCGCCGCCGTGGCCACCGCCGCGCTCGTCGGTGCCCTCGGCAGCCGCCTGGCCCGCCCGCGCGTCGGCCTGTGGGCCGGGCTGCTCTACGCGGCCACCCCCTTCGTCAGCCACTACGCGCAGGAGGGCCGCTCCTACGCCCTGGTCGCCGCGGGTGCCGCGCTGGCGACGTGGCTGCTGACCGGTGCCGTCGAGGACGGCGGCCGCGCCCGGTGGGCGGGCTACGGCGCGGTGGTCGCGGTCACCGCGCTGCTGCACGAGTTCGCGATCCTGATCCTGGCCGCGCACGCCGTGACCCTGCTCGCCTCCCGGGTGCCGGGCCGGACGTGGCGCGCCTGGGGCCTCACGGCCGCCGCCGCGTGCGCGGCGCTCGCGCCGCTGGCCGTCCTCTCCCATGGGCAGAGCGCCCAGGTCTCCTGGATCAGAACCCCCGGCCCCGCGGAGGCGGAAGCACTGCTGCGGTCCTTCGCGGGCCCCCGCGACCTCGTCCTGGCGGGCACGCTGCTGCTGATCACCGCGGCCCTGGTCACCCCCGCACCCCGAGCGGGACGCACAGGACGCGGAGAACACCGGACGAAGACGCTCCACTTGAACGCCGTCGCGCTGCCACTCGCGCTCGTACCACCCGTCCTGCTCTACGCGGCGGCTCAGTACAAGCCGCTCTTCCTCGACCGCTATCTGCTGTTCTGCCTCGCGGGCGTGCCCCTGCTCGCCGCCGCCGGGGCCGACCGCCTCCTCGGAGCGCTGCCGTGGCGGCGGACCGTGACCCTGGCCGGGGCGGCCGCCGTCGCGGCGGCCTTCCTGTGGCAACTACCGCAACAGGAACGTGAACGCCTGCCCACCAGCCGCGGCGACTCACTCGGCCCCGTGGCCGCCCTGGCCGGACGCCTGGCCAGGCCGGGCGACGCGGTGCTTTTCCTCCCCCTGCACGAACGCCGTGTCGCCCTCGCCTACCCCCAGGACTTCACGGAACTCCACGACCTCGCGCTGCAGCAATCACCAACGGCCTCCGGCACCCTCTTCGGGAAGGAGCTCACCCCCATGGAGTTGCGCGACCGCCTGACGCAACTCCCGCCGGGAAGCAGAGTATGGACGATCGCGGACACCACCACACTGGGCACACCGTGGTTCCATGCCCAACGAGCCGAGTTCGCGAAGTCCACCGAACTGACAAGGCTCTTCCAGGAGAAAACCGCGGTCTACGTCCGTGGCGGCGGGGTCACGCTGTACATACGCCGCGAGTAAGGAACCTGGACCCCCTCGCACGGAACATCTGCCCGCAAACAATGGCGGGGGACAACCACCCCCTGCGGAGAGCCGAAAAACGAACAGGCACCCCCTACGGAAAGCCGACAACCGGTGGAGGG
>NZ_JAINFC010000006.1 GCF_020740835.1 Streptomyces sp. UNOC14_S4
CCTCCACCCCCGCCAGCAAACCCGCCCGCACGGACTCCGGCGCGCGCGACGCCCGGATCGACTGCCGCGCCAGCTCCGCCAGCTCCGCATCCGTGAAGCCGTGATGCTCGCGCGCCAGCGCGTACTGCGCCGCGAGGCGGGAGCCGAAGAGGAGCGGGTCGTCGGCGCCCAGCGCTATGGGGACGCCCGCTTCGAAGAGCGTGCGCAGCGGCACGTCGGACGGCTTCTCGTAGACGCCCAGGGCCACGTTCGAGGACGGGCACACCTCGCAGGTCACCTGCCGTTCCGCGAGCTTGCGCAGCAGCTTCGCGTCCTCCGCCGCGCGGACGCCGTGCCCGACGCGGGCCGCGCGCAGGTCGTCCAGGCAGTCGCGGACGCTGCTGGGGCCGGAGAGCTCGCCGCCGTGCGGTACGGCGGCGAGGCCACCCTCCCGGGCGATGTCGAAGGCGCGGTCGAAGTCCCGGGCGAGCCCGCGCCGCTCGTCGTTGGAGAGGCCGAAGCCGACGACGCCCCGGTCCGCGTAGCGCACGGCGAGCCGGGCCAGGGTGCGGGCGTCCAGGGGGTGCTTCATGCGGTTGGCGGCGACGACGACCCGCATGCCCAGCCCGGTGTCCCGGGAGGCCGTCTCCACGGCGTCCAGGATGATCTCCAGGGCGGGGATGAGACCGCCCAGCCGGGGCGCGTACGACGTCGGGTCGACCTGGATCTCCAGCCAGCCGGAGCCGTCGCGGACGTCCTCCTCGGCGGCCTCGCGCACGAGTCGCCGGATGTCCTCGGGGGAGCGCAGGCAGGAGCGGGCGATGTCGTAGAGCCGCTGGAAGCGGAACCAGCCGCGCTCGTCCGTGGCCCGCAACTGGGGGGGCTCCCCGCCGCTCAGCGCGTCGGGCAGGTGGACCCCGTACTTGTCGGCGAGCTCCAGCAGGGTCGACGGCCGCATGGACCCGGTGAAGTGCAGATGCAGATGGGCCTTCGGCAGCCGCTGGATGTCACGAACCGTCTCCACGAACTCTCCGTTACCGATAGACTTCGCTCCGTGCCGCGAGGTGCCGGGCAGGGCTTGTCCGTCATGAAAGCTGTTGCGACAGCCAAATGAGAAGCCCCCTAGGGGGAGGAGTCACTGGCAGATCCTGCCGCAGGGATCTCCATGCAGGCAGCCGAATTCCCTCGATGGGGGCTCGCCTGAACGCACAAGCGGGCCCCCGGCCGCAGCCGGGAGCCCGCTTGTGGTAGCGCGCCGTCTCAGTCCCGCGCTTCGGCCAGCAGCTTCTGGACGCGCGAGATGCCCTCGACCAGGTCCTCGTCGCCCAGCGCGTACGACAGGCGCAGGTAGCCCGGCGTGCCGAAGGCCTCGCCCGGGACGACCGCGACCTCGACCTCGTCGAGGATCAGGGCGGCCAGCTCGACGGAGGTCGCCGGCCGCCGGCCGCGGATCTCCTTGCCGAGCAGCTCCTTGACCGACGGGTAGGCGTAGAACGCGCCCTCCGGCTCCGGGCAGAACACGCCGTCGATCTCGTTGAGCATGCGCACGATCGTGCGACGGCGGCGGTCGAAGGCGACCTTCATCTCCTCGACGGCCTCCAGGCTGCCGGAGACGGCGGCCAGCGCGGCGGCCTGCGCGACGTTGGAGACGTTGGACGTGGCGTGCGACTGGAGGTTGGTCGCGGCCTTCACGACGTCCTTCGGGCCGATGATCCAGCCCACGCGCCAGCCCGTCATGGCGTACGTCTTGGCGACGCCGTTGACGACGATGCACTTGTCGCGCAGCTCCGGCACGACGACCGGCAGCGAGGAGAACTCCGCGTCGCCGTAGACCAGGTGCTCGTAGATCTCGTCGGTCAGCACCCACAGGCCGTGCTCGGCGGCCCAGCGGCCGATCTCCTCGACCTGCTCACGGCTGTAGACCGCGCCGGTGGGGTTCGAGGGGGAGACGAAGAGCAGGACCTTGGTCCGCTCGGTGCGGGCCGCCTCCAGCTGCTCGACGGAGACGCGGTAGTTCGTCGTCTCGTCCGCGACGACCTCCACCGGCACGCCGCCCGCGAGGCGGATCGACTCCGGGTAGGTGGTCCAGTACGGGGCGGGCACGATGACCTCGTCGCCCGGGTCGAGGATCGCGGCGAACGCCTCGTAGATCGCCTGCTTGCCGCCGTTGGTCACCAGCACCTGGGAGGCGTCGACCTCGTAGCCGGAGTCGCGCAGCGTCTTGGCGGCGATCGCGGTCTTCAGCTCGGGGAGGCCGCCGGCGGGCGTGTAGCGGTGGAAGCGCGGGTTGCGGCACGCCTCGACCGCGGCCTCGACGATGTAGCCGGGCGTGGGGAAGTCCGGCTCGCCCGCGCCGAAGCCGATCACCGGGCGCCCGGCGGCCTTGAGGGCCTTGGCCTTGGCGTCCACGGCGAGCGTGGCGGACTCGGAGATCGAACCGATCCGGGCGGACACCCGGCGCTCGGTGGGGGACTGGACGGGGGGCTCGGAAGGAGTCGCAGCGGTCATGCAGGCATCGTCCCAGACACGGGACGAACGGGGCACATGAGTTGCGTACGGCGGCTGTTCCGGGCGGGGTGCGGACGGGGCGCGGGTGGCGCTGTTCGACGTCGGCCCGCGGAGCACGTACACTCAACCGTCGTTGGCCCTCGACGGCGCAACCGGCACACGCACTCCGTGCGTACGGCCGGATGCGGTAGGTTGGGGGGAACCACAAAGGGTCGTAGCTCAATTGGTAGAGCACTGGTCTCCAAAACCAGCGGTTGGGGGTTCAAGTCCCTTCGGCCCTGCTACACGCATCGTTTCCAGGGTGCGTGCATATGCGTACGTACTGAAATGCACAGCCGTGCGGCTCACCCGGGCGCGGCACGGCTCACGACCCGGATTCAGGTGAGGACGTAGTGACGGAAGCCCTTGGCTCCACCGCGACGCCTGAGAGCGGTCGTCCCGAGGACGAGGTGGCGCGTCAGAAGGGCCGCCGCGGCGGGAAGCGCGGGAAGAAGGGCCCTCTGGGCCGCCTCGCGCTCTTCTACCGTCAGATCGTCGCCGAGCTCCGCAAGGTCGTCTGGCCCACTCGTGGCCAGCTCTCCACGTACACCACCGTGGTGATCGCCTTTGTCGTCGTCGTCATCGGCCTGGTCACCGTGATTGACTATGGGTTCTCCCAAGCCGTCAAGTACGTCTTCGGCTGAACCCGCGCGTAAGGCGGCTCCCCTGGGGAGTCCGCCTCTATCGCACGTTCCACCCCTTGAAGCCAGGAAGAAGCAGCCACGTGTCTGACCCGAACCTGAACGACGCCGCCGACTCCGTCGAGGCGACTGAGGCCGACGTGGACGCGGCTGTTTCCGCCGAGGTCGAGGGCGACGACACCGCGCAGGAGATCGTCGAGAACGCCGACGGCATCGACGAGCTCGACGCCGAGGACGCCACCGCTGGCGAGCCCGCCGAGCAGGCCGCGCTCCACGTCGAGGGCGACGCCGAGTCCGAGGCCGCCGCCGCGGTCGAGGCCGACGAGGTGCCCGCCGAGGAGCCGGCCGCGATCGACCCGGTCGCCGCGCTCCGCGAGGAGCTCCGTGGTCTGCCGGGCGAGTGGTACGTCATCCACACCTACGCGGGTTACGAGAACCGCGTGAAGACCAACCTCGAGCAGCGCGCCGTCTCGCTCAACGTCGAGGACTACATCTTCCAGGCCGAGGTGCCGCAGGAAGAGGTCGTCCAGATCAAGAACGGCGACCGCAAGACCATCAAGCAGAACAAGCTCCCCGGCTACGTGCTGGTGCGCATGGACCTGACGAACGAGTCCTGGGGCGTCGTCCGCAACACCCCGGGTGTCACCGGCTTCGTCGGCAACGCCTACGACCCGTACCCGCTGACCCTGGACGAGATCGTCAAGATGCTCGCCCCGGAGGCCGAGGAGAAGGCCGCCCGCGAGGCCGCCGAGGCCGAGGGCAAGCCCGCCCCGCAGCGCAAGGTCGAGGTCCAGGTGCTGGACTTCGAGGTGGGCGACTCGGTCACCGTCACCGACGGCCCGTTCGCGACGCTCCAGGCGACGATCAACGAGATCAACGCCGACTCGAAGAAGGTCAAGGGCCTCGTCGAGATCTTCGGTCGCGAGACCCCGGTCGAGCTGAGCTTCGACCAGATCCAGAAGAACTAGTCCCGCACTGGTTCCAGAACCACCCGAGAGGCCAGACCGGAACCCGGTCTGGCCTCTCGGTTTTTGGCTGCGGCACGTTACCCGTTATCGTGGTGCGGTATGCCTGCGCGCACTGTGCGCTTGGCAAAAACACTCTCACTAGGACCCGGAGAGAGCAATGCCTCCCAAGAAGAAGAAGGTCACGGGGCTTATCAAGCTCCAGATCAGCGCCGGTGCCGCGAACCCGGCTCCGCCGGTCGGCCCCGCGCTGGGTCAGCACGGCGTCAACATCATGGAGTTCTGCAAGGCCTACAACGCCGCGACCGAGTCGCAGCGTGGCATGGTCGTGCCGGTGGAGATCACGGTCTACGAGGACCGTTCCTTCACCTTCGTGACCAAGACTCCGCCGGCCGCGAAGCTGATCCTCAAGGCTGCGGGCGTGGAGAAGGGCTCCGGCGAGCCGCACAAGACCAAGGTCGCCAAGATCACCGAGGCGCAGGTCCGCGAGATCGCCACCACCAAGATGCCCGACCTGAACGCCAACGACCTGGACGCCGCGTCGAAGATCATCGCCGGCACCGCCCGTTCCATGGGCATCACGGTCGAGGGCTGACACTCCCCTCGCAGTACCCGTGGGAGGGCCGGCGCTGGCCCGCACCACGAACTCCATAACCACTGAGGAGCACCAGTGAAGCGCAGCAAGACTCTCCGCGCTGCGGACGCCAAGCTCGAGGCGGAGCGCCTGTACGCCCCGCTCGAGGCCGTCCGTCTCGCCAAGGAGACCTCCAGCACCAAGTTCGACGGCACCGTCGAGGTCGCCATGCGTCTGGGCGTCGACCCGCGCAAGGCCGACCAGATGGTCCGTGGCACCGTGAACCTTCCGCACGGCACCGGTAAGACCGCCCGGGTCCTGGTCTTCGCGACCGGCGACCGTGCCGAGGCCGCGCGTGCCGCGGGCGCCGACATCGTCGGTGCCGACGAGCTGATCGACGAGGTCGCGAAGGGCCGTCTGGACTTCGACTCCGTCGTCGCCACCCCGGACCTCATGGGCAAGGTCGGCCGCCTCGGCCGCGTCCTCGGCCCCCGTGGTCTGATGCCGAACCCGAAGACCGGCACGGTCACCCCGGACGTGGCGAAGGCTGTCACGGAGATCAAGGGCGGCAAGATCGAGTTCCGCGTCGACAAGCACTCGAACCTGCACTTCATCATCGGCAAGGTCTCCTTCGACGAGACCAAGCTGGTGGAGAACTACGCCGCGGCGCTCGAGGAGATCACGCGTCTCAAGCCGTCGGCCGCCAAGGGCCGCTACATCAAGAAGACCACCGTCACCACGACGATGGGCCCCGGCATCCCGGTCGACCCGAACCGCACCCGCAACCTCCTCGTCGAGGACGAGACGGTCTGAATCTGACCGCTCGGAGCGCGTAGCGCGTCGATCCAAGGGCCGGGCCCCGCACCTCTCAGGAGGCGCGGGGCCCGGCCTTTTCGTGTGCTCCCGCAATTGATGTGCTTATTCGATGGGGGAGCGTCAGTGCGAAGGTCTACGATCCTGATGATCGCCATGTCATGACCACATATGGCGGCTGATGTCGTATTTCCAGGATCTTGGGGGAGACCATGCGTTCGACCTACCGCTCCACGGCGGGTGCCCTGCTCTCCGTGGCGCTGCTGTGCGGCACCGCGGCCTGCTCCGGCGGCGGTGAGAGCAAGGCGGGCCCGGCGGCGAAGGGCAGTGCCTCCCAGGCGCCCCAGAAGGCCGCCGACGCGACGGCCGCGGCCGCGGTCAAGCGCGCCGCGCGCAAGAGCGAGGAGATCACCTCGCTGTCGTACAGCATGAGCGGCAAGATGCCCGGGACCGGGGACGTCGACGGAACGGCCGCCATCCGCATGAACCCGCAGGCCATGCAGATGAAGATGAAGATCAAGGGCGCCACGGCCGAGGGCAGCGGCCAGATGGAGATGCGCGTCGTCGACGGCGCCCTCTACATGCGGGGGTCCGACGAGACCATGGGCGGCGACGCCAAGTGGATCAAGTTCGACATGGGCGCCATGCAGGCCGCGGGCGGGGCGGACGGCAAGGGGAAGGTCGGCAGCCAGCCGAGCAATCCGGCGGACGAGGCCAGCGGCATGGGCTCCGCCAAGGACGTCACCAAGGTGGGCGAGGAGACGATCGACGGGGTGAAGACCACCCACTACACCGGCACCGTCACCCTCGGCCAGCTGCGCCAGGAACTCCAGAGCAAGCCCGCCGACGTGCGGGAACGCCAGGAGAAGAACCTCGCGGAGTACGAGAAGATGGGCGCCGACAAGATCCAGATCGACATGTGGGTCGACGGCGAGGACCACGGCAAGCAGGTCCGCACCCGCTCCGCCACGCGCAAGGGCCAGCTCGACATGACCATGAAGTTCCTCGACGTGAACAAGCCGGTCACCGTCGAGACCCCGCCCGCCTCCGAGGTCACGGACCTGGCCGAACTGGCCAAGAAGATGAAGGACCTCCAGGACGCAAAGGGCCCGGGCAGCGCCGCCTAGCCCCGTAAGGGCCGTGCCCCGAAGGGGCGCGGGGAACTGCGCGACCGGCCCAGTACGGCCCGCAGACGCCTGCCGGGCTTAAGAGGCACCCCGGTAGGCGCACCCCAACCACGCAC
This sequence comes from Streptomyces sp. UNOC14_S4, assembly GCF_020740835.1. GTDB lineage: Bacteria > Actinomycetota > Actinomycetes > Streptomycetales > Streptomycetaceae > Streptomyces. The sequence goes on from NZ_JAINFC010000006.1 coordinate 6,763, forward strand.
GGAACCCCGATTTGCTTTCCGCCGGACGCGTCCCGTACCTTGTTCCGGAAGCCAAAGACCGCTGGTCGTTGCTGTGCCTTCATCCTGAAGGCGTGGTGGCCGAAGGATCCGCTAGCTGCGGGCGACCTGCGCAGGTGATTCAGGAGTCGACTCCCGTGAGGGCCTTGAGGTCCGAGCGGTCGAGGTACGCCCCGAGCGCCTGCGCCGGGGCGTTTCGTTTTGCCCAGGTCCCTTCGCGTAGCGGTCCGAATCACCCGGAAGGAGGCCGAGGCTCATGGCGACGTCCGCCAAGGCCGCCGCGGTTGCCGAGCTCACGGACAAGTTCCGCAGCTCCAACGCCGCTGTGCTGACCGAGTACCGCGGTCTCACCGTGGCGCAGCTCAAGACGCTGCGCCGTTCGCTCGGTGAGAACGCGCAGTACGCCGTGGTGAAGAACACGCTGACCCAGATCGCCGCCCGTGAGGCCGGGATCACGCTGGAGGACGGGCTTTTCGCCGGTCCGACGGCCGTTGCCTTCGTCACCGGTGACCCGGTGGAGTCGGCGAAGGGTCTTCGTGACTTCGCCAAGGAGAACCCGAATCTCATCATCAAGGGCGGTGTCCTTGATGGCAAGGCGCTGTCCGCCGATGAGATCAAGAAGCTTGCGGACCTCGAGTCCCGCGAGGTTCTGCTCAGCAAGCTGGCCGGTGCCATGAAGGGCAAGCAGTCCCAGGCTGCCTCGCTCTTCCAGGCGCTGCCGACGAAGCTCGTCCGCACCGCGGACGCGCTGCGCGCCAAGCTCGCCGAGCAGGGCGGTGCCGAGTAATTCGGCTCGCGCATTGACCGGAGCCATCCGGCACCGGTCGTAGCGGGCCGTATTCGAAAGAACTGCCGTTGAGGCAGACGCCCGCCGACATGTACATCCCGGCACCTGCCGATTTAGTGGAAGGACCCGCCATCATGGCGAAGCTGACCCAGGACGAGCTGCTCGCGCAGTTCGAGGAGATGACCCTCATCGAGCTCGCGGGCTTCGTGGCCGCGTTCGAGGAGAAGTTCGACGTCACCGCCGCCGCCGCCGCGCCGGTCATGGTCGCCGGTGCCGCTGGTGGCGCCGCCGCCGCCGAGGTCGAGGAGAAGGACGAGTTCGACGTCATCCTCACCGCCGCCGGTGACAAGAAGATCCAGGTCATCAAGGTCGTCCGTGAGCTGACCTCCCTCGGCCTGAAGGAGGCCAAGGACCTGGTCGACGGCACCCCGAAGCCGGTCCTGGAGAAGGTTGCCAAGGACGCCGCGGAGAAGGCCGCCGAGGCCCTCAAGGGCGCCGGCGCCTCCGTCGAGGTCAAGTGACCCACGGAGTCGTACGACTCCTCCCCACGTGACCGGGCACTCCCCGGGAACGTGTAAGTTTCAAGGGCGATCACCCATGCGGGTGGTCGCCCTTGGGCGTTCCCGCGACGGTTGCCTTGCCCTGGCGGCGGGGACGAGTATGGTGATCTTCGTTGTCCGTCGGGAGGTTCCCGGTGGGCGCCCCGGGGCAGCGCGCCGCAAGGGGTGCCGACGGCCCGTACCGGCGCCACGGGAGGCGTCCGGGGGCCGAGGGGCCTTGACGAACGGCACGTCGCGCGCAATTCTCAGGACGCGTCGCCACATCGATCCGCAGTACGAGGCATGGATCGCAGGCGAAGAGGGAAGCCTTGCTCCAGGCATGAGGAACAACAGGATCCCGGAGGGAGAGATTGGTATCGCACCGGTCTCCGGAAATCCGCTCTGGACATCAGTGGGCCAAGTGGCTACACTGACCCTTTGCGCTGCCTGTTAGCTGCTCCCTGCCCGTCACCAGGGGCATGCCCACTGTCGAGCACCCTCGATGGAAACCCGCTGAGCTGGGATTTCTCTCGTATGCACGCCAAGTGGGGCCGGTACGCGCGTAGTGAGTCCGAGCCCTCGGAAGGACCCCCTCTTGGCCGCCTCGCGCAACGCCTCGACTGCCAATACGAACACCGGCGCCAGCACCGCCCCGCTGCGCATCTCTTTTGCGAAGATCAAGGAGCCCCTCGAGGTTCCGAACCTCCTTGCGCTGCAGACCGAGAGCTTCGATTGGCTGCTCGGCAATGCCGCCTGGAAGGCTCGCGTCGAGGCTGCGCTGGAAAGCGGTCAGGACGTCCCCACCAAGTCCGGTCTGGAGGAGATCTTCGAAGAGATCTCCCCGATCGAGGACTTCTCCGGGTCGATGTCCCTGACCTTCCGCGATCACCGCTTCGAGCCGCCGAAGAACTCGATCGACGAGTGCAAGGAGCGCGACTTCACGTACGCGGCCCCGCTCTTCGTCACGGCCGAGTTCACCAACAACGAGACCGGTGAGATCAAGTCCCAGACGGTCTTCATGGGCGACTTCCCGCTCATGACGCCCAAGGGCACCTTCTGCATCAACGGCACCGAGCGTGTCGTCGTCTCGCAGCTGGTCCGCTCGCCCGGTGTCTACTTCGACTCCTCCATCGACAAGACGTCCGACAAGGACATCTTCACGGCCAAGATCATCCCGTCCCGGGGTGCCTGGCTGGAGATGGAGATCGACAAGCGCGACATGGTCGGTGTGCGCATCGACCGCAAGCGCAAGCAGTCCGTGACCGTCCTGCTCAAGGCTCTCGGTTGGACGACCGAGCAGATCCTCGAGGAGTTCGGCGAGTACGAGTCGATGCGCGCCACCCTGGAGAAGGACCACACCCAGGGCCAGGACGACGCGCTGCTGGACATCTACCGCAAGCTGCGTCCGGGCGAGCCGCCGACCCGTGAGGCCGCGCAGACGCTGCTCGAGAACCTCTACTTCAACCCGAAGCGCTACGACCTCGCCAAGGTCGGCCGCTACAAGGTCAACAAGAAGCTGGGCGCCGACGCCCCGCTCGACGCCGGTGTGCTGACCGTCGACGATGTCATCGCGACGATCAAGTACCTGGTGAAGCTGCACGCCGGTGAGCAGGACACGCTCGGCGAGAACGGCACCTCGATCGTCGTCGAGACCGACGACATCGACCACTTCGGCAACCGTCGTCTGCGCAACGTCGGCGAGCTCATCCAGAACCAGGTCCGCACGGGTCTGGCTCGTATGGAGCGCGTCGTGCGCGAGCGCATGACCACCCAGGACGTCGAGGCGATCACGCCGCAGACCCTGATCAACATCCGGCCGGTCGTCGCCTCCATCAAGGAGTTCTTCGGCACCAGCCAGCTGTCCCAGTTCATGGACCAGACGAACCCGCTGTCGGGCCTGACCCACAAGCGCCGTCTGTCCGCGCTGGGCCCCGGTGGTCTCTCCCGTGAGCGGGCCGGCTTCGAGGTCCGAGACGTCCACCCGTCGCACTACGGCCGCATGTGCCCGATCGAGACGCCCGAAGGCCCGAACATCGGTCTGATCGGTTCGCTCGCCTCGTACGGCCGCGTCAACGCGTTCGGTTTCGTCGAGACCCCGTACCGCAAGGTCGTCGACGGCCAGGTCACCGACGAGGTGAACTACCTGACTGCCGACGAGGAAGACCGCTTCGTCATCGCGCAGGCGAACGCCCCCCTCACCGAGGACCTGCGCTACGCCGAGTCCCGCGTCCTGGTCCGTCGCCGCGGCGGCGAGGTCGACTACGTCGACCCGTCCGAGGTCGACTACATGGACGTCTCGCCGCGCCAGATGGTGTCGGTCGCGACCGCCATGATCCCGTTCCTCGAGCACGACGACGCCAACCGCGCGCTCATGGGATCGAACATGATGCGCCAGGCCGTTCCGCTGATCAAGGCGGAGGCCCCGCTGGTCGGCACCGGCATGGAGTACCGCTGCGCGGTCGACGCCGGTGACGTCATCAAGGCGGAGAAGGACGGTGTCGTCCAGGAGGTCTCCGCCGACTACGTGACGGTGGCCAACGACGACGGCACGTACAACACGTACCGCGTCGCCAAGTTCTCCCGCTCCAACCAGGGCACGTCCTTCAACCAGAAGGTCGTCGTCGACGAGGGCGCCCGCGTCATCGCCGGCCAGGTGCTCGCCGACGGTCCGTCCACGGACGAGGGCGAGATGGCCCTGGGCAAGAACCTGCTCGTGGCGTTCATGCCGTGGGAGGGTCACAACTACGAGGACGCGATCATCCTGTCGCAGCGCCTCGTCCAGGACGACGTCCTCTCCTCGATCCACATCGAGGAGCACGAGGTCGACGCCCGTGACACCAAGCTGGGCCCCGAGGAGATCACCCGGGACATCCCGAACGTCTCCGAGGAGGTCCTCGCCGACCTCGACGAGCGCGGCATCATCCGCATCGGTGCCGAGGTCGTCGCCGGCGACATCCTGGTCGGCAAGGTCACCCCGAAGGGTGAGACCGAGCTGACCCCGGAGGAGCGCCTGCTCCGCGCGATCTTCGGTGAGAAGGCCCGTGAGGTCCGTGACACCTCGCTGAAGGTCCCGCACGGCGAGATCGGCAAGGTCATCGGCGTCCGCGTCTTCGACCGCGAGGAGGGCGACGAGCTGCCCCCGGGCGTGAACCAGCTGGTCCGCGTCTACGTCGCGCAGAAGCGCAAGATCACCGACGGTGACAAGCTCGCCGGCCGCCACGGCAACAAGGGTGTCATCTCCAAGATCCTTCCGGTCGAGGACATGCCGTTCCTCGAGGACGGCACCCCGGTCGACATCATCCTCAACCCGCTCGGTGTCCCGTCCCGAATGAACCCGGGACAGGTCCTCGAGATCCACCTCGGCTGGCTCGCCAGCCGCGGCTGGAAGGTCGAGGGCGACGAGGAGTGGATGAAGCGACTCCAGGCCATCGGCGCCGACGACGTCGCGCCGGGCACCAACGTCGCGACCCCGGTCTTCGACGGCGCCCGCGAGGACGAGATCGCCGGTCTCTTCGAGTCCACGATCCCGAACCGCGACGGCGAGCGCATGGTGCTCCCCTCCGGCAAGGCCCGGATGTTCGACGGCCGCTCCGGCGAGCCGTTCCCGGACCCGATCTCGGTCGGGTACATGTACATCCTCAAGCTCCACCACCTGGTCGACGACAAGCTGCACGCCCGGTCGACCGGTCCGTACTCGATGATCACCCAGCAGCCGCTGGGTGGTAAGGCTCAGTTCGGTGGCCAGCGCTTCGGTGAGATGGAGGTGTGGGCCCTCGAGGCCTACGGCGCCGCGTACGCCCTCCAGGAGCTGCTGACCATCAAGTCCGACGACGTCACCGGCCGCGTGAAGGTCTACGAGGCCATCGTCAAGGGCGAGAACATCCCCGAGCCCGGCATTCCCGAGTCCTTCAAGGTGCTCATCAAGGAAATGCAGTCCCTGTGCCTCAACGTGGAGGTGCTGTCCTCGGACGGCATGTCCATCGAGATGCGCGACACCGACGAGGACGTCTTCCGCGCTGCGGAAGAGCTCGGTATCGACCTGTCCCGGCGCGAGCCGAGCAGCGTCGAAGAGGTCTGACGGGTCTGACGGGGGGCTCACCACGAGCCCCCCGTCGTCCCCGGACCCCTCAGACCACTGATGTAGAGCCCATAAATCGCTAACGCGAGGGGCACGACCCTGAAAGAGGGATTGACGAACAGTGCTCGACGTCAACTTCTTCGACGAGCTGCGGATCGGCCTGGCGACCGCGGACGACATCCGGACCTGGTCCCACGGCGAGGTCAAGAAGCCGGAGACCATCAACTACCGCACCCTGAAGCCGGAAAAGGACGGACTCTTCTGCGAGAAGATCTTCGGCCCCACCCGGGACTGGGAGTGCTACTGCGGCAAGTACAAGCGTGTCCGCTTCAAGGGCATCATCTGTGAGCGCTGTGGCGTCGAGGTCACGCGCGCCAAGGTGCGCCGCGAGCGGATGGGCCACATCGAGCTCGCCGCCCCCGTCACCCACATCTGGTACTTCAAGGGCGTTCCGTCGCGGCTGGGCTACCTGCTCGACCTCGCCCCGAAGGACCTCGAGAAGGTCATCTACTTCGCCGCCTACATGATCACGTGGGTGGACGAGGAGCGCCGCACGCGCGACCTGCCCTCGCTGGAGGCCCACGTCTCCGTCGAGCGCCAGCAGATCGAGCAGCGCCGTGACTCCGACCTGGAGGCCCGCGCCAAGAAGCTCGAGGCCGACCTGGCCGAGCTGGAGGCCGAGGGCGCCAAGGCCGACGTGCGCCGCAAGGTGCGCGAGGGCGCCGAGCGCGAGATGAAGCAGCTGCGCGACCGCGCCCAGCGCGAGATCGACCGCCTCGACGAGGTCTGGAGCCGCTTCAAGAACCTCAAGGTCCAGGACCTCGAGGGCGACGAGCTGCTCTACCGCGAGCTGCGCGACCGCTTCGGCACCTACTTCATGGGTGCGATGGGCGCCGCGGCGCTGCAGAAGCGCCTGGAGTCCTTCGACCTGGAGGAGGAGGCCGAGCGCCTCCGCGAGATCATCCGCACCGGCAAGGGCCAGAAGAAGACCCGTGCGCTCAAGCGCCTCAAGGTCGTCTCCGCCTTCCTGCAGACCCGCAACAGCCCCAGCGGCATGGTGCTGGACTGCATCCCGGTGATCCCGCCGGACCTGCGTCCGATGGTGCAGCTGGACGGTGGCCGCTTCGCGACCTCCGACCTGAACGACCTGTACCGCCGCGTCATCAACCGCAACAACCGCCTCAAGCGACTCCTTGACCTCGGTGCCCCCGAGATCATCGTGAACAACGAGAAGCGCATGCTTCAGGAGGCCGTCGACGCGCTCTTCGACAACGGCCGTCGTGGTCGCCCGGTCACGGGCCCCGGCAACCGTCCGCTGAAGTCGCTGTCCGACATGCTCAAGGGCAAGCAGGGTCGCTTCCGTCAGAACCTGCTCGGCAAGCGAGTCGACTACTCGGCGCGTTCCGTCATCGTCGTCGGTCCGCAGCTGAAGCTGCACCAGTGCGGTCTGCCCAAGGCCATGGCGCTGGAGCTCTTCAAGCCGTTCGTGATGAAGCGCCTGGTCGACCTGAACCACGCGCAGAACATCAAGTCGGCCAAGCGCATGGTCGAGCGCGGCCGCACCGTGGTGTACGACGTCCTCGAAGAGGTCATCGCCGAGCACCCGGTGCTGCTGAACCGTGCGCCCACGCTGCACCGCCTCGGCATCCAGGCCTTCGAGCCGCAGCTGGTCGAGGGCAAGGCCATCCAGATCCACCCGCTCGTCTGCACCGCGTTCAACGCGGACTTCGACGGTGACCAGATGGCCGTCCACCTGCCGCTCTCCGCGGAGGCGCAGGCCGAGGCCCGCATCCTGATGCTGTCCTCGAACAACATCCTCAAGCCGGCCGACGGCCGTCCGGTCACCATGCCGACCCAGGACATGGTGCTCGGTCTGTTCTTCCTCACCACCGACGAGGAGGAGCGCAAGGTCATCGGTGAGGGCCGGGCCTTCGGTTCGGTCGCCGAGGCGATCATGGCGTTCGACGCCCGTGAGCTCTCGCTCCAGGCGAAGGTCGACATCCGCTTCCCGATCGGCACCGTCCCGCCGCGCGGCTGGACGCCGCCGGTCGACGAGGAGGACGCCGAGACGACCTGGCAGCAGGGCGACTCGTTCCGTCTGCGCACCACCCTGGGCCGCGCGCTCTTCAACGAGCTGCTGCCCGAGGACTACCCGTTCGTCGACTACTCGGTGGGCAAGAAGCAGCTCGGCGAGATCGTCAACGACCTCGCGGAGCGCTACCCCAAGGTCATCGTGGCGGCGACGCTCGACAACCTGAAGGCGGCCGGCTTCCACTGGGGTACCCGTTCCGGTGTCACCGTCGCCGTCTCCGACATCGTCGTGCCGGAGGCGAAGAAGGCCATCGTCGCGGGCTACGAGGCCCAGGACGAGAAGGTCCAGAAGCAGTACGAGCGCGGTCTGATCACCAAGGACGAGCGCACGCAGGAGCTCATCGCGATCTGGACCAAGGCGACCAACGAGGTCGCCGAGGCGATGAACGAGAACTTCCCCAAGACGAACCCCATCTTCATGATGGTTGACTCGGGTGCCCGAGGAAACATGATGCAGATGAGGCAGATCGCCGGTATGCGTGGTCTGGTGTCGAACGCGAAGAACGAGACCATCCCGCGACCCATTAAGGCGTCGTTCCGTGAGGGTCTCACCGTGCTGGAGTACTTCATCTCCACCCACGGTGCCCGTAAGGGTCTCGCGGACACCGCCCTCCGTACCGCCGACTCGGGTTACCTGACCCGTCGTCTCGTGGACGTCTCGCAGGACGTGATCATCCGCGAGGAGGACTGCGGCACCGAGCGCGGCCTCAAGCTGGCGATCGCGACCAGGGGCGCCGACGGTGTCCTGCGCAAGACCGACGACGTCGAGACGAGCGTCTACGCCCGCATGCTGGCCGAGGACGTCGTCATCGACGGCAAGGTCATCGCGCCGGCCAACGTCGACCTCGGTGACGTGCTCATCGGGCAGCTCGTCGCGCACGGTGTGGAGACGGTCAAGACCCGCTCGGTCCTGACCTGTGAGTCCGCGGTGGGCACCTGTGCCTTCTGCTACGGCCGCTCCCTGGCCACCGGCAAGCTGGTCGACATCGGTGAGGCCGTCGGCATCATCGCGGCCCAGTCCATCGGTGAGCCCGGTACCCAGCTGACGATGCGTACCTTCCACACCGGTGGTGTGGCCGGTGACGACATCACCCAGGGTCTGCCCCGTGTCGTCGAGCTCTTCGAGGCCCGTACGCCCAAGGGTGTCGCCCCGATCTCGGAGGCGGCCGGCCGCGTCCGTATCGAGGAGACCGAGAAGACCAAGAAGATCGTCGTCACCCCGGACGACGGCGCCGAGGAGACGGCGTTCCCGATCTCCAAGCGTGCCCGTCTGCTGGTGTCCGAGGGCGAGCACGTCGAGGTGGGCCAGAAGCTCACCGTGGGTGCCACTAACCCGCACGACGTGCTGCGCATCCTGGGTCAGCGTGCCGTCCAGGTCCACCTGGTCGGCGAGGTCCAGAAGGTCTACAACTCGCAGGGTGTGTCGATCCACGACAAGCACATCGAGATCATCATCCGGCAGATGCTCCGCCGCGTGACGATCATCGAGTCCGGCGACGCCGAGCTGCTGCCGGGCGAGCTCGTGGAGCGCTCGCGCTTCGAGTCCGAGAACCGTCGTGTGGTCACTGAGGGCGGTCACCCCGCCTCCGGCCGTCCGCAGCTGATGGGTATCACCAAGGCCTCGCTGGCGACGGAGTCCTGGCTGTCGGCCGCCTCCTTCCAGGAGACGACCCGAGTCCTGACGGATGCGGCGATCAACGCCAAGTCCGACAGCCTCATCGGCCTCAAGGAGAACGTCATCATCGGTAAGCTCATCCCGGCCGGTACGGGTCTGTCCCGCTACCGCAACATCCGGGTCGAGCCCACCGAGGAGGCCAAGGCCGCGATGTACTCGGCCGTCGGTTACGACGACATCGACTACTCGCCCTTCGGCACCGGCTCCGGCCAGGCGGTCCCGCTGGAGGACTACGACTACGGTCCGTACAACCAGTAAGCCGTACAGCCGTACAGCTCAGCAGGGCGGTCACCCTTCACGGGGTGGCCGCCCTGCGGCGTTTCCGGGCCTCGTGCGCGCGGGCGTGGGGGAGCCGCGTATGTCACAGCTCGGTGTCTCTTACAGGCTGCCCTGCGGCCCTGTCCGGCCCTCCCGTGCAGGGGGTTTCCGGGGCGAAGACCTGGGAGAACGCCCCGCGGTCGGCCGTTGGCGGGCCCGGATGCCGTGCTTGTGCGACCCTGTTATGGGACATATGCCACAGATCAGGGCGTGTCCCGCGTGTGCATTTGTTTTGACCGCAGCCCATGCGCTAGGTAGGCTCTGACCTTGTGCCTGGGGTGTCCCCGGGCTCTCGTGCGTGCCGTCAGACCGTTCGAGAGGCCCGGACCGGCGCAATCCGTGACACCGAAACCCGTGGATCTCCGCCTCCGGCGAGAGCTGCGGGTTCGACACTCCCGACCGCGTGGGTCGGTGATGAGTTCCAGGTTAGTTTTATCGTGATCGGCACACAGAAACCGGAGAAACGGTGCCTACGATCCAGCAGCTGGTCCGAAAGGGCCGGCAGGACAAGGTCGAGAAGAACAAGACGCCCGCACTCGAGGGTTCGCCCCAGCGCCGTGGCGTCTGCACGCGTGTTTTCACGACCACCCCGAAGAAGCCGAACTCGGCGCTCCGTAAGGTCGCGCGTGTGCGTCTGACCTCCGGCATCGAGGTCACCGCTTACATTCCGGGTGAGGGCCACAACCTGCAGGAGCACTCCATCGTGCTCGTCCGCGGTGGCCGTGTGAAGGACCTGCCGGGTGTTCGCTACAAGATCATCCGTGGTTCCCTCGACACGCAGGGCGTCAAGAACCGTAAGCAGGCTCGCAGCCGCTACGGCGCCAAGAAGGAGAAGTAAGAATGCCTCGTAAGGGCCCCGCCCCGAAGCGCCCGGTCATCATCGACCCGGTTTACGGCTCCCCTCTGGTGACGTCGCTGATCAACAAGATCCTCCTGCACGGCAAGCGCTCCACCGCCGAGCGCATCGTGTACGGCGCCATGGAGGGTCTGCGCGAGAAGACCGGCAACGACCCGGTCATCACCCTCAAGCGCGCTCTCGAGAACGTCAAGCCCGCTCTCGAGGTCAAGTCCCGCCGTGTCGGTGGCGCGACCTACCAGGTCCCGGTCGAGGTCAAGCCCGGCCGCGCCTCCACCCTGGCGCTGCGCTGGCTGGTCGGCTACTCCCGCGCCCGTCGCGAGAAGACCATGACCGAGCGCCTCATGAACGAGCTGCTGGACGCCTCGAACGGTCTCGGCGCCTCGGTCAAGAAGCGCGAGGACACGCACAAGATGGCCGAGTCCAACAAGGCCTTCGCGCACTACCGCTGGTAGTCGCAAACCCCATCGAGAACCGAGAGAAGACTGAGCCATATGGCCACCACTTCGCTTGACCTGGCCAAGGTCCGCAACATCGGGATCATGGCCCACATCGACGCGGGCAAGACGACCACCACCGAGCGCATCCTCTTCTACACCGGTGTTTCGTACAAGATCGGTGAGGTCCACGACGGCGCTGCCACGATGGACTGGATGGAGCAGGAGCAGGAGCGCGGCATCACGATCACGTCTGCCGCGACGACCTGCCACTGGCCGCTCGAGGACGTCGATCACACGATCAACATCATCGACACCCCGGGTCACGTCGACTTCACCGTCGAGGTGGAGCGCTCCCTGCGCGTGCTCGACGGTGCCGTGACGGTGTTCGACGGTGTCGCCGGTGTCGAGCCGCAGTCCGAGACGGTGTGGCGTCAGGCCGACCGTTACGGCGTGCCGCGCATCTGCTTCGTCAACAAGCTGGACCGTACCGGTGCCGAGTTCCACCGCTGCGTCGACATGATCGTCGACCGCCTGGGCGCGGTTCCGCTGGTCATGCAGCTGCCGATCGGTGCCGAGGCCAACTTCCAGGGCGTCATCGACCTCGTTCGTATGAAGGCTCTGGTGTGGTCCGCCGAGGCCGCCAAGGGCGAGATGTACGACGTCGTCGACATCCCGGACACCCACGCCGAGGCCGCCGAGGAATGGCGGAACAAGCTCGTCGAGGCCGTGGCCGAGAACGACGACCAGGTCATGGAGCTTTTCCTGGAGGGCACCGAGCCCACCGAGGAGCAGCTCTACGCCGCGATCCGTCGCATCACGCTGAAGTCGGGCAACCCCGACGAGGTCACCGTCACCCCGGTGTTCTGTGGCACCGCGTTCAAGAACAAGGGCGTCCAGCCCCTGCTCGACGCGGTCGTCCGCTACCTGCCGTCGCCGGTCGACATCGAGGCCGTCGAGGGCCACGCGGTCAACAACCCGGACGAGGTCGTGAAGCGCAAGCCGTCGGACGAGGAGCCCCTCGCCGCGCTGGCCTTCAAGATCATGAGCGACCCGCACCTCGGCAAGCTCACCTTCGTGCGCGTCTACTCGGGCCGCCTGGAGTCCGGCACTCAGGTGCAGAACTCCGTCAAGGGCAAGAAGGAGCGCATCGGCAAGATCTACCGCATGCACGCCAACAAGCGTGAGGAGATCGAGTCGGTGGGCGCCGGTGACATCGTCGCCGTCATGGGCCTGAAGCAGACCACCACCGGTGAGACGCTGTGCGACGCGGGCAACCCGGTCATCCTGGAGTCCATGGAGTTCCCCGCTCCGGTCATCCAGGTCGCCATCGAGCCCAAGTCCAAGGGCGACCAGGAGAAGCTGGGTGTCGCCATCCAGCGCCTGGCCGAGGAGGACCCCTCCTTCCAGGTCCACACGGACGAGGAGACGGGCCAGACCATCATCGCGGGTATGGGCGAGCTGCACCTCGAGGTGCTGGTCGACCGTATGAAGCGTGAGTTCAAGGTCGAGGCCAACGTCGGCAAGCCGCAGGTCGCGTACCGCGAGACGATCCGCAAGGCCGTCGAGCGTATCGACTACACGCACAAGAAGCAGACTGGTGGTTCCGGCCAGTTCGCCAAGGTGCAGATCGCGATCGAGCCCCTCGAGGGCGACGGCTACGAGTTCGTCAACTCGGTCACCGGTGGCCGCATCCCGCGGGAGTACATCCCGTCCGTGGACGCGGGTTGCCAGGAGGCCATGGAGTTCGGCGTGCTGGCGGGCTACCCGCTGACCGGCGTCAAGGTGACGCTGCTCGACGGTGCCTTCCACGACGTCGACTCCTCCGAGCTCGCGTTCAAGATCGCCGGTTCCATGGCGTTCAAGGAGGGTGCTCGCAAGGCGTCGCCGGCTCTGCTCGAGCCGATGATGGCCGTCGAGGTCACCACCCCCGAGGACTACATGGGTGACGTGATCGGCGACATCAACTCCCGCCGTGGCCAGATCCAGGCCATGGAGGACCGGTCCGGCGCCAAGGTCGTCAAGGGCCTGGTGCCGCTGTCGGAGATGTTCGGCTACGTCGGCGACCTCCGCAGCAAGACCTCGGGTCGCGCAAGCTACTCGATGCAGTTCGACTCCTACGCCGAGGTTCCGCGGAACGTCGCCGAGGAGATCATCGCGAAGGCCAAGGGCGAGTAACCCACTCCCGTCTCGACGGGCGTGACACACGCCGTAGGCTTGACACCGACTGTCGGGGCATTCCGCTACAAACCGTGACGGAACGCCCCGGCGGGCGGCTTCCCAGCAAAGATCCCTGGCGCCGACCGAATCTAGGCGTACAGAACCACTCCACAGGAGGACCCCAGTGGCGAAGGCGAAGTTCGAGCGGACTAAGCCGCACGTCAACATCGGCACCATCGGTCACGTCGACCACGGTAAGACCACTCTTACCGCGGCGATCACCAAGGTGCTGCACGACGCGTACCCGGACCTGAACCCCTTCACGCCGTTCGACGAGATCGACAAGGCGCCCGAGGAGCGTCAGCGCGGTATCACGATCTCGATCGCTCACGTCGAGTACCAGACCGAGTCGCGTCACTACGCCCACGTTGACTGCCCGGGTCACGCGGACTACATCAAGAACATGATCACCGGTGCCGCCCAGATGGACGGCGCGATCCTCGTGGTCGCCGCGACCGACGGTCCGATGCCGCAGACCAAGGAGCACGTGCTCCTGGCCCGCCAGTCCGGCGTTCCGTACATCGTTGTCGCCCTGAACAAGGCCGACATGGTGGACGACGAGGAGATCCTGGAGCTCGTCGAGCTCGAGGTCCGTGAGCTCCTCAACGAGTACGAGTTCGACGGCGACAACGCTCCGGTTGTCCAGGTCTCGGCGCTCAAGGCGCTCGAGGGCGACAAGGAGTGGGGCGAGAAGCTCCTCGGCCTCATGAAGGCCGTGGACGAGAACATCCCGCAGCCCGAGCGTGACGTCGACAAGCCGTTCCTGATGCCGATCGAGGACGTCTTCACGATCACCGGTCGTGGCACCGTCGTCACCGGTCGTATCGAGCGCGGTGTCCTCAAGGTCAACGAGACCGTCGACATCATCGGCATCAAGACCGAGAAGACCTCCACCACGGTCACCGGTATCGAGATGTTCCGCAAGCTGCTCGACGAGGGCCAGGCCGGTGAGAACGTCGGTCTGCTGCTCCGCGGCATCAAGCGCGAGGACGTCGAGCGCGGCCAGTGCATCATCAAGCCGGGTTCGGTCACCCCGCACACCGAGTTCGAGGCCACGGCCTACATCCTCTCCAAGGACGAGGGTGGCCGTCACACCCCGTTCTTCAACAACTACCGTCCGCAGTTCTACTTCCGTACGACTGACGTGACCGGTGTTGTGACCCTCAAGGAGGGCACGGAGATGGTCATGCCCGGCGACAACGCCGAGATGACCGTTTCCCTGATCCAGCCCGTCGCCATGGAGGAGGGCCTGCGCTTCACCATCCGTGAGGGCGGCCGCACCGTCGGCGCCGGCCAGGTCACCAAGATCAACAAGTAAGTTCTCTTGCTTGCAGGTCTGACCTAGACGGTCGGAAAAGGCCCGCACTTCCGAAAGGAAGTGCGGGCCTTTTCATGTTCACTCGTAAAGGTGAAAGCGGAGGGGCTGGCCGCGCCCCGTAAGGGGCGCGGGGAACTGCGCGACCAGCCAAAGACAACCCGCAGTCGCCGACGAACAATCCGTGGCACCCCGGAAGGCGCCCGGAAGAAAAATCAGGGCCGCCAGACCCAAGGCGCCGCATCGGGCGCAACCCCGACGACACACAGCTGATGACCGGCATCCGTCAGCACGGCCGCCGTCCCCACGGCGCGATACGAGTCGGGGGACACCTGCGGCGATGCGTCGCCGGATGACGCATCCACGACCTGCACCTTCCCGTCGATGGCCCGCCCCAGCACCATGACCGTGTCATTGCCACCCCGCACCGCCAAGGTGTGCGCGTCCAGCGGCCCGTACCCGTCGAAACTCTTCAGCTCGGACGTGTCCACATCGTCCGAGCCCGGCTTGAAGCGGTACACGGACGGCGCCGCGGCCTCCGGGGTGCGGTAGACGACCGCCAGCCTGCCGTCCGGCCCCAGCGTCGCGCCGGGGAGCCCGCCGGGCTGCGGCAGGCCCTTCAGCGGCATGGCGCGGACCGGGTCGCCCGGCTTCTCCTGGCTCCAGTGGTGCACCGTGTCACGGCCGGTGCCGAAGACGTGCACACGCTTGTCCCCGTCCAGGGTCACGGTCAGGCCGTCCTGGATCTCCTGGCCGTGGAGGCTCTGCCACTTGCCCCACTTGCCGTCGGGCTCGCGGACGCGGCTGGAGACGCCCTTGCCCGCGTTGCGGACGAAGAGGTGCACCCGGCCGTCCGGGGTGGCGATCGCCGCGGGCATGCCGACGCGGCGGCCGCGGTCCGGCTTGTGCTCGGGGTTGCCGAGCTTCTGCCAGTCCTTGAAGGCGCCGTCCGGCGTCTTCTGCTCCAGCACCACGATCTCGCGGGTGTCCGGCTCCCCCTGGCCCGCCAGCGCGGAGAACCGCAGGCCGAAGAGGAGGCCGCGCCCGGCCGCGTCCCTGACCGAGGCCAGCGCGGGGGCCAGCGGGCCGCCGCCGAGGTTCTGCGGCTCGCCCCAGCGGCCGCTCCCGGCGGAGGTCTCCTGCCAGCGCACCGCCTGCAGGCCGAGCACGCCGTACGCCTCCAGGCGCCCGCCCTTGTCGGTGCCGGGGGCCGCGGTGGCGCCCTCGTAGCGGTAGTGGGTGGAGCGGATCCAGCCCTTGCGGTTCTTCATCGGGCGGTCGCCGCCCTGGCCGTAGTCACCGCAGCCCGCGGCGTTGTCGCAGCTCCACTTGGGGTCGCCGCCGTACGCCTCGACCAGGCGGTGCTTGGCCTCGACGACCTCCGGCGGCAGGTTGTGCGGCCAGCGCTGGTTGTAGTAGCCGCGGAAGGACGTGGTCACGAAGCGTGGCGGGTGCCCGTCCCGCTGGGTGGCGTCGGCCACCCACTGCGACATCGCCTTCCAGGTGAAGAGCGCGGTCGGCGTGTGGTCGCGGTGGTCGGAGCAGGCCCCGTAGTCGTTGTCCTTGGGGTGCGTCGCGTCGTGCACCTGGTAGTCGGGGTCCGGGTCCATGGTGTGGACCACGGTGGGCCGGAACCGGTCCATGATCCCGGCCAGGGTGTCCACCAGGGTGCCGTGCGTGTACGCGCACACGGTGGTGCAGGGGGAGTCCTTGGCGACCATGCTCTGCATCTCGGCGTCCGGGCGCTCCCACAGCAGGGGCAGGCGCATGTCGTGCTTCGAGAGCATGGCGATGTTGAGGAAGACCAGCTGGGCGCGGCGGTCGCCGTTGGCCAGCTCGTTGGTCTCGGCCTTGATGCCGCCGCCAAGGTCCAGGACGGACTTCTTCCAGCCCGTGAACTTGTCCAGGCCGAGCATCTGCGCGTACGCCTGGCGGAGCCCCTGGTGCCGGGCCGAGGAGTAGGCCGCCTTGTCGGGCTTGGCCTTGGGCATGCCGTCGATCCAGTTCTGGCCGACGGCCTCGCCCGCCGTGACATAGACCGAGACGACCGGCACCCCGGCGTCCACCAGGTGCTGGGCGTCGGGGTTCATGAAGAACAGGTCGTCGTCGGGGTGCGCCATGACCTGGAGCAGCAGCGGGTTCTTCACACCGGCGAAGGACTGCGTGGCGTGCGGGTCCACGGCCCGGATCGGCCTGGGGGAGGCCTTGGCCGCCTTGCCCCCGCCCCCGCTGTCACTGCAGCCCGCGGCGAGCGCCACCGTGCCGGCGGCGAGGCCGGCGAGCGCGGTCCGGCGGGATATCACCATGCGATGTGAGATGTCCAACTGGCTGACTCCGTCCGTTGTGCGGCAGTCCCGGTGGCGTCCTCGCGCACCTCGCGGTGTCCTGCGCCACCGGCTGCCCCGGCGTGCAGAAGGACGGCAGGTGGACGGCACGGGTTGCCCACGGTCACGGCAAACCCCGGCAAAGGTCATAGTGTCCCGTATGTCGGCGGGGTGGTTTGACAACTGAGCCGCTGGGAGTACGGTTCTTGGCTTCGATTGGCGCCCCTTAGGGCCCGTATGGCACACTGTTCAGGTTGCTCGGTATGAGTGTCGATGCTGTGCGCCTCCCGCCGGGAGGACTGGAAGCGAGTCCCGCAGTACTCGTCACCTCTTTTCAGGGGTGGAAGTACGGGAATCTTCCGGGAAGTGTCAGCGGGGCCCCTACCAGGCACTCGATGGGTGTCCTTCTCCCACGAACCCCTTCGCCAGGGAATTCCTCCGGGGAATTTTCTTAGAAGGGGCGCGACACGCCCGACCGCGTGGGTCGGAGAAGGACGGCGCTCAGGCGCGAGCCCACCGAGTTCCAGAGCGTTACGAGAGACAGGACTACGAAGTAGCCATGGCGGGACAGAAGATCCGCATCCGGCTCAAGGCCTACGACCACGAGGTCATCGACTCCTCGGCGAAGAAGATCGTCGAGACGGTGACCCGTACTGGTGCGTCGGTCGCGGGCCCGGTGCCGCTGCCCACTGAGAAGAACGTGTACTGCGTCATCAAGTCGCCGCACAAGTACAAGGACTCGCGCGAGCACTTCGAGATGCGCACGCACAAGCGCCTCATCGACATCCTCGACCCCACGCCGAAGACGGTCGACTCGCTCATGCGTCTCGACCTGCCGGCTGGCGTCGACATCGAGATCAAGCTCTGAGGTGACGCGCGAGATGGCTAAGAACATCAAGGGCATCCTGGGCGAGAAGCTCGGCATGACGCAGGTCTGGGACGAGAACAACCGGGTTGTCCCGGTGACCGTCGTCAAGGCCACCCCGAACGTCGTGACCCAGGTCCGTACGAACGACAGCGACGGCTACGAGTCGGTCCAGATCGCCTTCGGCGAGATCGACCCGCGCAAGGTGAACAAGCCCCTCAAGGGCCACTTCGCCAAGGCCGACGTGACCCCCCGCCGTCACCTCGTCGAGATCCGTACCGCTGACGCCAGCGAGTACACGCTCGGCCAGGAGATCACCGCTGCCGTGTTCGAGTCCGGCGTCAAGGTTGACGTCACGGGCAAGAGCAAGGGCAAGGGCTTCGCCGGTGTCATGAAGCGCCACAACTTCCGTGGCCTCGGCGCCGGGCACGGCACCCAGCGCAAGCACCGCTCCCCCGGTTCCATCGGTGGCTGCGCCACCCCGGGCCGTGTGTTCAAGGGCCTCCGCATGGCGGGCCGTATGGGCAACGAGCGGGTCACCACCCAGAACCTGACCGTCCACGCCGTTGACGCGGAGAAGGGCCTGCTCCTGATCAAGGGCGCGGTTCCTGGTCCGAACGGCGGCCTCGTCCTGGTCCGTACCGCGGCCAAGGGGGCCTGAGGTAACCGATGAGCACCATTGACATCCTTTCGCCGGCAGGCGACAAGGCCGGGACCGTCGAGCTCCCCGCGGAGATCTTCGACGCGAAGGTCAGCGTTCCGCTGATCCACCAGGTCGTCGTCGCGCAGCTGGCCGCTGCCCGTCAGGGCACGCACAAGACCAAGACCCGTGGCGAGGTCCGCGGCGGTGGCAAGAAGCCGTACCGCCAGAAGGGCACCGGCCGCGCCCGTCAGGGTTCGACCCGCGCGCCGCAGTTCGCCGGTGGTGGCGTCGTGCACGGTCCCGTGCCGCGCGACTACTCGCAGCGCACGCCCAAGAAGATGAAGGCCGCCGCCCTGCGCGGTGCCCTCACCGACCGGGCGCGTCACTCCCGCATCCACGTCGTCTCCGGCGTGGTCGAGGGCACGGCGTCCACCAAGGCCGCCAAGGTCCTGTTCGGCAAGATCTCGGAGCGCAAGAACCTGCTCCTGGTCGCCGACCGGTCCGACGAGGCCGCGTGGCTGTCCGCCCGCAACCTGCCCCAGGTTCACATCCTGGAGCCGGGCCAGCTGAACACGTACGACGTGCTCGTCTCCGACGACGTGGTCTTCACCCAGGCCGCTTTCGAGTCCTTCGTGTCTGGCCCCAAGGCCGTTGAGACCGAAGGGAGCGCCGCCTGATGAGCGACGTCACCAGCAAGACCTTCACGGACCACCGTGACCTGCTGATCAAGCCGGTCGTGTCCGAGAAGAGCTACGCGCTGCTGGACGAGAACAAGTACACGTTCATCGTCGACCCGCGCGCCAACAAGACCCAGATCAAGCAGGCCGTCGAGGCGGTCTTCTCGGTCAAGGTCACCGGGGTCAACACGATCAACCGTCAGGGTAAGCGCAAGCGGACCAAGACCGGTTTCGGCAAGCGTGCCAACACCAAGCGCGCCATCGTGACCCTCTCCGAGGGCGACCGTATCGACATCTTCGGCGGTCCGACCGCCTAAGGGCGGTCTGGATCGTCCGAATATCGGACGAGGACTGAGAAATGGGTATCCGCAAGTACAAGCCGACGACTCCGGGCCGTCGTGGCTCCAGCGTCGCCGACTTTGTCGAGATCACGCGGTCCACGCCGGAGAAGTCGCTGGTCCGCCCTCTGCACAGCAAGGGCGGCCGTAACAACGCCGGTCGTGTGACCGTCCGCCACCAGGGCGGTGGCCACAAGCGCGCCTACCGTGTGATCGACTTCCGTCGTCACGACAAGGACGGCGTGCCGGCCAAGGTCGCTCACATCGAGTACGACCCGAACCGCACCGCGCGCATCGCGCTCCTGCACTACGCAGACGGCGAGAAGCGCTACATCATCGCTCCCCGTGGCCTGAACCAGGGCGACCGGATCGAGAACGGCCCCACGGCCGACATCAAGCCGGGCAACAACCTGGCGCTGCGCAACATCCCGGTCGGTACCACGATCCACGCGATCGAGCTCCGTCCGGGCGGCGGCGCCAAGTTCGCCCGCTCCGCCGGTGCCTCTGTGCAGCTGCTCGCGAAGGAGGGCCAGATGGCCCACCTGCGCATGCCGTCCGGTGAGATCCGCCTGGTCGACGTCCGCTGCCGCGCCACTGTGGGCGAGGTCGGCAACGCCGAGCAGTCGAACATCAACTGGGGCAAGGCCGGCCGCATGCGCTGGAAGGGCGTCCGCCCGACCGTCCGCGGTGTCGCGATGAACCCGGTTGACCACCCGCACGGTGGTGGTGAGGGCAAGACCTCCGGTGGTCGCCACCCGGTCTCCCCCTGGGGTCAGAAGGAGGGTCGTACTCGTTCTCCCAAGAAGGCGAGCAACAAGTACATCGTCCGCCGCCGCAAGACGAACAAGAAGCGCTAGGAGCGGGTTTAGATGCCGCGTAGTCTCAAGAAGGGACCCTTCGTCGACGGCCACCTCATCAAGAAGGTGGACGCTCAGAACGAGGCTGGTACCAAGAACGTCATCAAGACCTGGTCCCGTCGCTCCATGATCGTGCCGGCCATGCTCGGCCACACGCTCGCGGTGCACAACGGCAAGACGCACGTCCCGGTGTTCGTCACCGAGTCGATGGTCGGCCACAAGCTCGGCGAGTTCTCGCCGACCCGCACCTTCCGCGGCCACGTCAAGGACGACCGCAAGTCGAAGCGCCGCTAAGGCGGGGTGTGAACGACTATGACTGACACCGAAGGGACAACCATGGAAGCCAGGGCCCAGGCGCGGTACATCCGCGTCACGCCCATGAAGGCCCGCCGCGTGGTGGACCTCATCCGTGGCATGGACGCCACGGAGGCTCAGGCGGTCCTGCGTTTCGCCCCGCAGGCCGCGAGCGTGCCGGTGGGCAAGGTGCTGGACAGCGCCATTGCCAACGCCGCGCACAACTACGACCACACGGACGCTTCGTCGCTGTACATCAGCGAGGCGTTCGTGGACGAGGGCCCGACCCTGAAGCGGTTCCGTCCGCGCGCCCAGGGCCGTGCCTACCGGATCCGCAAGCGGACCAGCCACATCACCGTGGTCGTCAGCAGCAAGGAAGGAACCCGGTAATGGGCCAGAAGGTTAACCCGCACGGGTTCCGACTCGGCATCACCACGGACTTCAAGTCCCGCTGGTACGCCGACAAGCTGTACAAGGACTACGTCAAGGAAGACGTTGCCATTCGTCGCATGATGACGAAGGGCATGGAGCGCGCCGGCATCTCCAAGGTCGAGATCGAGCGCACCCGCGACCGCGTCCGCGTTGACATCCACACCGCCCGCCCGGGCATCGTCATCGGCCGCCGTGGCGCCGAGGCCGACCGCATCCGTGGCGAGCTGGAGAAGCTGACCGGCAAGCAGGTCCAGCTGAACATCCTCGAGGTCAAGAACCCCGAGGTCGACGCTCAGCTGGTGGCCCAGGCCGTCGCCGAGCAGCTGTCCTCCCGCGTCTCCTTCCGTCGCGCCATGCGCAAGAGCATGCAGTCGACGATGAAGGCCGGCGCCAAGGGCATCAAGATCCAGTGCGGTGGCCGTCTCGGCGGCGCCGAGATGTCCCGCTCGGAGTTCTACCGCGAGGGCCGTGTGCCCCTGCA
Organism: Streptomyces sp. UNOC14_S4; assembly: GCF_020740835.1. Classification (GTDB taxonomy): domain Bacteria; phylum Actinomycetota; class Actinomycetes; order Streptomycetales; family Streptomycetaceae; genus Streptomyces. Next base: position 28,008 of record NZ_JAINFC010000006.1, read on the forward strand.
CACGCTCCGCGCGAACGTCGACTACGGCTTCTTCGAGGCCAAGACCACCTTCGGCCGCATCGGCGTGAAGGTCTGGATCTACAAGGGCGACGTCAAGAACATCGCCGAGGTCCGCGCCGAGAACGCCGCCGCGCGTGCGGGCAACCGCCCGTCCCGCGGTGGCGCTCAGGACCGCCCGGCCCGTGGTGGCCGTGGTGGCGAGCGCGGTGGCCGCGGCCGCAAGCCGCAGCAGAACGCCGCTGCCGAGGCCCCCAAGGCCGAGGCCGCTGCCGCTGCTCCGGCCGAGTCCACCGGAACGGAGGCCTGACCGACATGCTGATCCCTCGCAGGGTCAAGCACCGCAAGCAGCACCACCCCAAGCGGAACGGCATGGCCAAGGGTGGCACCGAGCTCGCGTTCGGTGAGTACGGCATCCAGGCCCTGACCCCGGCCTATGTGACGAACCGTCAGATCGAGTCCGCTCGTATCGCCATGACGCGTCACATCAAGCGTGGCGGCAAGGTGTGGATCAACATCTACCCGGACCGCCCGCTCACGAAGAAGCCCGCCGAGACCCGCATGGGTTCCGGTAAGGGTTCCCCGGAGTGGTGGATCGCGAACGTCAAGCCCGGTCGGGTGATGTTCGAGCTGTCTTTCCCGAACGAGAAGGTTGCTCGTGAGGCGCTGACCCGCGCCGCTCACAAGCTCCCGATGAAGTGCCGCATTGTTCGGCGCGAGGCAGGTGAGTCGTGATGGCCGCTGGTACCAAGGCGACCGAGCTGCGTGAGCTGAACAACGAGGACCTCGTTGCCAAGCTGCGTGAGGCCAAGGAAGAGCTGTTCAACCTCCGCTTCCAGGCGGCGACCGGGCAGCTCGAGAACCACGGTCGGCTCAAGTCCGTCCGTAAGGACATCGCCCGGATCTACACCCTGATGCGGGAGCGCGAGCTCGGCATCGAGACGGTGGAGAACGCCTGATGAGCGAGAAGAATGTGACTGAGACGAACGAGCGCGGTTTCCGCAAGACCCGTGAGGGTCTCGTCGTCAGCGACAAGATGGACAAGACCGTCGTCGTCGCCGTCGAGGACCGCGTCAAGCACGCGCTGTACGGCAAGGTCATCCGCCGTACGAACAAGCTCAAGGCGCACGACGAGCAGAACGCCGCCGGTGTCGGCGACCGCGTCCTCCTGATGGAGACCCGGCCGCTGTCCGCCACGAAGCGCTGGCGCGTCGTCGAGATCCTCGAGAAGGCCAAGTAATTACCTGAGGGGTAACCCTCAGGTCAGTTCCGCCAGGCTCGGTGGGGGCCTCAGCGATGAGGCCCCCACCGGGAACCGGCAGACGATCAGGAGATAGACGTGATCCAGCAGGAGTCGCGACTTCGCGTCGCCGACAACACTGGTGCCAAGGAGATCCTTTGCATCCGTGTTCTCGGTGGCTCGGGTCGCCGCTACGCGGGCATCGGTGACGTCATCGTCGCCACCGTCAAGGACGCGATCCCCGGTGGCAACGTGAAGAAGGGTGACGTCGTCAAGGCGGTCATCGTTCGCACCGTCAAGGAGCGCCGCCGTCCGGACGGCTCGTACATCCGCTTCGACGAGAACGCCGCTGTCGTTCTGAAGAACGACGGCGACCCCCGTGGCACCCGTATCTTCGGCCCCGTGGGCCGAGAGCTGCGCGAGAAGAAGTTCATGAAGATCGTCTCGCTCGCGCCGGAGGTGCTGTAAGCATGAAGATCAAGAAGGGCGACCTGGTCCAGGTCATCACCGGTAAGGACAAGGGCAAGCAGGGCAAGGTCATCGTGGCCATGCCCAGCGAGAACCGCGTCCTCGTCGAGGGTGTCAACCGGGTCAAGAAGCACACGAAGGCCGGCCAGACCGCTCGCGGTTCCCAGACCGGCGGCATCGTGACCACCGAGGCCCCGATCCACGTGAGCAACGTTCAGCTCATCGTGGAGAAGGACGGCAAGAAGGTCGTCACGCGCGTCGGTTACCGCTTCGACGAGAACGGCAACAAGATCCGCGTTGCCAAGCGGACGGGTGAGGACATCTGATGGCTACCACTCCGCGTCTCAAGACGAAGTACCGCGAGGAGATCTCGGGCAAGCTGCGTGAGGAGTTCTCCTACGAGAACGTCATGCAGGTCCCGGGCCTGACCAAGATCGTGGTCAACATGGGTGTGGGCGACGCCGCCCGCGACTCCAAGCTGATCGAGGGCGCCATCCGCGACCTCACCACGATCACCGGTCAGAAGCCGGCCGTCACCAAGGCCCGCAAGTCCATCGCGCAGTTCAAGCTGCGTGAGGGCCAGCCGATCGGCGCCCACGTCACCCTGCGTGGCGACCGCATGTGGGAGTTCCTGGACCGCACCCTGTCGCTCGCGCTGCCGCGCATCCGCGACTTCCGTGGTCTGTCCCCGAAGCAGTTCGACGGTCGGGGCAACTACACCTTCGGTCTCACGGAGCAGGTCATGTTCCACGAGATCGACCAGGACAAGATCGACCGCGTCCGGGGCATGGACATCACCGTGGTGACCACGGCGAAGAACGACGATGAGGGCCGCGCCCTGCTTCGTCACCTCGGCTTCCCCTTCAAGGAGAACTGACCGTGGCGAAGAAGGCTCTGATCGCTAAGGCCGCCCGCAAGCCCAAGTTCGGTGTGCGTGCGTACACCCGCTGCCAGCGCTGCGGCCGCCCGCACTCCGTCTACCGCAAGTTCGGCCTGTGCCGCGTGTGCCTTCGTGAGATGGCTCACCGTGGCGAGCTGCCGGGCGTGACCAAGAGCTCCTGGTAATCCCTTAATTGGGATTTCAGGGCTCTCGGTAAGCAGCTGACCGGCGGGCGCCCGTCCCACCCCTCCCGTAGAGTGGAAGGGTTGGGCGCCCGCCGCTCATGACCGTCTTACTACGCCGAAGGTCCCCGCGCCGCACCCGTCCCGACTCATGTTCGGGGAGAGGGATGGCGCAGATAGGAAACCCCGGCGAGAGAGGCCGAAGGCCAAACATGACCATGACCGATCCGATCGCAGACATGCTGACCCGTCTGCGGAACGCGAACTCGGCGTACCACGACTCCGTGGCCATGCCTGCCAGCAAGATCAAGGCGCACATCGCCGAGATCCTGCAGCAGGAGGGCTACATCGCCGGCTGGAAGGTCGAGGACGCCGAGGTCGGCAAGTCCCTCGTCATCGACCTGAAGTTCGGTCCGAACCGTGAGCGCTCCATCGCGGGCATCAAGCGGATTTCGAAGCCGGGCCTGCGGGTCTACGCAAAGTCCACCAACCTGCCGAAGGTCCTCGGCGGCCTGGGCGTGGCGATCATCTCCACGTCCCACGGTCTCCTGACCGGCCAGCAGGCGCAGAAGAAGGGCGTGGGTGGGGAAGTCCTCGCCTACGTCTGGTAATCGGGAACAGGAGGAATAGCCAATGTCGCGTATCGGCAAGCTGCCCATCCAGGTTCCCGCTGGTGTGGACGTCACCATCGATGGCCGTACGGTGCACGTGAAGGGCCCCAAGGGTTCCCTCACCCACGCCGTCGCCGCGCCCATCGAGATCGTCAAGGGCGAGGACGGCACCCTTCAGGTGACCCGTCCCAACGACGAGCGTCAGAACAAGGCCCTGCACGGCCTGTCCCGCACGCTGGTGGCGAACATGATCACCGGCGTGACCCAGGGTTACGAGAAGAAGCTCGAGATCAGCGGTGTCGGTTACCGCGTCCAGGCGAAGGGCTCCAACCTGGAGTTCGCCCTGGGCTACAGCCACCCCATCCTGATCGAGGCGCCCGAGGGCATCACCTTCAAGGTGGAGGCTCCGACCAAGTTCTCGGTCGAGGGCATCGACAAGCAGAAGGTCGGCGAGGTCGCCGCGAAGATCCGCAAGCTGCGGAAGCCCGACCCGTACAAGGCCAAGGGTGTCAAGTACGCGGGTGAGGTCATCCGCCGCAAGGTCGGAAAGGCGGGTAAGTAAGCCATGGCATACGGTGTGAAGATTGCCAAGGGCGACGCGTACAAGCGCGCCGCCAAGGCCCGCCGTCACATCCGCATCCGGAAGAACCTTTCGGGTACGGCGGAGCGCCCGCGTCTCGTCGTGACGCGTTCCAACCGCGGTATCACCGCCCAGGTCATCGACGACCTCAAGGGTCACACCCTGGCGTCGGCGTCCCACCTGGACGCGTCGGTCCGTGGTGGCGAGGGCGACAAGAGCGCCCAGGCCAAGAAGGTCGGTGCCCTGGTCGCCGAGCGCGCCAAGGCCGCCGGTGTCGAGGCCGTCGTGTTCGACCGCGGTGGCAACCAGTACGCCGGGCGCATTGCCGCTCTGGCGGACGCCGCCCGCGAAGCCGGGCTGAAGTTCTAAGCCCCGGTTCCGGAGCTAGCGGACGTAACAGAGAGAGGTAATTCCAATGGCTGGACCCCAGCGCCGCGGAAGCGGTGCCGGTGGCGGCGAGCGGCGGGACCGGAAGGGTCGCGACGGTGGCGCTGCCGCCGAGAAGACCGCGTACGTTGAGCGCGTAGTCGCGATCAACCGCGTCGCCAAGGTTGTCAAGGGTGGTCGCCGCTTCAGCTTCACCGCGCTGGTCGTGGTGGGCGACGGTGACGGCACGGTCGGTGTCGGTTACGGCAAGGCCAAGGAAGTTCCGGCTGCCATCGCCAAGGGCGTGGAAGAGGCCAAGAAGAACTTCTTCAAGGTCCCCCGTATCCAGGGCACCGTCCCGCACCCGATCACGGGTGAGAAGGCGGCTGGCGTCGTCCTGCTCAAGCCCGCGTCCCCCGGTACCGGTGTTATCGCCGGTGGCCCGGTGCGCGCGGTGCTCGAGTGCGCCGGCATCCACGACATCCTGTCGAAGTCGCTCGGTTCTTCGAACCCGATCAACATCGTGCACGCCACGGTGGAGGCCCTCAAGGGACTGCAGCGTCCCGAGGAGATCGCCGCCCGTCGTGGCCTGCCGCTGGAGGACGTGGCCCCCGCCGCTCTGCTGCGGGCGCGTGCAGGGGCGGGTGCGTAATGGCTCGTCTCAAGGTCACGCAGGTCAAGTCCTACATCGGCAGCAAGCAGAACCACCGCGACACCCTGCGTTCGCTCGGGCTCAAGCGCCTGAACGACGTGGTTGTCAAGGAGGACCGCCCCGAGATCCGCGGCATGGTGCAGACCGTCCGCCACCTCGTGACGGTCGAGGAGGTCGACTGACATGGCGGAGCAGAACCCGCTGAAGGTCCACAACCTCCGTCCCGCCCCGGGCGCCAAGACCGCCAAGACCCGTGTCGGTCGTGGTGAGGCGTCGAAGGGTAAGACGGCCGGTCGTGGTACCAAGGGCACGAAGGCCCGTTACCAGGTTCCGGAGCGCTTCGAGGGTGGGCAGATGCCCCTCCACATGCGCCTCCCGAAGCTGAAGGGCTTCAAGAACCCCTTCCGCACCGAGTTCCAGGTCGTGAACCTGGACAAGCTGGCCGCGCTCTACCCGCAGGGTGGCGAGGTCACGGTGGCCGACCTGGTCGCCAAGGGCGCGGTGCGCAAGAACCAGCTCGTCAAGGTCCTGGGCCAGGGCGAGGTCTCCGTGGCGCTGCAGGTGACGGTCGACGCCGTCTCCGCCTCCGCCAAGGAGAAGATCGCCGCTGCCGGCGGCACCGTCACCGAGCTCGTCTGAGCTCGTTGAACTGACAACCGGGGATGTCCCATAAGGGGCATCCCCGGTTGGTCGTTCCAAGGGAGGCACGGTCGCCGGTAAGGTGGCGTGCACTGTTAACCTCCGCGCGGGCCGTCATGAACCACGGGCGTGCGGATTTTGACTGATACGAATTCGTCGATCCTCAAGACCGTCTCCTCTCACGTGGCTGCGTGGGAGGCGCAGGAGGCACCGTGCTCACCGCGTTCGCCCGAGCGTTCAAGACGCCCGACCTGCGCAAGAAGCTGCTGTTCACGCTGGGCATCATGGTGCTCTTCAGGCTCGGTGCGCACGTGCCGGTGCCGGGCGTCAGTTATGCCAACGTCCAGACGTGTATGGACCAGGCCAAGAGCGGCCAGGGCCTGTTCGGCCTCGTGAACATGTTCAGCGGTGGCGCGCTGCTGCAGATCACGATCTTCGCGCTCGGGATCATGCCCTACATCACGGCGAGCATCATCCTGCAGTTGCTCACTGTCGTCATCCCACGGCTGGAAGCCCTCAAGAAGGAGGGCCAGAGCGGCCAGGCGAAGATCACGCAGTACACGCGTTATCTGACCGTCGCCCTGGCCATCCTGCAGGGCACCGGCCTCGTCGCCACCGCGAGCAACGGCGCGCTCTTCAGCGGCTGTGCGGTCGGCAACCAGATCGTTCCGGACAAGGCCATCTTCACGACGGCCACCATGGTCATCACCATGACCGCGGGCACCTGCCTGATCATGTGGCTCGGTGAGCTGATCACCGACCGCGGCATCGGTAACGGCATGTCGATCCTGATGTTCACCTCCATCGCCGCGGGCTTCCCCAGCGGCCTGTGGGGCATCAAGCTCGCGGGCAAGCTGATGGGCGGCTGGCTGGAGTTCGCCCTCGTCATCATCTGCGGCCTGGCGATGGTCGCGCTGGTCGTCTTCGTCGAGCAGGCGCAGCGCCGCATCCCGGTGCAGTACGCGAAGCGCATGATCGGCCGCCGGTCCTACGGCGGGACGTCCACGTACATCCCGCTCAAGGTGAACCAGGCCGGTGTGATTCCGGTCATTTTCGCCTCGTCGCTGCTGTACATCCCGGCGCTGCTGGTGCAGTTCACCGGTTCCAAGGCGGACTGGGCGACCTGGATCAACTCCAACCTGGTCAAGGGTGACCACCCGATTTACATGGTCACCTACTTCCTGCTGATCGTTTTCTTCGCCTTCTTCTATGTGGCCATCTCCTTCAACCCCGAAGAAGTTGCCGACAACATGAAGAAGTATGGTGGGTTCATCCCGGGCATTCGGGCCGGTCGTCCCACCGCGGAGTATCTGAGCTACGTGCTGAACCGCATCACGTGGCCCGGCTCTCTCTACCTGGGCCTGATCGCCCTGGTGCCCACGGTGGCACTGGTCACACTCAACGCGAACCAGAACTTCCCGTTCGGGGGAACCAGCATCCTGATCATCGTGGGTGTCGGTCTGGAGACTGTGAAGCAGATCGAGAGCCAGCTTCAGCAGCGCAACTACGAAGGGTTCCTCCGCTGATGCGAATCGTCCTCGTCGGTCCTCCCGGCGCCGGCAAGGGTACGCAGGCCGCGTACCTCGCCAAGAACCTTGCGATCCCGCACATCTCGACGGGTGACCTCTTCCGGGCGAACATCAGCCAGGGCACGGCCCTGGGCCAGAAGGCCCAGGAGTACATGCGTGCCGGTCAGCTGGTGCCGGACTCGGTGACCATCAGCATGGCCGAGGACCGGATGGACCAGGAGGACGCCGCGGGCGGCTTCCTGCTGGACGGCTTCCCGCGCAACGTCGGCCAGGCGGAGGCGCTGGACGCGTACCTCAAGGGCAAGGAGCTCGCGCTCGACGCGGTCCTGGACCTGGAGGTCCCGGAGGACGAGGTCGTGAAGCGGATCGCCGGCCGGCGCATCTGCCGCAACGACAGCAGCCACGTCTTCCACGCGGTCTACAACGCGCCGAAGACCGAGGGTGTCTGCGACGCCTGCGGCGGCGAGCTGTACCAGCGTGACGACGACCGCGAGGACACCGTCCGCAAGCGCCTCGAGGTCTACCACACCGAGACCGAGCCGATCATCGACTACTACAAGGCCCAGGGCCTCGTGGTGACGATCCCCGCGCTCGGCAAGGTCGACGAGGTCACGGAGCGCGCGATGGCCGCTCTGACCCGCGACGCCGCCTGATCCTCAAGGTCTGCCACGGCCGCGATGCCCTCCGGGGTATCGCGGCCGTAGTGTTTGTCCGAGTACTTTTCGTTTGCGGCACCGAGAGAGGCACCCCATGGTGGAGATCAAGACTCCCGAGCAGATCGCGAAGATGCGAGAGGCGGGTCTGGTCGTCGCCGCCATTCACGCGGCCACCCGGGAGGCGGCCGTGCCGGGTGCGACGACGAAGGACCTGGACGAGGTGGCCCGCAAGGTGCTCAAGGAGCACGGCGCGAAGTCGAACTTCCTGGGGTATGGCGGTTTCCCCGCGACGATCTGCACCTCGGCGAACGAGGTCGTCGTGCACGGCATCCCGGACACGAAGACGGTGCTCAAGGACGGCGACATCATCTCCATCGACGCGGGCGCGATCGTGGACGGCTGGCACGGTGACGCGGCCTTCACGGCCTTTGTGGGCACCGGTCACGCTCCGGAGCTGGTCGAGCTCTCCCGGGTGACCGAGGAGTCGCTGTGGGCCGGTATCGCGGCGATGAAGAAGGGCGGCCGCCTGGTGGACATCTCCAAGGCCATCGAGGGCTACATCCGCCGCCAGCCGCGTCCGGCCTCGGGGAAGTACGGGATCATCGAGGACTACGGCGGCCACGGCATCGGCTCCGAGATGCACATGGACCCGCACCTGCTGAACTACGTCTCCCGCAAGCGCGGCAAGGGCATCAAGATCGTTCCGGGTGTCTGCCTGGCGATCGAGCCGATGGTGAGCCTCGGTACGGCCCGTACGCACGTCCTGGAGGACGACTGGACGGTCCTGACGGACGACATGTCCTGGTCCTCCCACTGGGAGCACTCCGTGGCGATGACGGAGGAGGGGCCGCTGGTGCTCACCGCCGTGGACGGCGGCAAGGCGAAGCTGGCGGAGCTGGGCGTGGTGGCCGCCCCGGACCCGCTGGGCTGACGTCGCGGGGTGGCCGTGCCCCGTCAGGGGCGCGGGGAACTGCGCGATCGGCCCCCACCGGTCTGGGGCCGCGCGTGGAGCGCAAGTGGCACCCCGGTGGGCGCACCCGCCCGGACGGGCTAAAGGTCGTACGCCAGTACGCCGAATAAGGATCACCGCAGCCGGGCAGTCACCCCTGGATTAGTCTTTCGGGTTGCCCTGACGTAGACTGACGCGTCGGCTCTCGTGTATCCGCATGCCCGCTTTCGCGCGGCACGCTCCGCACGGGAGTTGATCAAGGTAGCCGATTCGAAAGGCGAAGCGTGGCCAAGAAGCAAGGTGCCATCGAGATCGAGGGCACCGTGATCGAGTCTCTGCCGAACGCCATGTTCAAGGTGGAGCTCCAGAACGGTCACAAGGTCCTCGCGCACATCAGCGGCAAGATGCGGATGCACTACATCCGTATCCTCCCGGATGACCGGGTCGTCGTGGAGCTCTCTCCCTACGACCTGACGCGTGGCCGGATCGTCTACCGCTACAAGTAGATCTTGTCGACGCCCCGGGCCGAGAGGCGCAGGGGCGACGGCACCTGACCCGGAGAACCTACAGTCCCATGAAGGTCAAGCCGAGCGTCAAGAAGATCTGCGACAAGTGCAAGGTGATCCGCCGCCACGGCCGGGTCATGGTCATCTGCGACAACCTGCGCCACAAGCAGCGCCAGGGCTGACGCAGAACCTGCACTCACGCAGTTTCTTCGCGCGACGCGAGCAATAACGTACATACGCAGGACCCGTCCCTCTCTGTGATGGAGGGCGACACCCCCGGCTCGGAGGCCGGGGACCCAGTCCGTACCAACCCTTCCCATGCGAAGGGGACGGCGGGTGGGAGTGGTCCTGTGGAAGACCTCCGACGATCAACTGGAGCCATTTCATGGCACGCGTTTCCGGTGTCGACATCCCGCGTGAAAAGCGCGTGGAGGTCGCCCTCACCTACGTCTTCGGCATTGGCCGTACCCAGTCGAAGACCATCCTCGCCTCGACCGGCGTGAACCCGGACACCCGCGTTCGCGACCTGCCCGAGGAGGACCTGGTCAAGATCCGCGAGTACGTGGACGCCAACCTGCGCACCGAGGGTGACCTCCGTCGCGAGATCCAGGCCGACATCCGCCGCAAGGTCGAGATCGGCTGCTACCAGGGTCTGCGTCACCGCCGCGGCCTGCCGGTCCACGGTCAGCGCACCAGCACGAACGCTCGTACCCGCAAGGGCCCGCGTCGCGCCATCGCCGGCAAGAAGAAGCCGGGCAAGAAGTAGTCCTCAGCGGACGCTGCGGTCTCCCGGGGACACGCCCCCGGGTCCGCATTCCAGCGGTCTTCGCTGTAGGACCGACCACCTCCCTCCATTCAGGAGTAAGACATGCCCCCCAAGGGTCGTCAGGGCGCAGCCAAGAAGGTGCGCCGCAAGGAAAAGAAGAACGTCGCTCACGGCCACGCGCACATCAAGAGCACGTTCAACAACACCATCGTCTCGATCACGGACCCGTCCGGCAACGTGATCTCCTGGGCCTCCGCCGGCCACGTCGGCTTCAAGGGCTCCCGCAAGTCGACTCCGTTCGCCGCGCAGATGGCCGCCGAGTCGGCTGCCCGTCGCGCCCAGGAGCACGGCATGCGCAAGGTCGACGTGTTCGTCAAGGGCCCGGGTTCCGGTCGTGAGACCGCCATCCGTTCGCTCCAGGCGACCGGTCTCGAGGTCGGCTCCATCCAGGACGTCACCCCGACCCCGCACAACGGCTGCCGTCCGCCGAAGCGCCGCCGCGTCTGATCCAACGGGTCTCCGACCCGCTTGGCATCATCGCGCCGCTTCGCACGGCACACGGGCGATACAGCTCCTCGGGGCCGTATCGCCCGTACCCTTGTAGTACTCAGGACATCAAATAGTGGGTGTCCATGACTGAAGGATTCCTCGCATGCTGATCGCTCAGCGCCCCTCGCTGACCGAAGAGGTTGTCGACGAGTTCCGCTCCCGGTTCGTCATCGAGCCGCTGGAGCCGGGCTTCGGCTACACCCTCGGCAACTCCCTGCGTCGTACGCTCCTCTCCTCGATCCCGGGTGCGGCTGTCACGTCCATCCGCATCGACGGTGTCCTGCACGAGTTCACCACCGTGCCGGGCGTCAAGGAGGACGTCACCGACCTCATCCTGAACATCAAGCAGCTGGTCGTCTCCTCGGAGCACGACGAGCCGGTCGTGATGTACCTGCGCAAGCAGGGCCCGGGTCTGGTCACCGCCGCGGACATCGCCCCGCCGGCCGGTGTCGAGGTGCACAACCCCGACCTGGTCCTGGCGACGCTGAACGCCAAGGGCAAGCTGGAGATGGAGCTGACCGTCGAGCGCGGTCGCGGCTACGTCTCCGCCGTCCAGAACAAGCAGGTGGGCCAGGAGATCGGCCGTATCCCGGTCGACTCCATCTACTCGCCGGTCCTCAAGGTGACCTACAAGGTCGAGGCCACCCGAGTCGAGCAGCGCACCGACTTCGACAAGCTGATCGTCGACGTCGAGACCAAGCAGGCCATGCGCCCGCGCGACGCCATGGCGTCCGCCGGCAAGACCCTGGTCGAGCTGTTCGGTCTGGCCCGCGAGCTCAACATCGACGCCGAGGGCATCGACATGGGCCCGTCCCCGACGGACGCCGCCCTGGCCGCCGACCTCGCGCTGCCGATCGAGGAGCTGGAGCTCACCGTCCGCTCCTACAACTGCCTCAAGCGCGAGGGCATCCACTCCGTGGGTGAGCTCGTCGCCCGCTCCGAGGCCGACCTGCTCGACATCCGCAACTTCGGTGCGAAGTCGATCGACGAGGTCAAGGCGAAGCTGGCCGGCATGGGCCTGGCCCTCAAGGACAGCCCGCCCGGATTCGACCCGACCGCTGCCGCGGACGCCTTTGGCGCCGACGACGACGCGGATGCGGGTTTCGTGGAGACCGAGCAGTACTGATCGGTCTTCGGCTGCGGGCCGGCTTCGGCTGGTCGCGCAGTTCCCCGCGCCCCTTCGGGGGCGCGGGTTTCCGGGGCTAGCCCCGGATCTCCGACAGGCGACCGTCTGCTCGGATACTGACTCCGGTACCTGATACGGCCGGGGCAGACACCTAGGAGAAATACCATGCCGCGTCCCACCAAGGGTGCCCGTCTCGGCGGCTCTGCCGCGCACGAGAAGCTGCTCCTGGCGAACCTCGCCAAGTCGCTCTTCGAGCACGGCCGCATCACGACGACCGAGGCCAAGGCCCGCCGCCTGCGTCCGGTCGCCGAGCGCCTGATCACCAAGGCGAAGAAGGGCGACATCCACAACCGTCGCCAGGTGCTGCAGACGATCACGGACAAGGGCGTCGTGCACGTCCTCTTTACCGAGATCGCTCCGCGCTTCGCCGAGCGTCCGGGTGGTTACACCCGTATCACCAAGATCGGCAACCGTCGTGGCGACAACGCCCCGATGGCCGTGATCGAGCTCGTCGAGGGCGAGATCGCCAAGAAGGCGACCGTCGCCGAGGCCGAGGCCGCCGCCAAGCGCGCGGTCAAGGAGGCCGAGGCCGCTGCCGAGGCTCCGGCCGAGGAGTCGAAGGACGCCTGACGCGTCTGACGTGTCAGTGACGGGCCCGCCCCTTTGAAGGGGGCGGGCCCGTCCCGCATTTCTGAGAGGAAACACTCGGTGAGTGACGAAGTGGAGCCCGGCTTCGTCCGGGTGCGGCTGGATCTGTCGTACGACGGCAAGGAGTTCTCCGGCTGGGCCAAGCAGCGCTCGGGCCTGCGCACCGTGCAGGGCGAGATCGAGTCCGCGCTGCGCACGGTGACCCGGTCGTCCGAGACCTATGAGCTGACGGTCGCGGGCCGTACGGACTCCGGGGTGCACGCCCGGGGCCAGGTCGCGCACGTCGACCTGCCCGCCGAACTGTGGGCCGAGCACGAGGAGAAGCTGCTCCGGCGGCTGGCCGGCCGGCTGTCGCACGACGTGCGGGTGTGGAAGGTCGCCGAGGCGCCGTCCGGTTTCAACGCGCGCTTCTCCGCGATCTGGCGGCGGTACGCCTATCGGGTGACCGACCACGTGGGCGGGGTGGACCCGCTGCTGCGCGGTCATGTCCTGTGGCACGACTGGCCGTTGGACGTCGACGCGATGAACTCCGCGTCCCAGGAGCTGATCGGCGAGCACGACTTCGCCGCGTACTGCAAGAAGCGCGAGGGCGCGACGACCATCCGTACGCTCCAGCGGCTGAGTTGGGAGCGGGACGCGTCGGGCGTCATCACGGCGACGGTGAAGGCGGACGCCTTCTGCCACAACATGGTGCGTTCGCTGGTGGGCGCGCTGCTGTTCGTCGGTGACGGGCACCGGCCGGTGGACTGGCCGGGCAAGGTGCTGCGCGCGGGCGTCCGCGACTCCGCGGTGCACGTCGTGCGCCCGCACGGGCTGACGCTCGAAGAGGTCGGCTACCCCGCCGACTCCGAGCTCGCCGCCCGCAACCGGGAGGCGCGCAACAAGCGCACGCTCCCCGGCTGCGGCGGGTGCTGACTGACTGTCAGGCCCCTTCGGGGGCCGGGCAGCTGACGGCCAGGTCGCTGTTGACCGTGAAGTAGGGGCGGATGCCCCCGACCACCGGGTAGATGTCGGTCTTGTTGCGGTCGACGATGTCACCGACGAGGCGGGCGACCTTCACCGGCTTCGCGTCGGGGGCGAGGCGCAGGGCCAGGTCCCAGATGGTGTTCTCGTCGCCGCCGCGGGCCGCGATCAGGTCCTCGTACGACAGGGAGATCCGGAAGGTGTCCTTGTCGATGACGGTGACCTCGGCCGTGACCGGCTTCGCCGCCTCGATGCGCGGGGTCGCGACGAGGGTGGGCGTGCCGCCGGGGGTGAACTCCGTGCCGTGCAGGGTGCCTTCGACCGTCAGCGCGTTGTTGCCCTGGCGCACCGCGCGGGCCTCGGCGTGCGCGTCGCGGTACCAGGCGCGCAGCGCGAGGAAGCCGTCGACGGTGGGGTAGGGCACCCACCAGGTGAACGGGGCGCCGTCCAGCGGCTCCAGCTCGACCAGGCCGCGGCCCTCGGCGAGGTGCGAGACCACGCGGCGGCGGGCGCCGTCGTCGCCGCGGACGACGTGCAGGTCCCAACGGCCTTCGCCCAGACGGAGTTCGCGCCGGTCGAGCACCGCGGTGTACGGGCCCTTGCCGTCGGCCGCCGCCTTGAGGGGCACGCTGATCGGCTTGCCCTCCTTGCGGCGGGTGACGGTCAGGGAGAGCCGCTCGCCGGAGAGGCCCTTGCGGTCGACGGAGACGACGATGTTGCCGTCGGCGTCGACGCGGCAGGAGGCCGTGCAGCGCAGCGGCTTGCGGACGATCTCCTTGATCGCGGCCTTGACCGCCGGGGTGGCGGGCTTGGCCACCGAGCGGCGCAGCGGGCGGATGAGCCTGCCCGCGGTGCGGCGCAGCTTCCGCACCAGCGGTACGGGCGCGGGCTTGCGGGGCGCGGGGGCCGGGGCGGTACCGGTGGCGGCCTTGGCCGTGGCCGGGGCGCGGCCGATGTCGCCGCCGAGGCTCTCGATGAGGTCCTCGTAGCGGCGGGCGATGGCGTCCGGCTGGTAGCGCTCGGCGGAGACCAGGGCGTTCTTGCCCATGGTGCGCCGCAGTTCGTCGTCCTCGATCAGCTTGAGGAGGCCCTTGGCGATGGCGTCGCTGTCGAGGTTGGTGACGAGGAGGCCGTCGTGGCCGTCGGTGATGATCTCGCCGGGGCCGTGCGGGCAGTCGGTGGCGACGACGGGGACGCCGCAGTTCATGGCCTCGACGATCGTCATGCCGAACGACTCCTCGCGGGAGGTGACGGCGGCGATGGAGCCCTTGGCCCACTCGGTCTCGATGGGGGAGTGGGGGCCCATGAGGCGGATGTGCTCGCCCAGGCCGAGCTTGTCGATCTGCTCGCGGAGCTTGGCCTGCTGGGGGCCGCGGCCGTAGATCCGCAGCTTCCAGTCGGGGCGGGCGGCCGCGACGGTGGCCCAGGCCTTGACCAGCAGGTCGTAGCGCTTGACGGGGATGAGGCGGCCGGCGGCGACGACGAGCTTGGCGCTGCCGTCGGAGGGCTCGACCTCGGACGGCGGGACGCCGTTGGGCAGCGCGATCAGCTTGGTCTTCACACCGGGGAACTGCTCCCGGTGGGTGGCGGCGTCGGCCTCGGAGACGGCGGTGTGCGCGTCGAGCTTCGGGATCGCGAGGTCCTGGGCGGCGCGGATGTTCGGCTCGTGCGTGCCGTAGATCCGGTGCTCCTGGCCGATCTTGAGGTACGCGTCGGTGCCGAACTCCGCCAGATACATCACCAGGCCGGGGCGGGTGGCGATGACGACGTCGGCGTCGGTGCGGGCGAGGTGCTCGGCCACGCGCTTGTCGGTGAGCGCGCTGAAGTGCGCGCCCTTGGCCTCGACGGGCGGGATCAGCGCGCTGTCCTGCTGGAGCAGGGCGTTGTCCCGGTCGGCGCCGGTCTCGGCGCGCGTGTCGATCAGGTGGACCAGCTTGACCTTGCGGTTCAGAGGGAGCTTCGGCGTGCCGCCGGTCCGGTGGATCGACACGATCTCCACGTCATGACGTGTGGCGAGCGCGCTCGCGACGTTGAACGTGGAGCGGATCGTGCCGCCGATGCCATAGGCGTTCTGCAAAAGGAAAGAGATCTTCATGGCGGTGTCTGCGGCGCGGCACGTTGCGGGTGCCGCGTTCCGTCCTTCCCCCTGGCCTGGGTTGTCCGGGTCGTCCCCTGCGTGCGGACCGCGTGGCCGTGAGGTGGTCACGTGCGGTCCGGTCCGTCGGTAAAGACCGTTGGGCGGGGTTTCGGTTGTCTGCGAAGCCTACATTGTGGCTTCAGTCACAGGCTGTGCGTCAAGCGTCACTTGATCCTTTCGCGGGGCCGGGCGTGGCGCGCGGACGGCGGCGCGCGGGCGCTGGGACGCTGGGGCGGTGAAGGCGATGGCGGCGTTCTCCACGTTCGTATCCACGGTGACGGCATTGACGACGGTCGCGGTTCTGGGGCTCACGGCGGGCTGCGGCGAGGTCGGCGCGGGCGGGGCGTCCCGTCCCGCCAGGGGCGAGGGCAAGAACGAGCTCGACGCCGTGCGGGTGCTGGGCTCGGCCCGGCTGGTCCACGCGGAGCTGGGCGCGCACGAGGTGCCGGGCTTCCGTGTCGAACGGGCCGCCGCGGGCGCGGCGGGCAACGGCAGACCGCGTACGGAACGGGTGGCCTGCCGCGCGCTGGCCGAGGCCCTGGGCTCCGAGCCCAGGCCCGCGCCGTACGCGACGGTGGTCACCACCTTCGCCCGGCTCGGGAAGGGCGGTGAGCGGGCGGGCTTCGAGGGCCTGATGGGCATGATCCGCCTCTCTTCGTACGAGGGCGACGGCGCCGGGGCGACGGTGCGGGGGCTGCGGGACGCGGCGTCGTCCTGCGCGGATGGCTTCCGCATGCGGACGGGGGAGGGCGTGCCGCAGGAGTTCTCGGCGGTCCGTGTCCTGCCCGCCGGCGTCCCGTCGGGCCTCGGCGACGAGGCGGTCGCGCTCCGCCTGGAGAACGCGGCGGAGCGGGCGCCGAGCCTGATCACTGCCGTGCGGTCGGGGCGGACCCTGGCGATGTTCTTCGCGACGAGCCTGTCCGATCCGGAGGGGGTGGAGGTGCCGGCGGCGGTTCTGCGGGCGCAGATGGCGAAGCTTTCCGCTCCGCGGGTTGCTTCGCCTGTGCCTCCGTCTGCGTCTGTGCCTGCGGAGAGTGGTGAGGCGGAGGATGCGGCGGGGGCTTGACC
>NZ_JAINFC010000060.1 GCF_020740835.1 Streptomyces sp. UNOC14_S4
CTCCCACACCGACCGCCCCCAGCACCCCGGCAAAACCTGTTGCCGTGAGGCCGATCGAACCGGCCACCGACAAGGACACATGAAATGACTCGTTACCAGTTCGGAAAACACAGGCCCACCGGCCTGGTGGGCCGACGCGACCTCGGCGAACAGGTAGTTCTGGGGTGCGGGGCGGCGGCGGGAATCCTGTTTGGCTTCCTCCTTACTGGGACCGGCGCGCTGACGGCGATCGGACTGCTCCTGCCGATCGTCACAGCCCTGGTGGTCGTGTACCTCCCCTACCGGCCCAAGGGGACATCACAACGTCGCACGATCTACCGGTGGTGGAGGATCTCGCGCTACCACCGAAAGGCCCTGGCGCGCACCGGGGGTGTCTGGGTCTCTCCTGCTTTCGAGGCTGGAGTGCGCCGCGACGGCACCCCTCCGGACGCGGCACTTGCTGAGCCGGAGGGCACCGCGGGCATGACATGGGTACCCGTGACCGTCCGCGGTCAGCAGGCCGTCGTGGTCCTCCAGCCGCAGGCCGGCTGCGTCACCGCCACTCTGGAGGTCGCGTCACCGGGCCTGGGCGGCAAAGAGGTCGGTGAACAAGTGGTGGCGTTGGAGCGATGGGGAGAGCTGCTCGACGCCATCGGCAACACCGAAGAGCACCCGGTCAAACGCATACAGGTGTTGGCCCGCCAGATGAAAAGCGACCCGCACGCCCACCGCCGTTTCGTGGCTCAGCGCGACGAGTCAGCGGCCACGGCCAGTGTTCCGCAGTGGCTCCGGGACTCGTACGACACCTTGGCGCAAGCGGTCTCGACCTCAGCAGAGGAACACCGGTACTACATCACCGCTCACGCCCGCTTCACCCGTGACCTGGCCGCGGACGGCGCCAACCGCGGCGCGGGCGACGAAGGAATCGCGGCCGCCATGGCGTCGTACCTCGAAGAGCTGTGGGCGCGCTGCGAAGACGCGGACCTGTCCGTGATCGCCCCGTTGGATGAAGGCCGTATGACCGCCTTCATCCGGAACAGTTACGACCCCGACCACCCCCTCTGGGACACCGACCTGCCCCGAGCCCACGCGTTCCCGCGGAACGTGGACGTACGCGATGGCGAGCACCTCGCCACGCGCGCCGCCGGGTCCACGAGCAGCTGGTACCACGCAACTGCGGCCGTCGTCAGCTGGCCGACCACACCAGTCGGCCCCGATTTCCTCTCGCCGCTACTGATCGGCATGCCCGATGTCATCCGCACCATGGCAATCACACAGGACCTGGAGCCGAACGACCGCGCCGTCGAGCGAATGATCAGCGAGGACACCAACAACCAGGCTGAGATGTTGAGGAACCGCCAGCGCGGCAAGAACATCGACCCCCGCGACGTCATCGCAGCCGCCGCGACAGGGTCACGCGGTATGGCCCTGGCCTCCTCAGGTGCGGCAGGTTCCGCCGTCGTCGGCTACATCACCATCTCCGCGCGGAGCCCGGAAGAGCTGGAGAAGACCAAGCGGACGACGACCTCCCGCGCCCGTACGGCTCGCCTGCGGATCGAGTGGCTCGACCTGGAGCACGCGAGGGCCTTCACCACGACCCTTCCCTTCGCTGGAGGCATCAAGTGACCAACCTGCTCGACCTGCGTCCGTTGTCGCCCATGCATGAGACGGCGCGACGTCCCCTCTACACCGAAACTACGACCAGCCAGGCCCTCTATCTCCCGGTCGCACCGCCGACGCTGGGCACCGAAGGCGCGGTCATCGGACGTGAGCTGTACTCCGGTAAGGCATTCATCTACTGCCCCTTCCAGGCGTTCGGAGACGGCCTACCCGGCGGCAACATGATCGTTATGGGGGACACGGGCAGGGGCAAGTCCGCGCTCATCAAGACCTATGTGGCCCGACAGATCCGCCTGGGCCGCCGCGTGGTCGTCCTCGACACGAAAGAGCAGAAGGAACGCGAGGAAGGTGAATGGGCCGCCCTCGGCCGTTCGCTCACCGGAGGACCGCCGGTGAAGTTCACCCCTGGCGGTGGCGCGGGCGCCTCCTGCATCAATCCCATGGACCCGAAGATCGCAGGCACCCGGCAGATCGAATTGGTCCGGACGATCGTGGAGCTCGGTCTCGGCAAGCCCGTTGATGAGTTCGCTGGTTCCGCTTTGAGGATCGCGATCCGGAGGGCGCACCGACGTGCGGCTGCCGACGGACGCACGCCGGTGCTGGCAGACGTCGCTGCCGCCCTGCGTTCGCCGGAGGAATCGGACGCCATAGCCAAGAGGCGATCGCTTGAGGAACTCCTCGCCGACGGACTGGAGGCGTCTTACGTACTCGACCGGCTGTGCGGAAATGACGACGACGTGACCGGCGACCTGATCGGCATGCTCGACGGTCCTACAAGCCTCAGCATCGATCCCGATGCGGACATGATCGTATTTGACCTGACCAGGGTGCCGTCGGGCGGAGTCGCCATGACGATCCTCGTCGCGGTGATCTCCGTGTTCCTCGAAGAGGTCTGGCTCCGTGCCATGTGCGAATGCGGCACAGAGCCTGGTCAGCATGAGCGCAGGATCGTTGACGCGGCTTCCGGCGCCTGGGAACTCGGCGCGAATCCCGCTGTCGCGTGCCGCCGTTACACCCAGCGCAAACGGATTATGGTCTGCGAAGAAGCGTGGCACATTCTCGCGACCCCTCAACTCGCGCGCCTGCTGGAGAAGTTCCTGAAGTTCGCGCGAGGACTCGGCCTGTCGTGCATCTTCATCGTCCACCACCTGTCAGACATCGATGACTCGCCCGAGACCCAGGCCGCGCTCAAAATGGCGGACACCATCGTCGTCTACTCCATGAAGAAGGCAGAGGCAGAAGCCACCGTCCGACGCCTCGGCTTCCCTCTCTGGACCGCCGAGCACATCATGCGCCTGCGCAGAGGTGTCGCCCTGTGGAAAGTCGCCGAGGTGATGTACCCAGGCGTCCAGCACCTCCTGACTGAGGCGGAACAGCACCTTTGCTTCTCCAGCGGCTCTATGGCGGACTTGTCCACCACCTCGCCGGACACCGAGTGACCCGACCCTCGATCCCCACCGCCACCGAGACACTGGGAACAGAACCCCTTATGAACACCCTCGCTCTCGACCCCGCGGCATTGCCAACGTACGGACGCACCGCACGAGACGACATCGACGGCCTCCACGCCGACTACTTGGCTCTCGCGGCGAGAACGGCCCGGCTCGCCGACGTCCTCGACCGTGGCGACTACTCCGCAGCCGGCGGACACGTCCGCTCGGCGGTCGGCGCGGCCTGGCGGGCAGCAGAGGAACTACACCAGGCGTTCCACCACGCGCCCCCGCGGTGTGCGGGCCCAGACGCTTCGCTCGCTCGCTTGTGCGGACGCCGGATGCGGTACCTCGCCGCGCGCGCGGCACGGCGGGCCGAGTAATGGCCCTCTTGCCTGGCAGCTTGTCCCTTGTGCTGTACGGCATCGTCGTCGTTTGCGGAATGGGCGTAGTGGCGCTGTGGGCCGTGTCGAACCGCGCTCGCCGCAATGCGGGCTTCGCCACGAAAGCACAGCTCAAGCGCCACTTGTCCGCGAATGCCGTCGTCAAGGCAGCCGAGATCCGCCCCTCTCTGTCCAACGGCGACGGCGCCCCCTCGCGGCCAGCGACCGCAGCCCTCACCAAGCACGGGCGCTCGCGGGCCTGACCCCCGGCGCCGCCCCTCTCATCCCGGAGCACCACATGCACCAACCACCTGCCCCCGATCCATTCGACTTCGGCTATCCCCTCGGGATCTCCCAGCGCCCCAAGGGCATCGACCTGTGGTCCCGAGCGGATAAGGCATGCCGTGTGATCGGCCCGATGGGGTCCGGGAAGACCCTGCGATTCTTCGCCCCGGTCATCCGGCGCTGGGCCGGTCCAGTGATCGCCACCTCGACCAAGGCGGACTTGGTGGAGCTCACCCTGGACGCCCGTCGGCGCGACGACCGGCCGGTGTACGTCTTCGATCCGCAGGGCATCGCGCCGTCGCTGCCGAAGTTCCGGTGGTCGCCGATCGCCGGGGCGTCCAGCACGGAAACCGCGATGATGCGGGCCAAGGCACTCGTTGCCGGTTCCCGCATCCCGGGGGCCGCTACCCAGTCATCCGAGGGCAGCGCCTTCTACAAGGGACAGGCCGCCAAGGTCCTGGCCGCGATCCTCCACGCTGCCGCCCTCGACGGCGCCAACCTCGATCAGATGCTCGCCTGGGCACGGAAGCTGAGCGATCCAGCGCCCCTGGGCATCCTGGCCGCGCATCCCGGCGCCGGCTCCGGCTGGGCAGACATGCTTCGCACGTCGACAACCGGCGACAGCCGTACCGTCGGCAACACCGCTGTAACCCTCGAAGCAGCGCTGGAGCCGCTCGCGCACCAGTCGGTGGTCGAAGCCCTCCGAGGAGACGGAGAGGAGCCAACCGACTTCCGCGAGATCCTCGACGCGGGCGGCACCGTCTACCTGCTCGGCAAGGATTCCGAGGTGAACTCCGTAGCCCCGCTGACCACCGCGGTGACGGAGGACCTGTTCGATATCGCAGAGGCGCACGCCACTGCTTCCCCGGCCGGGAGACTCGATCCGCCCCTCTTGGGAGCGCTGGACGAGGCCCCGAACATTGCGCCGATCCCCTCCCTTCGGCAACGGGTCGCCGACGGCCGAGGACGCGGCATCACCGTGATCATCGGGCTCCAGGGCTGGGCGTCCGCCCGTTCACGCTTCGGCGAGGACACCGCCAACGAGCTGGCGTCATACACGAACAACGTCGTCGTGTTTGGCGGAAGCAAGGACCCCGCCTTCTTGCGGGACATGTCCGACCTCTGCGGTCAGGTCGAGCGCACGCGGGAGACGAAGACCACCACCAACGGTGACCGCGGCGGCCAGTCCACGGCAACCCATTTCGCCCTCGAAGCAGTGCTGCGGAGTGACGAGATCAAGGCTCTGGAGGAAGGCCAAGCCCTCGTGCTCGCCGACAACTTGCCGCCGGTCATCACCCGTCTTGACGGCATGTGGACGTGGAACTCCTGGCCCGAGATTCAATCCCAGATCCACGACCTCCGCCGTGCGAACGCCATCGAGCGCGCCAGGCAGGCCGCCGAGCAGAAGAAGCAGGCTGAGGCACATGCCGCCGCTTGGGCGAACCGTCAGGGGGCCGTCGCGTGACCACGAATCCCCTTGCCCGCTTGACGCCCTTCCCCGACCCGCCCTCGCTGATCGCCGAGTACCTCGCGGAGAGGGCCGCGGAGGAGTCGGTAGTGGACGGCCCGGCACCCTGGGACATCGGTTCGCTGACGCGAGAGCTACTCGACGGCATGCCGACGTGGCTGGACGCGGTGTGCCGCTGGTTGAACACGACCTACGCCTGGCAGCCGCACCAGGCCATCCCGCCGTGCTGGATGGACCACAACGCACTGGTCTACGAGATCGCCGCCCTGGCCTTCGCGCGGGCCGATGCCTACGCTGATCCGGCTGGGTCGGTCGTGGTCTGGCATGAGCAATACGAACGGTTCGTATTGCGGATGAACGCCGCTCTTGGCAAGGCCGGCGACGACTGCCGGGTCGGCCGTCACATGGACCGGCCCGCCCGGTTCCAACTCGCTGCCTGGCCTGTCCTGTCTACATCTGCTGACGAGACAGCCGTCGCCGAACCGGTCAAGGATCTTGTCTGATGCACCCGAATCCGGATGTCGTCTTCGCCTCGGAACCGCGCCGGGGCATCGCTGCCACGAGCGGCCGGGACCAGACGGAGGCCCGCGCCGTGCTGCGAGACCTCGGATGGGAGTGGGAGGAGGAGCTGCGCGCGCTCGTGCCGCCGGAAGACACGGACCTGACCAACACCGGCGTGCAAGCCGTGGTCGAACTGCACCGGCACGGGTACCGCACCGGATACGTGGAAGGACCGTACGGAGCCATGCGGCTTCGTCTTGACCAGGCCGAACAAGTATTCATTCGGATGACGACTGGTACGACTGCCCGGCGCGATCTGACGAGGCAGCCCGACAGCAACGATTCACCTGCTGCCTCTGCTTCTTCGCGCAGCCTGTACGCCTACGGTCACCGCACAGACCCATCTCAACCCGACTCATCGAACTCCGCCGCAGACGTTCCTGCGCCGTAATCTGCGCGGGCCCGATCAGCGAGCGTCCGGTTGATCACTGCGGCGCTGACGTCCAAGGCTTCGGCAAGGTGTTCTCTCAGCTGTCCGGCGGTCTGGTCATGGCTGAGGCCACATAGCGTCACTGTGTCGCGAAGGGCGTGGAGTCTGTCGCTATCGAGGAGCTCTGCACAGCCGGGGTGGTCTAGAACGTCGCGGGCTGCATAGCCGTCGCCGGTGTCGAGCACGTACGCGATCAGCGCCGTTGCGTGATGGTTCGGAAGTCCATGACCTGTGTGGGCTGCTGTATCGATCAGGGACAGGCCGAGACGGGTGTGGAAGACCACGTGCTCGTTGACCAAGTCGAGGTGCCGGTAGGCGTCGAGCGCGAGTGCGAAGGCACGGGCGTCACCTTGGGCCTCAAGGCAGGCAGTGACTGCCTGTTCCCAGGGCTCGCCAGGTTCGGTTTCGTGAATCAGATTCAGGGCTTCCGCGGTGTCGCCGGAGGCAATGAACGCGATGGCGGCGATCTGCCGGGACTCGAACATGCGTGAGCCGGTACGGACGTGCTGCCGCTGAAGGTGAGCGTGGGCCGCGCCCCATTGGCCGGCCGCGACAAGGGCACGGGCGCCATCCTGGCAGTAGACACCTTCGGCCCATTCCCGGAGCTGCTGCCGGTCTTCGGGGGTTCGGGTGAGGGAAGCCGCAGGAAGCGGCGTGTCGTCAAGAGTCGTGTCACATCCGGTGGTGGCGGCGAGGTGGAGGTTGGTCAGGAGCTGGAAGGCCAAGTCACCGTTGCCAAGCCGGTTGTGCAGCTGGGCCAGGTTGACGAGGGGTTCCACGGCGAGGCAGGCCCATTGGCCGGACAGAGGCCGGTGCTGAAGGTAGAGGTTCGCGTGCTGCCAGCACAGCTCGCGTGCGAGGTGTGGCAGTCCGCTGTCGGTGGCGACCAGGGCCGCGAGGTTATAGACGCTGGATGCCTTGCGGATGTCGCCTTGCTGGTCGGCGAGATGGGCGAGACGGCGTAGCTCGGCGATCCGGTTGGGCAGCGGCGGGCAGGGCGGGCGGAAGCGGCGAACGAGCGGGAACCGACGAAGGGCGGAGGGGGCGGAGGGCATGCCTACCTCCCCTCGAAGATGATCTCTTTGGCGCCGAGAGCCAGGAGGGCCTGAGTCGAGTGCGGTATGCCGAGACGGTTGAAATGAAACAGGGCGTGATGCGCGAGAACTGCCCGGAGTCCACGGGCGAGTTGTCCGCTCTGCGCAGTCCGCTGAAGTCGACGTCCGGCCGTGGTGAAGGCGGCAAGCCAGATCGCAGCATCGGAGAGACGGCCGGTGGTCACCAGGGCGGTATCCGGGCCGGTGTCCACCATGAGGAATGGCTTCAGCATGTTCTTCGCGCTGTCGAGACGGCTGGCTTCGTTCGGGGTAGCGGGCCGGTCTACTGTAATTTTCGCCCATATATCACCTTGTTCATACCAGTCCTGGGCTGCACCGCGCATCAAGGCGGTCAGCAGGAGGAGCGACATTTCGAGGCGGCTGTCGCGCTGGTGGCGGGTTCGGGCAAGGTGGTCGAGGACCTGACAGCTGTCGTCGTGGAACAGGTGGTGCGCGATGTCCATGGCCTCGGGGCCGCCGAAGGCGTGGGTCTCGGGTTCGTAGATGATGTCGTGCTGCCACTGGATACTCGGAACCTGAGCCAGGATGCTGTCAGCTTCCTTCGTGGCACGTGGGTCCTGGTGGTAGCGGAGTCGCCACCACTGCCCTTTGCGGATGAAGTGCCAGCCGACCAAGTGCTCGGCTACGGCGAGACGAGGTCGGAGTCGGCAGACAGCCAGTTGTTCGGCGACCTGCGGGTCGGTGAACTTGATGTGGGTCTGGAGCCAGAGTGTTTCCGGGCCGGTGGTCATCGCGGCTCCCTCTGAGCTAGGCGAGGAGGAGGCAGGCGTCCCAGTCTGTGATGGTGCCGGTGGAAGCGGTGTGCCGAGCGAGGGCGACACCGGCGGCTCCTTCGAGGAGTCCCGGTTCGCTGTCTGGTGGGGAAGTGTCTGGTATCTGATCTCCGAGTGAGGCCAGGTGCTCTCTGATCGTCGGGGTACTGCTGTCGGTGGCGGTCCGCCAGGCGGCCTGGAAGAGGCCGGCGGAGCCGTGGCACAGCGTGTGGTCGGTGATCTGGGAGTGCTGTTCGGGCTCAGTGAGGCAGGCGAGCAGGGCGGCTTCCGCTATGTGCTGTCGGACCGGATCGCGGGTAGCGATGGCGGCGAGTTGCTGGGCGCGGGCGATGCCAGGGGTGCCGTAGCACCAGGACGGGCGCAGTGGCCGTTGTTGCCGTGTTGTGCCGGTGGCTGCCTCAGCCGGGGTGATCACTTCGGGCCACCAGAGCCCGTGGTCGCTGTCCTGTCGCCAGGTATCCAGCCATGTGCAGATCCGCGCGATGGCGTCGAGGTGGCCGGGGACAGTGATTCCGGCGCGCCAGGCCAAGGCGAGGAGCGCGAGAGGGCCGGTGATGCCGTGGGCCATGCCGAAGTTTGCGTGTCCGCCCGGATAGTCCGGGGAGGGCTGACCCGAGGGGGCAAGGCCAGTCCACCATCCTGGCGTACTGTCGGGCAGAGGCTTGGTGAGCCGAGTGAGATAGACCAGGATGCGCCTGGTCGTATCGCCATCCGGGCTGGAGCGCAGAAAGTACGTGCCGAGCCCGGTCAGGCCGTAGATCAGGTCGAACTCGAAGAAGTCCGGGCGCTCCCCCCGGTCGATCCTCGCGTGTGCTGTGTCCAGCCTGCGCTTGGTGGTCTCGGTGACGGCGGCGTGGATGGTATCGAGGGTGCCCTGGTAACGGCCGGTGTGGATAGCGGCCGTGTGGACGGCGAACGCGGCGGCTGGTGCCCCGTAGAACAGGCCCGTGGTCGGCGAGGTACTGAGCCCGCCCTCGACGCAGCGAGTCAGCCAGGTGTGGGCGGCTTCCCACGTGCCGCGGCCAGCGGCGGCACGTTCAATATGCAGCAGAGCGATGCCTGCGGCGCCCTTGGCCAGTGAGCTCTCTCTGATCGTGGGGGTCATCGGCGCCTCCGCTGGGTGTGGGCAAGGGCGATGGCACGGACCAGGCGGTGGCAAGCCCGCTCGCCGTCGGGGTCGATGCCGCAGGTGCGGAGGTAGTGAAGGTGCAGCAGGGCCAGGAGGACCTGGCTGGGGTCGGGACCACCGGTGTCGAGGCAATGCCGGTACGCGGACAGGGCGGCGTCCCGCTTTCCCCAGGCGGAAGCGGTGGCCTCGTCGGAAGAGCTGCTGCCGAGAGCGATGGCTTGGCGGTGGAGCTCGCGGGGCACGGGGCCGGCTGACCGGGCTGGAATCGTGTCGGTCAGCCACCGCATGGCGGTGTCGGTGTCGCCGAGGAACGCAGTGGCGATACGGGCCATGCTCGCAGCCGTGACGGCCTGCCGGAGGAGTTGTTGTTCGGTGGCGTGCGCGATTTCGGCAATGGCGGCCTGGGAGTCGGTAGCGAAGACCTCCTCGGCAGCGTCCAGGGTGGCGCCGGTCCCGTACCGACCTGTCTCAGGCCGGTAGGTGTCGAGTTGGAGCCGGGTGATCAGGCCACGCTCGTGGAGCTGGGCGGCCCAAGCACCGATCGCGCGGGCGACCGCGCCGAAAGCGTCCGGACCGGGCAGGCGCAGCCGTATGCGGAGGTGATGGTCGGGGTCTTCGAATCGCAGGAACTGGCAGGCCGCAGCGCCGTTCAGGGTGGTGAAGAGGTCGGGCAGGGCCCGGGTAAGAACGGCGTCCTGCCGAGCAGGATTCCCGTAGAGCTTGGCGTAGAGCCACCGGGAGGCGCCGGGCAGGGACGGCAGGTCGCGACTGCTGGCAGGAACCGGCGGACGGCGGCGGGAGGTCGCGGGGGGGCGCTGGCTCGTTGCAAAAGGGATGGTGATCTCGTGGGCGCGCCCGTTGATCCATCCGTGATCCTGCGGGGTGGGTGCTTGGCTGATGACGGCGACCTCATGCTGGCTGAGGTGATCTCGCAGCAGGGCGAGGTGGCTTTGCTCCGAAAGGTCAAGGCGGATGCGCAGATCACGTTCGGTGAGGTGGACGAGCGCGGGGACGCGGAACCGTCGGAGCCAGCCCCGGGCCGCTCTCTCCCATTCATCCCACGTCGCTGAGCGGCCCGGTACGGCTGCGGCGGGCAGGTGCCAGCGCGCAGGGGACAGGACGGACCGCTTATAGCGGATGCCGGGCAGGAACGGCAGTCGCCCGGCCGCGCCCCAGTCGAAGGCGGTGAACGTGGGAGTGAAGGCATTGCTGATCTCGCAGAGGAATCGGATCATCGGCTGGGTGTTGTTGCGGAACTCCACCGCGTTCATCGCCTGCGGCTCTACCCGGTGACCGTCTGTCTGGGAGACCAGCCACAGACGGGTGTGGTCGCCGCATACGGCGAGGTCTCCCAGCTTCACCACGTCTGTGCCGGATCGGGGGTGCTCGCCGATGTGCAGGGTGCGCGGCAGCACGGCGGGGGCGCGAGCGACGTTCTCCACCCTCGTGAACAATGGCGGCCCCGACACCTGAACGGGAACGGCTTCGTCGTGCGATGTCGGAAGTCCGGCGTACAGAGCGGTCATCCGGTCGCGGTCAGCTGAGTCAAGGAGGTAGAGGAAGCGGCCCGTAGTAGTGCCTGCCGCTCGGGGGGCGCCGGTGACAGCGAGGGTGAACTCCCCGCGGTGAATGTGCTCCATGGTGGGGGCCTGGAGCTGGACGATCAGCTCTCCGTGCGGCTGGACGGTCGAGATGTCTGATCCGGTGGCAAGATCGGCCACCGTCTCGTCGCTCAGGACGACGTCGGTCGCCCCTTCCACGGCCGCGGTTTGGGCGAGGGCGAGAAGGCGGGCGTCCCGCGCGGTCAGGCTCCGAGCGGGGATCTTCAGAGGCGAGTCGCGGTAGCGGGCGGGGAATCCGAGGCCGGTATCCGAGTTGGTGATCTCCAGGACGGGAACGACTGCTCCGACGCCGTACCGGTCGAGGTAGCGGCCGTGGTAGTCCAGCCATGCCGGGTGCCCGGTGGGGTTCGGGGTCAGGCGCGTGAGTACCTCCGCAGCCGTGGCGGCCTCGTGCCCCACTTGCGGGGGGAGGTTCAGTGAGCCGTCGATCTTCAGGTCCGTCATGAACGGCTGCCCGCTGCTCGGAAACACCGCCTTCATCCGACTGGCCAGACCAGTGAGCCCCTGACCGACCTGCTTCATACCTGTATAGGCGGCGTGCAAGTCGCGGATCAGCTCGGCTGTCTGCGGCAACTCGTCCGCACCCGCCTGAGTAGCAACGTCAAGGACGTGCGCGAGCGGATCAAGCGCGGTCGTCGGCGGGCGAAGGGCTGTAAGCAGGACACGGCACTCCACCAGACCGGCCAGCATCCTGTCGACGGCCTCGGTGGTAACTGCGGGGAAGCTCTCTTCGAGGGCGCGAGCGATCTTCCGTAGCGGTACGGGTGAGGCAGCTGCCTGTATGGCGGCCTGTATCGGTGCGGCGAAGCGGACAGAGGCCGTGATCGGATCACCACCCACCTCCGCAGGGTTGGACTGCCATGGGACCGTCAGTCGGCCGTCCTGGACGAGGCACAGGTCGTTGGTGATCACCGGCAGCCGGTCACGGAGTTCGGGTATCGCTTCCAGACGCCGGATGACCCCGGTGAGCCACGCCGCGTCTGCCCTGACCACCCTGCGATGCTGCCCACCGACGCGTACGGTGGTGTGCGGGCTGAACCGCACCGGCGCGACGCCAGAGAACAGCCCAAACGGGGTAGCCCTGCCTCCGGCTCTCAGGACATACCGGAGGACGGACACCGCGACCCGTCGAACCTGCCGGGCCTGCGCGTCGCCCCCGGCAATCAGGGACCTGGCCTCGGAAGCGAGGAGGGGACTCGCTGCTTCGATGGCCTCCGTTATCGCCGTATCGGTGAAGATCTTCTCCAGCCAACCGAGCCACTGACGGACATGCTCTTCCGTGTTCCCAGTCAGGTCAGGCCACCCCTGTGCGGCTGGCCAACATGTGTGTGCGGAAACCCGCAGCAGTGCAGCGTCCACGTGCCGATACATGGCTGTTCAGCCCCCCACCGTTCGACGGGTACGGCCCCGGGCGAACGGTGCCACATGACCGCTCACCCGGGGCTGCACAGGATCGCTGCTGGTCAGACGTTGCCACCGCCGCTGGCGCAGGCGCTGCCGGAGCAGGTGCTGCCGCAGTTGTCGTCAGTGCTGCGGGTCAGTGCCGAGAAGACGCTGCCGCTCTCGACGATGGTCACGTCCAGCTCGAATTCCGAGCCGTCCACCGGGGCGGTGCTCTCCATGGCTTTACTCATGTTGCTCTCCCCTTTCGTTGGTGGTGCCTTACGGTTACCTGGCCTTTGTGGGTGTCACGGCCAGGAGACTGTGATGCGGGCGTGCCGCTTGTCGACCACCAGGCCATCGGGCAGCCGGTCGTCTGGAGTGCTGGCGGGGTAAGCGGTGAACACGGGGGCGGGGCCATTGCGGTGCCGCTGGTTCCACACCGTGACTTCGTGGACGATCTGCTTCACAAGCGTGTCAGCGGCCAGGCCGTGCCCCTTCGCGCCGAAGACGAACATCTTCGGGTCGTCGCTGATCATGCACAGGGTCAGGTAGGCGAAGGAGCCGCCATCGACCATTGCCGGGCACGCCATCTTGTTCGCGGGGGTCACCACGCCGCTGTCGAGAGACGGGTCGACGGACACCAGGCAGAACCCGGGAAGAACGGTCGCCAGCCACAGGTACAGCGAGTCGAAAGGCTCCGCCAAGCCGACCGTCACCTCTGACCAGGATTCGACCGGAGGCTGCCCCAGTACGCCAGCCAGAGCCTCAGCGCCGTCCGGCAGCTGCTCATCGAACCGCAGCGCGGCTTCCTTCCCCCGCAGCAGCACCAAGGACTCCTCGTGCGCCCCGGCCCCCTGCATCTTCACGAAGCCGCACACCTCGGCCGAGAGGCTTCGCAGATGATCCCCGTGGCGTTCGAAGACGACAGAGCGGGTCAGGCCGCGCACACGAATCGGGACGATGAGCCGTCCTCCGTCCGTGAGCTGATCGATCCAGGCCGGGGGAATGTCCCACGCTCCGGCGGTGACGATGATGAGGTCGAACGGCGCGAACTCCGGAGCTCCGAACTCGCCGTCACGACACACGACTTTGACGTCGGTGTATCCCGCTGCCTCCAGACAGCGGCGGGCGCGGTCGGTGATGTCCTCGTCGATATCAAGGGTCACCACCAGTCCGGAGGGGCCCACCATCTCGCGAAGGAGAGCTGCGTTGTAACCACCCGAGCCGATCTCCAGGCAGCGGCTTCCGGGACGAGGCTGAGCCTGCTCCAGCATGAAAGCCTGAATACGGGGGGCGGAAACGGAGCTGACGGCATTGCCGTGCTCGTCCCGCTTGGTGATCACCGCTGTCTCGGCGCCGTACACCTTTTCCAGCGGCTCCCCGGGGGCGAAGTGCTCGCGGAGGACGGCGAGGAACGCTTGTTCCACCTGGTCGGTGCGAATCGCGTTGAGCTCGCGGAGTTGATCAACCATCGTCCGACGGAGCTGCTGGGAATCGCCGAGGAGGTTCGGCATCGCGGTCATTCTCCTTGGTTCGGTGATGTAGTGCAGGGAGCCCCAGTCCCTGGTGGTGGTCGCCGTCGGGGCCAGGAGATCGCGGTCGGCGCTGAGCTACTGAACCTGACCTGGACGACTGCGGCGCCGGGAGCGAAGCCACGAGTCTAGGACAGGCAGCCCGGGCCATTGCTTTGCGAAAAGTAGCCGAACTTTCCTGTATCACAGGGGACTTCACTGGCCGGGCTTGGGAATGCTCGCCCCCTCCCCACGGGGCCGAGCGGTCCGCCACTGGCTGGGCAGTCGGTCACGATGGATTACCTGTGCCCGCGGGGAGTCGCCGGCCAGTGGCGGACGATTGGCCCACTCTGATCACCGAAGGAGGAGGCGGCCCACCTTGCGGCGGTGCTTCCCGGATGTCAGGTGATCAGAGCGGGAGCATGTGGGCTGTCTGTGCTTCGCGGACTCCGCGTCGGGACGTGCCGGGACGGTCACAGGCCATGCCGCCAGCACGTACCGGCCCGTAAGGTCCTCCGTGACCAAAAGGAACTGCTCTCCGTCACGGAGTCGGTCATACGCGATCTGGCGCGTCCACTCGGCGTTCGCCCAGGTCCGCAAGGCAGTGGGCACGTCACCGAACTCGGTGGCCAGCTCGACCCTGCGGAGGCCACCGCACAGTGACGGCGTCGCCTCCGGTTCGGGATCGAGTCCGTCAGCGATACGCAGCGCTTGGCGGCGCAGCCACCGCAGCGCCCGGCCGACGAACGGGGTCTGGAAGTTACCCAGCACGGATCGCTCCCACTCGCCCTTTCCGTACACCGAGCCCTCCGCGATCACCTGACACCAGTACCCCCACGTTGAATCCGCTGCGGCGTTCATGGAGGTCACCTCGGCGCTTGATCCATGAACGGCACAACACCTGTCGATGCACTGGGAGGCCGGGCTGCATCCTCAGAGGCGGGAACGCCCAGCGACGCCTCCGCTTCTGCGTACTGCCGCTCGGCGTCCTCATCGGCGACGACCAGGCCGAGAAGTTGTTCGGCGGTACGGGCGGATTCCTCACCCCACTGCCGGGCACACTGCGGGTACCGGAACGCGTCCGGCGGCTCGTACTCCAGTCGACGCCCGACCGAGGCAACCAGTTCGGGGTGCGCCCCGGCAGCGATCGGCATCAGCAGCCCGAGGTGGCCCTTCAGGTCGTTGTTGACCGTAGCCCTCTCGCTGGCCGCCAGTGGCTTCCCGAGGGACTTCTTGATCGCGGCCTTGATCGCCTTCACGTCCAGCGGGGCGAGCGCGGTCTCGTGGTCGTCGTCGACGTGCAACACGGCGTACCCGGTGCCGCTCACCGGCCCGCCTCGGACTCGGCGGGCGCGGCGGACAGGTCGAGGAACGTCTCGATCGTGTCCCGGTCCCAGCCGCAGGGGTCGCCGTGCGTCGCGGCGGACGGCGTGATCGGGTGCTTCTCTTTGAGCTTCTGCTGAAGCGTCTGCCGGTTCGGCTCCGACGACGAGGAGCCGGACGCGGATACGGCGGTGCCACAGTTCTTGGTCATAGGTGGCTCCAACACGAGTGGTGTGGATGATGGCGGCGGGCCGCCGCTCGTGCATCAATTCGGGGGACGTCGGCCCGCCGCGCACTGGTGCGCAACTCCGGCGGCTGTGCCGCCGTCGTTGGTTCAGGCGTCCACGGTGGCGTGCCGCGCAGTGCACCGGCAAGCGAATCGGCAATGAAACTTCCCTTGCGCCGGTATTGGCACATACCCCATCATGCAAATGCCTTGCTAGAGCGCCCAGTTGCTTACATGCACCGAGCGCTTCGGTATCAGTGACGATCACATGCGCCAAGGAGGCAAGTACGTGGTAGCTCGGGCTAGACCAACTGCGCGCCGCATCGAGCTGGGCGCGCACCTGCGGCACCTGCGCGAGTCAGTCGGACTGACGATCGAAGATGCCGCCCGAGGAATGCCGTTCTCCGAAACCAAGGTCCAGCGCGTGGAGACCGGTCTCCAGTCCTTCCGCCAGGCCCGTGAGCTACGCAAGCTCCTCGAACGCTACGGCGTCACCGACGACGACGCCGTTGAACAACTGCTGGAGATCCAGCGTGAGGCATCCAGCCAGGAGTGGTGGACCGAGTACAAGGACGTGATGCCCTCGGGCATGCAGCGCTTCGTAGGCATCGAGTCAGCCGCGAAGTCCATCCGCGCGTACCACCCCACGGTGATACTGGGACTGCTTCAGACCGAGGCGTACGCCCGCGCAATCCACGAGGCGTTCAAACCGGTCGAGGAGACCACGACCGAGTTCGTGGACAAGCACGTCGCACTGCGGATGGGCCGCAAGGAGACACTGCTGGCCAGCGAAGGGGCTCCCAGCCTCTGGGCAATCCTCGGCGAAGGAGCACTGCGCTGGATCATCGGCGGTGCGGATGTGATGTGCGAGCAGTACGAAGAGATCGTCAAGCTGGCGGCGTTGGACAACATCACCGTGCAGATCCTGCCGTTCCAGTCGCGCGGCTACAGGGCCGCACACGACTTCATCCTCCTCGATCCGGGTGAGGACCTGCCGCAAATGGTCCAGGCAGACACTGCCTGGGGCGCCGTCTCTGTGACGGACAAGCCTCGGGAGATCAAACGGTTCACTCGCTCTTTTGATGTTCTGCGTGCTTCAGCACTGCCTCCGGAAGACACGCAGGGGTTCCTGCACCAACTATCGCGAGAGATCACGCAATGACCATCAACGGCCGCACACGTACCTTCACCGCATCCGACCTGGCCCCACCGGGAGCCTGGTTCAAGGCGTCCAGCAGCGGCAACGCCAACACCTGCGTCATGGTCGCCAACCTCACCGCCACAGAACACGACGGAATCGGCCTGCACGACTCCAAGAACCCCGAAGGCCCCGCGTTGCTGGTTCACATCAGCGCGTTCACCGGGTTCGTCGCCAGCGTCCGGACCGGCTCGTTCCACAGCACCGAGTAAGGCACTTCCCACGGACTTCACCGGGGAAATACGGCTCGCTCCAGAGGTGGTGGAGCGAGCCGCGCTCTTGTGCCTGCGCTCTCACACGGGCTGGGCAGGCGGAGTATCCGCTGCCTCATCATGATGGATCGCGTCAGCCGAACGGTACTCGGAGTACGGACGGTTCGCGTTCGGCGCCCTGGAGGGCACCGGGGGCGTCAGTGGTTCATCGGGCTCGGAGATGCCGGGCCGGCGGCGTCGTGTGAGTTCGGCACGGAGATTCGCCTCGCGGTGAGCTGCCCCGCGGGCCGTGCTGCGGGCTCGGGTCGCTTCGGTGCGGAGAGCCTTGGCTGCGTCGTGGTCGCGGCCACGCGCGCGTTGCAGCAGACCGCTCTTGTCGCGCTTCGTGATCTCCATTTCGGCCAGCACGTCATCGTGCTCGTCTGTGGGACCGGCGACCGCGGCGAGGTCGCGCCGTTGGCCATCCAGAGCTTCCAGCTCGCGTGCGCCTTCGGCGTGGTCGCGGCGGAGTCCGTCACGTTCGGCCTCGGTCCGGGCCCGGTCGTCACCGCGCAGGACGAGGCGGCCGAATCGCCCGGTCGCGTTCAGCTGTTCTTCGATGTGGTGAAGCCGGTCGGTGACATCGTTCTGACGGGCGGTACGGCGTGCGATCGTGTCGGTCAGGGCCCGTATTTCGCGGATGGCATTGGCACGTGTGGTCAGATCCTCGTACCGGCGGTTGAAGGCGAGGGCGGTCGGTCCGGTGCCCGCTGCCGCTTGGTGCTCGGCACGGGTCGCCTTTGTTTCGGCTGCGTCCGCCGCTCGCTCAGTGGCACGGGTGGCGGCTGCCGCCTTCTGAATCGCGTCCCGCAGGGCGGCGCTGCCCAGGTGCTGGTACGGGCGGGATTCTGCCGGTGCGGTGGTCTGCGGTGCTGTTGTCGCAGAACGGTTCGCTGCGGTGCTTCGGCCGGTCTTGCCGGGCGTGCGGGCAGGCTCTGATTCGTCGTCGTGCTCTGGTTCGTCGGTTCCGGGGGCACGGGGCGTCGGCAGCTCAGCCACGATCTCGCGGAGGTGTGCGGGCACTGCCTCCATCGGGAGTTCGGTGAGGATCATCCGCTCTTCGGTGCCGGTCTCGATCTCACGGATGAGGCCAGCGACGGCGCGGTCCAGCTGTTCCTGGGTGGATTCCGGTTCGCCTGCACGGGCGCGGTCGGCGTCGCTCTCATAGACGGACAGGGGGAGAAAGAGGTGGCTCTCCTTCTTGTCACGGCTCAGCATGGTGTAGAGCGCGTTGGCCTGGGCGCCGGGGCCGTAGACCAGGGCTTCCTGGACGCTGAGGCCCTGGCTCTTGTGACCAGTGATCGCGTAGCCGAGGCCCAATCCGCCCTGGGCGATGTACTCCGCATCGACCCACTCGGCATGGTCCTCGTGGCCGTCGGCGGTCTTCTCCCGCCACTCGACCAGGACACGGCGCTCCTCGTCCACGGCACGGACGATTCCGCGGAACCCATTGAGCACGTCTTCGTTCACACCGCGGCTCTTCTTGGCGCGATAGTCGTTGACGCGAAGGAGAACCTGGTCCCCGACGGAGAGGGTCAGTTCACGTCCGCCAGCGAGCGCGTAGGTGTGTTCGGGGCCGGTGAGATCGCCGTTGGCCTTGCGCAGGGCACGGGCACCGAAGTTGAGCTCTTCGACGATCTCGTTCGTGGCGGCCAGCATCAGCAGCTGCTGCACGGCGGTGTGGTCGTCGCTGTGTGCGGCACGCTTGTCCGCCCACACGGTGAGCATCGCGGCGAGCGTCTCGTCCTTGTTGGCGAGCGCATGCACGCGACCGGTGCCGGCGAAGGTCCGCAGCGATTCCACGCGCCGGTCATCGCGCCACAGCTGGAGCGCGCGGCGTTCGACTGCGTCCCTCTGCCGGAAGTTCTCCGTCAGCCTCAGACCGCCCACGATGCGGTGTACGGCGCCGAAGTGGCCGCCGATGCCCGGCGAGTGCAGCTGCTTGGGGTCACCGATGCCCACGACCTTCGTGCCGGTCTTCGCGGCGTGTTCGAGGAGTTCGGCGATATCACGGTCATCGCACATAGCGTCTTCGTCCACGACCAGAACGTCCACACCGGCAAGCCCTCGCCCACCCTTGCGGATGCCCATGAGCCAGGAGGCGAGGGTGCGGGAGGTGATCCCGGCTTCCGCCTTGAGGTTGGCGGCGGCGACGGCTGCCGTGCTCGCTCCTGCGATGACCAGGCCCTGGGCCTCCCATGCCTGCCGGGCGGCGTCCATGATCGTCGTCTTGCCCGCGCCCGCGACGCCCTCGACAGAGTCAATGCCGTGTCCAGCGGTGAGGAGCCGTTCGAGGACGGCGCGCTGCTCGGCGGAGAAGGGGAAGCCCTGCTGGGCCTGAACTGCGGACAGGGTCATCGCGACCGTGTCGCTGCTGACGACGGCCGACTGTTCGTTCAGGCGCCGGGTGGTCTCGGTGACGATCAGCGCTTCGGCGGCGATGATGTCCGCAGTCGTGTACCGGTCGGCGTGCGCGTAGTGCTGGGCGCCCTTGGGGTTGAGTTTGACCGCGTACCCGGCGTACTGGAGTACAGCGGTGGTGAGGTGCTCCGCTTCGGCGGCGGTGCCGACACCGTACGGGAGGGCGTCGAGTACGGCCGCGATGGCGGCGGCGTGGGTGAACTCCTTGGAGTGGCTGGTAAGGCCGGTCTTCGGGTCGAAGACGATGCTGCACAGCTCATCCAGGTTCGGAGTCGGCTGCTCGACGACCTCGCCGACCGCACCGACGATGATCGCCTCGGGATCGTCACCGGCGGCCCGTCCTTCGGCCTGCCAGTACCCGCGCAAGACGTCGTCCTCGACGCCTGCGGCCTCGCCGTTCTTCGCGGCCTTGGACGCGGTGGACGCGGCGGTGCGCTCGCGCAGGGTGGCGCTGTCGTAGTCGAGTCCCAGCTTGGTGAGCAACTCGCGGACCTGGCTGTCGCGCTTGCTGAACAGCTTGATCGTGGCCTTGGGGATGGCGGCAATCTCCCACGCCCCGGTGCGCTCCTCGCGGCGGAAGCGGATGCCGTAGCGGTCGGCGAGTTCACGGCGGACGCGGGCATTCATGAGGGCCTGCGTCGCGCGTGCGTGGCGGTGCAGGTCTCGGCCGCCTGCGGCCACGGTGGACCACTGTCCGTCGGTGCCCTTGACCATGTTGGCCAGCGTGAAGTGCAGATGGAAGTGCGGGTCTCCGTAGAGGGCGCCGTCGACGGGGCGGGCCGCGCGGTGGACCATCATCCATCCGCTGAATCCGCTCGTGGCGATCTTCTGGGCCTCCTCGCCATCACCGTGACGGCCGCGCATCGCGTACGCCGTCCAGCGCTCCAAGGCATCGATGGACTCGCGGCCTGCGGAAGTGAAGATCCTCTCTACCTCGTCAGCTATCTCCTCGGGCGCGTAGGCGCCAAAGACGGAGTACGTCTTGGGAAGGTCCAAGGTGACGTCGGCGCCTCGGTTGCCGACCTCGACGCGGCCCTCGCGCATCGCGGCCTTGATCTCTTCGGCATCCCAGACCTGGGCGGGGTCGAGCCCTGCGGCCTTGGCCATGGCGACGGCTTCGCGTACTGCCATGGGCAGATCGCGTAGACGACGGCCGCCTTCGGCGCCGACCTGGGCGTAACGCCGCTTCATGGAGTCAGAGGTGAACAAGTCCGCAGGCCGCTGTCCCAGCTCACGGGCCTTTCCCTCGACGGCGTGCAGGAGCGCACGGGCGTCCAGCCGCCCACCGGATTCAGCGGCGAGGGCCTTCTCCACCGCTTCCTCCCCGTACAGCTCAACGGCTTCGATGCCGACGGCACCAGCGACCTTGAGGAGGGTGGATACCGGGACCTTGTGGGCTTCTCCGAACCGGGTGAGCTGCCGCTCCATGGTGGCGAATGCGGTCTTCTTGCGCTGCGAGTCGAGCAGCGTCTCCGGCTTCACTCCACGTTCGGCAGCGGTCCGGCGGATGGCCCTGACCAGCGGTGCGGCGGACAGCTTGGCGGCAGGGGCGATGGCCAGCTTGGGCTCAACAAGAGTCTGGCCGGTGCGTGGGTCTTCGCCGCGCATGAGGCGGCGGGCGGCTTGGAACTGCTCTGGGGCGAGGGCGAAGCCGGGGTTGACGTCGAACTCGGCGAGACCGTTCCCGATCCACATCAGGGGGCGCTCACTGGCATCAAGGTGGTAGTCCACCTGACCATCAGCGGAGCGTGCCGGCAGAACGGCTTCGGCGTAGAAGTCGCGAGCGTCGATACCAGCTGCGGCGGCGACTTCTACGGCGTCGAATCCGGTGAGGCGGGCGGCCTTACCGTTCCGCAGCTCCGTGCGGGCGCGATAGAACGCCTTCTTGGCCTCGGTGGAGCCGAGCAAGGCGGCGGGGGTGACACCGGCTTCCTCGGCCTTGGCCTGGATGGCGGCCACGAGGGGGGCGGCCTCGACTGTGACGGCCTTCCCACAGCCGTGGCCTCCGGTCAGGCGGTACTCAACCTGCTCGTCAGAGGGGCCGATCATCGTGACCCACGCCACCGGACCGCCCACCCCCTCCGGTCAGCTTCGGTCGTCTTTGATCATCGTATCGTCACGAAGTGACGATACCTTGGTCCTTTCCAATCACTTTTGGCTGGACGGTGGGGAAGCCGACTAATCGCGGTGGGGACGGGCGGCGCGTCGGTTTGGTGAGGACGCTGTTACCTGGTGCCGTTGGACATTGAGATGTCAGCGGGTCTGGACGTCAGGTGTCGCTGGGCTGGACATCGGTGGTGTCACTAGGCGGTGACTGCTCGGCGAGGGAGCGGAGGCTTCCCCCTGCAACCGCATCCCCGGCCCGAAGGAACTGCGGGTCTCCCGCATCCCCGCCCGGCTCGAAAGCAGTCCCGCGTGAGCGACCTGATCCCCTTCAGCGACACCAGCGCTGCGGCCCCGCCCACCGCCAAGGCGACCGCACCCGTCGTCCACGGTGCCGTCATCATCAGCGCCATCGAAACGGCCTGGAAAGAGATCCGGCACCGGTTCCCCGACGTGCCGGACGTCTGCGTCACCATCCCGCCCAGCGCTGGCGCCCAGGACCCCGTCCAGTGCTCAGCGCTACGCACCGGCCGCCACTTCACCCGCGACGGCCACCTCGCCGTGGAACTCCAGGTCACCGCCAGCACGCTCGGGCTCGGCGGACGCCCCATGCTGGGCGGACTCCTCCACCACGCTGCCCACGGCCTGGCCCTCGTGCGGGCCATCAAAGACACCTGTGGTGACGGCCGCTACCACAACAAGCGCTACGCCCAGCTCGCCCGCGAAGTCGGACTCGCCCCACCCAGCGCCCCCGTACGGGTGCTGGGTCTGATGCACTGCATCCTTACCGATTCCGAAGCCCGCCGGTGGGCCGAGATCATTGCTGCCCTCGACGCCGCGGCCGCCGTCCAGCTCAACGCCACCGTCGGCTCCTCCGGCAGGCCGCCCGGGGGCGGCCGGGGCCCTACCCGATTCCTAATCATCTGCGCGTGCAACCCACCCCGAAAGATCCAAATCGCCCGCGGCACCTTCGAACAAGGGCCACTGCTGTGCGGGGTGTGCCTGACCAAGTTCCAGCCCGCCGACACCACCGTGCCCGTCCAGAGAGCGGAGAGCGACGCGTGATTCAAGGGCGTCGGAACCCGACAGCTGCCGCCGTCCGGTCCGGCTACCGCTCGCACAGGCTGACCAACGAAGTGGAAGGGGCCGACGCCTTGGCGTCGGCCCCTTCCACTTCGTTGGGATGGTCGCTATAGATCTAGTTGTTCAGGACCCAGTCGTCGAACGGGATCGGCCCCTGGCCGGTGGCGTCGCGCACGGCTTCATCTTGGCCGCATGGCGTGCAGATCCGTACGTCACGGCTGATGGTGAGGCGGGAGCCCGCCGGACGCTCGCCGAGTGGGCCACCGCACCGAGGACAGCGGGCATCGGTCATGTCAGTCATCCTTCATCCTTGGGGTGCTCGCGGGCGGACTTGAGGATCAAGTTCCAGGTGGGACGGGAGTAAGGCTTCTCCGCCTGCCCCTGGAGCAGAGGGATCAGATCGGCGTTGGACGCGTCAGGGTTCTCCTTCAGCGCCTGCCGTGCGAGGGCGAGCCGTTTGTCCCCCTGGTACGGGTAGGCCAGTCCGCGGCGGCCTTTGGGCCGTCCGCCGGCGTGGCCGCGCCCCTTCCGTTCGGCTACGTACTGCCAGAGCTTCCGCCGCTTCCACTTCGGCCGCTGACGGCCGCTGGGCAACAGGTCGTAGCTGTCCGGCTCGGGCCAACCCTCAGGCGGGTTCTTCACGTAGTGCGAGACCGTGGCACTGTCCGCGAATCCACAGATCCGGGCCGCCTCCGCCGGACCGACCTCCTCCTCCGGGTCTCCCGTGAGCTGAGGCGTTTTTTTCGTCGCCGCCGCAGCTCGTGTTCGCTGAAGCTCTTGGTACCAGGACACCCACACCGCGTGATCCCAGTGCATGACGCCGTCGATGATCTCGGCGTCGGGGTGACCATTCTCCTCACGGTTGGTCCAGAGGTTCTGAAGGGTGGGCTCACTGATGCCGTGAGCCTTCTTAAGGTCGGCGCGCGAATAGAGCGTGCGGCCGTCGTCCTGGTGCACGGGTCTCTCCTGCTCGTACTCGGGTGGGGGAAGGGGCCGACGCGTTCACGCTCGGGCCTCGGG
>NZ_JAINFC010000600.1 GCF_020740835.1 Streptomyces sp. UNOC14_S4
CCCCGCCCCGGTCCCCGGCCCGGCTCCTTCCCTGGTCACCGCCCCGGGGTCCGGCCTCGTGTCCACCGACAAGCGGCTGTCGCGGTATCCCTCGTCCACCGGGTGGGGCCACCGCACCGGTTCGCCCTCCGCGAGGAGGACGCGGCGGTAGAGGCGGGTGCTGGCGGCGATCGCCTCGGCCGCGGCGGGGCGGCGTTCCGACTCGTAGGTGTCGAGGAGCGCGGGGTCGGCTCCGTGGCGCAGCACCATGCCGAGTTTCCAGCCGAGGTTGTAGGCGTCCTGTACGCCGGTGTCGAGGCCCTGGCCACCGACCGGTGAGTGGACGTGGGCGGCGTCGCCCGCGAGGAGGACGCGTCCCGCGCGGTAGGAGTCGGCGAGGCCGGTCTCGGCGCGGAAGGCCGTGGCGCACCGCACCTCGCGGACGTCGGCCGCCGGGAGGTGGGTGCGGTCGGCGATCAGCTGGCGGACGCCCTCCTCGGAGGTGTCGGGCCGGGCGGGCTCGTCCTCGTAGCGGGCGAGCAGCCGGAAGGTGTCCGCGCAGGCGAGCGGGCACAGGGACAGGGCACCGCCCTTCGCGCCGGGCCAGATGTGCCAGCGGTCCCTGTCGAGCCCGTCGGCGAGGACGTCCGCGACGATCAGCGGCCGCTCGTCGAACGCCTGGGCGGGCCTGGCGATGCCGAGGGCGGCGCGGACCGTGCCGCGGACGCCGTCCGTGCCGACGGCGTAGGCGGCGTGCACGATCCGGGTCCGGTTCTGGTGTGTGAGCAGGAGTTCGACGCCGTCGGCGGTCGCGGCCAGCCCGGTGAGGGCGACGCCGAAGGCCACGTCTCCCCCGAGTTCCCGCAGGCGCGTGCGGAGGACCTCCTGCGTGCGCCACTGCGGGACCGACCACACCGGCACCCGGGGTACGGGGCCGGGGTGCTGTTCGTACAGGTCGCGGTCGACGCAGGGCTCGCCGTCGGTCCAGTAGCGCAGCGGCGGGTGCGGTTCGCCGACCGCGCGCACGGTGGCGAGGACGCCGAGGTCGTCGAGGATCTCCTGGGTGCGGGGCCGGAGTTCCCTGGCGCGGGAGCCGGGGAAGAGCCGGTCACCGCGTTCGACGAGCAGGGTGCGCACCCCGCGGCGCAGCAGGTCGCAGGCCAGGGCCAGGCCGGTGGGGCCCGCGCCCGCGACGACCACCTCGAAGTCGCTGCCGTTCATGCCGTCGGCGTCCATGCCCATACCCATACCCATGCCCATGTCCATGCCCATGCGGTGTTCCGGATGGGCGGAGTGTGGCTCACGGGGAAGTCGGGAGTCCTGGGTTCGGTCGCGCTCCCACCCGAATGGCCGTGTACGGCCGTGTACGGACCGCGAGCCCCGCAAACCGTCGCCTGGTGTAATCGAGCGGACACCCTGGGTAGGATTCCCGGGCACTGCGCCACTCCGTCGCCCCTCAACTGCCGCCGTACCCAGGGTCGTCCAGCGCACCACACCACGCTCCTCGGCATCGAGAGCCCGCCACGGCGACCTGTCCGTCCACGGGCCGTCGTCCGCGTCCCGTCCGTCCTTGCCCGAGGAGGCTCGTCGTGCCCACCGACCGGACCGCCGCCCCGCCCGGGGTCTTCACCCCGGCCTTCTTCCAGGACGCCCACCCCGTCTTCGACACGCTGCGCGAGCGGGCACCCGCCACCCTGGTCACGGGGGTGAGCGGTACGCGCCTGTGGCTGATCCCCCGTTACGAGGAGGCCCGCGTGCTGCTCTCCTCCCCCTCGGTCCGCAAGGGCGACTGGAAGCGCCCGGACCTGCTCAGGGAGCAGCACCTCACACGGTCGGAGCGGCGCCGTGAGATGACCACCCGCATCCGGGCCCACATGGTGGCCGGTGACCATCCGGACCACCAGCGGCTGCGGCAGGGCACCCAGCAGGCGCTCGGCCGGCACCGGATCGACTCCCTGAGGCCGCGCATCGAGCTCTTCGCGGACGAGACCCTGGACGCGCTGGCGGCCGCGCGCGGCGCGGGGCCGGTGGAGTTCCGTGCCAAGGCCGCCTACCCGTTCACCGTCGCCGTGGTCTCCGAGCTCCTCGGGCTGCCGGAGGAGGAACAGGCGGGCTTCCCGGCCTGGTTCGACGCCCTCATGTGCAGACGCGGCTCGGACAGCGTACGGAAGGCGTCGGCGATCCTCTCCGGTTTCACCGAGCGCCTCGCCGACCGCAGGCGCGCGCATCCCGCCCGGGGGCTGTTGTCCACCCTCGGTTCCCGGACCGACGGGCGGCGTCCGCTGACCCGTCAAGAGCTCGCCTCGACCGCGTTCCTGCTGCTGATCGCGGGCATCGAGACGGCGAACGCCATCGCCAACGGCGTGTTCACCCTGCTGAGCCACCCCGAGCAGTACGCGGCGCTGCGCGCCGACCGCTCCCTGCTGCCCGGCGCGGTCGAGGAGTGCCTGCGCCACGACGGGCCGTTCCGCGCGGTGGGCCCGCGCTACACCGTGGCGCGGGTCGACCTCGGCGAGGGGGTGTCCATCCCGGCCGGGGAGTTCCTGCTGATCGCCGTCGCGGCGGCGAACCGTGATCCGCGCCGGTTCCCCGATCCGCACCGCTTCGACATCACCCGCACCGACCACGCGCATCTGGCGCTGGGGTACGGGACGCGCCGGTGCGCCGGTGCGGCGCTGGCCCGCGCGCAGATGGAGATCCTCCTCGGGCGGCTGCTCGACCGGTTTCCCGGGCTGCGGCCGGGGGTGCCGCTGGAGGAGGTCCGGCGGCGGCCCAGCATGACGATGAACTGGCTGCAGGACCTGCCGGTCCTGCTGCGCTGACCCGGCGTCAGCGGTCGCTGTCGACCAGCCAGGAGCGGGGGCCGCCGTGCTTGAGGCGCAGCAGGAAGTCGAGGGCCCCGGCCGCGCCGGTGCCGTGGCCGTGGCCGGTCCCGTACGGGGTGCCGTCGGTCCCGTACGGGATGCCGTCGGCCCCGCACGGGATGTCGTCGGGCATCACGAGCCTGCCGTCGCGCCGCGCGGCCCGGACGTACAGACACATGGCGGCCTCGGCGGCCCGGTCGCGGTAGCGCTCCTGCCCCGTGGCATCGGCCAGGTCGAGAAGCAGTTCGGCGTCGCCCGCGACGCCGTGGCAGACCCCGGGCGCGAGCCGCCAGCGGTCGCGGTACGCCGCGCGCGCCGCCCGCTCCGCCCAGGTGCGGAACAGCCGGTCGCCGGTGAGCCGCCACAGCCGGACGAGGAAGGTCCCGACGCCGGAGGCGCCGTCGCACCAGCAGCCGGGGCCGGTACGGCCGCCGCGGCGCGGCCCCCCGGGCCAGTAGGCGGCGTCGCCGTGGCGTTCGGCCACGGCGCACAGGGTGTGCCCGGCGCCGACGGCGATGTCGACGAGGTCCGGACTGCCCAGGTCCCGGCCCGCGGCGAGGAGGAACGCCGCGTTCCCCGCGACGCCGTGCGCGAAGCCGTAACCGGCGGAACCGGCGAGTTCGGCGCGGTGCCTCGTGTCGACGGGCCAATCCACTCCGCCGTCCGCGAGGCCGGTGAGGCCGAGCAGCGCGTCCGCGCACTGCATCGTCCGGTCGGCGAACCGGTGGTCGCGGGTGGTGTGCCACAGGTGCAGTTGTGCGAGGCCGGCGCCCGCGAGGCCGTGGCAGACGTCGGGGTCGTGCCAGTCGAGCGGGATGCGCAGGGCGTACTCGCGGGCGCGCCCGGCCAGCGTCGCGTCGCCGATCGTGCGGGCGGCGTCGTGGAGCGCCCAGACGGCACCGGAACGGCCGGAGTGGAGGCCGGGGAGGATGCGGCTGGGCAGGGTGAGGCGTTCGTCCAGCCAGTAGGCGGCGGTGCGCAGGAGGGGTTCGGCACGGGTCTCGCCGGTGCGCGCGGCGCGGTCGAGCGCGGCGAGCGCGCCCGCGGCGCCGAGCCGGACGCTGCAGGGGTCGCCGTGCGGCAGGGCGCGGGGTGTCGGCCAGAGATATTCCGCGGCGGGTTCGGCGGTGGCCGCCAAGTGGTCGAGGCCGTCGGCGATCAGCCGGTCGAGGTGGTGGCGCGGCAGGGCGGGGCCCGCGGACGCGGACTGTCCGGCGGGTTCGGCGCGCAGGAAGGCCGCGGCCTTGTCGAGCGGCCAGCGGGAGGGGCCGTCCGCGGTGAGCCCGAGGACGAGGGGGGCGAGTGCGCGGAGCGCGGGGAAGGCC
>NZ_JAINFC010000601.1 GCF_020740835.1 Streptomyces sp. UNOC14_S4
TCCCAGATCTCGCCCGCGGGGACGTGGCCGTCGAGGCAGGCGCCGGAGGTGAGTTCGGCGCCGGTGCCCAGGGAGGCGCCCGGCATCATCATGCTGCGGTGGGCGACCCGGGCGCCCGCGCCGACCTTCACGGCGCCGACGTGCAGCAGGCCGCCGTCCAGCCACCAGCCGGAGATGTCGGCCTCGGGCTCGACCGCGCAGCCGTCGCCGAACTCGGCGAGGCCGGTCACCGGGGGCATGGCGTGCAGGGCGACGCCGCGGCCCGCCTCGCAGCCCAGGGACCGGGCGTACCAGGAGGCCCAGGGCGTGCCGAGGAGCGAGGGGACGCCGAAGGAGGCGACGGTGCGTTCGGCGGCCCACAGCCGCAGGTGGACGCGGCCGCCGCGGGGGTAGGCGCCCGGGGTGATGCCGCGGGTGAGGGTCCGGGCGGCGAGGGCGCCGACGGTGAACCGGGCCGGGGCGCTGAAGAGCACCACCCAGCCGACGATCACGAACCACCAGGAGGTGTGCGGGGCCCAGGCCTCGGGGGCCAGCAGGCCGAGGACGTTGTCCGCCGCGGCGAGGCCGACGAGGCCGCGCAGACCGGCGACACCGAACAGCGCGCACTGCACGAGGACCTGGGCGACGCCGGTGCGCCGTCGC
This sequence comes from Streptomyces sp. UNOC14_S4, assembly GCF_020740835.1. Taxonomy (GTDB): domain Bacteria; phylum Actinomycetota; class Actinomycetes; order Streptomycetales; family Streptomycetaceae; genus Streptomyces. The sequence goes on from NZ_JAINFC010000601.1 coordinate 643, forward strand.
AGGGGGCGTACGGCCCGTACCTCGCGCGGGGGGTGCCCGGTCTGCTGTGCGGGGGTGAGGGAGTCGAGGTGCGCGGCCATGTCCCGCAGGACGGGGTGGCGGTAGAGACCGGCCACGGAGACCCCGGGGTGGCGCTCGCGCAGGGAGGAGGCCATGCGGGCGGCGGTGAGGCTGGTGCCGCCGAGGGAGACGAAGTCGGCGTCGGCGGCGGGCCGGGTGCCGAGCAGTTCCTCCCACAGGTCGGCCAGGCGAGCGGCGGTGCCGTGGAGTTCCTCGGCGGCCTCGCCGGCCTCGCCGCCGCGCTGCGGCAGGGGCCAGGGCAGGGCGTCGCGGTCGACCTTGCCGGAGGTGCGGGTGGGCAGCTCGTCGACCTCGGCGAGCACGGGGACGAGGGCGGCGGGCAGGCGCTCGGCCAGCAGTTCCCGTGCCTTCGTGCGGTCGTAGCCGCCGCCGGGCAGCACATAGCCGACGAGGATCCTGCCGCCCGCCGGGGTGGTGCGGACGGCCGCGGCGGCGCCGTGCACGCCGGGCAGGGCGCTCAGCGCGGCGTCGATCTCGCCGAGTTCGAGCCGGCGTCCGCCGATCTTGATCTGGTCGTCGGCGCGGCCCGCGAAGACCAGGCCCTCGGGGTCGGCGCGCACGAGGTCGCCGGTGCGGTAGGCCCGGTCGGTGTCCAGGGCGTCGCTGCGGCGGTAGCGGTCGGCGTCCTTGGCCGCGTCGAGGTAGCGGGCGTTGCCCGCGCCCGCGATGACGAGCTCGCCCTCCTCGCCCCAGGGGACGAGGGCGCCGGACTCGTCGACGACGGCCAGTTCCCAGCCGTCGAGGGGCAGGCCGATGCGGACGGGGCGGCCGGGCCGCATCCGGGCGGCGCAGGCGACGACGGTGGTCTCGGTCGGCCCGTAGGTGTTCCACATCTCGCGGCCGGGCACGGCGAAGCGGTCGACGAGGGAGGCGGGGCACGCCTCGCCGCCGACGATCAGCAGCCGGACGCGGTCGAGGCACTCCTGGGGCCACAGTGCCGCGAGGGTGGGCACGGTGGACACCACGGTGATGCCGCGCTCGACCAGCCAGGGGCCGAGTTCGTGGCCCGCGCGGACCAGGGCGCGGGGGGCGGGCACGAGGCAGGCGCCGTACCGCCAGGCCAGCCACATCTCCTCGCAGGAGGCGTCGAAGGCCACGGACAGTCCGGCCAGCACCCGGTCGCCGGGGCCGAGCGGGCCATCCTGGAGGAAGAGCCGCGCCTCGGCGTCGACGAAGGCGGCGGCGTTGCGGTGGGTGACCGCGACGCCCTTGGGGGCACCGGTGGAACCGGAGGTGAAGATGATCCAGGCGTCGTCCTCCGTGGTGGGCTCGCGGCGGCCCGGGCGGAGGGGTTCGGCGGGGCCGAGGGACAGCCGCCCGTCGGCGCCGCCGAGGACGGCGCAGACGCCCGCCTCGCCGAAGACGGTGGCGGCGCGCTCGTCGGGGTCGTCGGCGTCGACCGGCACATACGCGGCGCCGCTGGCCAGCGTCGCGAGGATCGCCAGGTAGAGCTCGGCGGTGCCGGAGGGGATGCGGATGCCGACACGGTCCCCGGGGCCGACACCCGCCCGGCGCAGCCGGTCGGCGCGCACGGCGATCTCGTCTCTCAGGGCGCGGTACGTGAGGGCCTCGGTACCGGTGTCGAGGGCGAGGGCCTCGGGATGTGCGGCGATCGTGGTGTCGAGTACGTCGAGCAGGGTGCGCGGGTGCGGTGCGGGGGCACCGCGGTAGCGCGCCTGCTCCACAGGTGGGTCCTGTGTGCCGGGCTGTGGGCCGGAAAGGGACGGGGACATCGTTACGCCTCTATTCGCCTGGAACCGACGATTGGTGAAATCGACGACGGTGAATCGGACGTCCTTCGGCGGACATCCGCCACCACAGACGTCCGGCCCCTGCCCCGGGTTCGCATGGTGAAGCCAACGTTCCGTAAATCGAACACCTGCGGGAGCATGCCCATCAGCAGTTCAAATCCGCCACCGTACGGGGCGAAGACACCACGGAACCCACCATGGCGTGCCGCTCGCCATGGTGGTTGCTTGGTCAAATATTGGCCACTACGTGGGTTTGTTTTCGGTCGGTTCTTCACCCGTACGAGCAAGACGTCCGGCCGCGGGGCCGACACCCGGTGGGACCGGCGGCGCCGGAGGTGTCAGCGCTCGGCGATGCGGCCGTCCTCGACCTCGATCCGGCGGGTGGTGTGCACGGCGTCGAGCATCCGCCGGTCGTGGGTGACCAGCAGCAGCGTTCCGGTGTAGGAGGCGAGGGCGGATTCGAGCTGTTCGATGGCGGGCAGGTCGAGGTGGTTGGTGGGCTCGTCGAGGACGAGCAGGTTGACCCCGCGGGCCTGGAGCAGCGCGAGCGCGGCGCGGGTGCGCTCGCCCGGGGAGAGGGTGGCGGCCGGGCGCAGCACGTGGGCGGCCTTCAGCCCGAACTTGGCGAGAAGCGTGCGGACGTCGGCGGGCTCCAGGTCGGGAACGGCCGTGCCGAAGGCGTCGAGCAGGGCCTCCGTGCCGAAGAACAGGGCGCGGGCCTGGTCGACCTCGCCGACGACGACACCGGGGCCGAGGGCGGCCGAGCCCGCGTCGAGGGGCAGCCTGCCGAGGAGGGCGGCGAGGAGCGTGGACTTGCCGGAGCCGTTGGCGCCGGTGATCGCGACGCGGTCGGCCCAGTCGATCTGGAGGTCGGCGGGGCCGAAGGAGAAGGCGCCGCGGCGGACCTCGGCGCCGCGCAGGGTGGCCACGACCGCGCCGGAGCGGGGCGCGGCGGCGATCTCCATGCGCAGCTCCCACTCCTTGCGGGGCTCCTCGACGACGTCGAGACGCTCGATGAGCCGCTCCGTCTGCCGGGCCTTGGCGGCCTGCTTCTCGGTGGCCTCGGCGCGGAACTTGCGGCCGATCTTGTCGTTGTCGGTGGCCTTGCGGCGGGCGTTCTTGACGCCCTTCTCCATCCAGTTCCGCTGGGTACGGGCGCGGGACTCCAGGGCCGCGCGGGTGTCGGCGTACTCCTCGTAGGCCTCGCGGGCGTGCCTGCGGGCGGTCTCGCGCTCCTCCAGGTAGGCGGTGTAGCCGCCGCCGAAGAGGGTGATCTTCTGCTGGGCGAGGTCGAGCTCCAGGACCTTGTCCACGGTGCGGGCCAGGAACTCGCGGTCGTGGCTGACGAGGACGGTGCCCGCGCGCAGCCCGCCGACGAAGGACTCCAGGCGGGCCAGGCCGTCCAGGTCGAGGTCGTTGGTGGGCTCGTCGAGGAGGAACACGTCGTAGCGGCTGAGCAGCAGCGAGGCGAGACCCGCGCGGGCGGCCTGGCCGCCGGAGAGCGCGGTCATGGGCCGGTCGAGGCCGACGGTGAGGCCGAGGGAGGCGACGACCTCCTCGGCACGCTCCTCCAGGTCGGCGCCGCCGAGGTCGAGCCAGCGGTCGAGGCTCTCGGCGTAGGCGTCGTCGGCGCCGGGCGCCCCCTCCACGAGGGCCTGGGTGGCGGCGGCGAGCGCGGCCTGGGC
>NZ_JAINFC010000602.1 GCF_020740835.1 Streptomyces sp. UNOC14_S4
CCCCCGGCCCACCCGACCACCCAGGGGCGCGGGGAACGGCGCGACCAGCCCCCACCGGCCCGCAGACGCGCGCAGCGCAAGACGCACCCCGGATTCCCGCGTGTCATGTGGGCTTCACCCGTGATTCAACCTCGGTTGCGAGTCTTGCCGAATGCAGCCCGCTGTGCCCCACGCACCCGACCGACGAAGGCTACGCGCCGCGACGGCGATCGTCGCCGACGCGACCGTGCCGCCCATGGCGCGGAACAATGAAGACATGACCTCGTCGAGCGCCCAGGCACACGACCGTTCACACGGAAATGTTTTCGGCGGCAGCGGCACCGGTAGCAGCACCGGCAACAGCAGCAGCACCGGCAACAGCAGCAGCAGCGGCTTCCGCGGCGGTTCCGGCAACCCGCAACCCTCCGTCGGTTCGATCGCCGCGCACAGGCCGTACGCCGTCGTCGCACCGGCCTCCCCAGGCCTGGAGCCGGACCTGGACGCCTCCGACCTGGGCACCTACGGGGACCCCGCCTACGGCGACGAGGACTTCGGTGACGGGGCCGGTGGCGCGTACGGCGAGGAGCCGCTGCCGGAGGGCCGTTTCCTGGACCGGGAACGCAGCTGGCTCGCGTTCAACGAGCGGGTCCTGGAGCTCGCCGAGGACCCCGCCACGCCGCTCCTCGAACGCGCCAACTTCCTCGCGATCTTCGCCGGCAACCTCGACGAGTTCTTCATGGTCCGCGTCGCCGGGCTCAAGCGGCGCATCGCCACCGGTGTCGCCACCCGCTCCGCCGCCGGGCTCCAGCCGCGCGAGGTGCTGGAGCAGATCTGGACCCGCTCCCGCGAGCTCATGGCCCGGCACGCCGCCTGCTACCAGCAGGACGTCGCCCCCGAGCTCGCCGAGCACGGCATCCACCTGATCCGCTGGCCCGAGCTGACCGAGAAGGAGCAGGGCCGCCTCTTCACCCTCTTCCGCCAGCAGATCTTCCCCGTGCTGACCCCGCTGGCCGTCGACCCCGCGCACCCCTTCCCGTACATCTCCGGGCTCTCCCTCAACCTCGCCGTCGTCGTGCGCAACCCCGTCAGCGGCCATGATCATTTCGCACGTGTGAAGGTCCCGCCGTTGCTCTCCCGGTTCCTGGAGGCCTCCCCGCAGCGGTACGTGCCGCTGGAGGACGTGATCGCGGCCCACCTGGAGGAGCTCTTCCCCGGCATGGAGGTGCTCGCGCACCACATGTTCCGGGTGACCCGCAACGAGGACCTGGAGGTCGAGGAGGACGACGCCGAGAACCTGCTCCAGGCGCTGGAGAAGGAGCTCATGCGGCGCCGCTTCGGCCCGCCCGTGCGGCTGGAGGTCGAGGAGACCATCGACCCGTACGTCCTCGACCTGCTGGTGCGCGAGCTGAAGATCTCCGACGCCGAGGTCTACCCGCTGCCCGGCCCGCTCGACCTGACCGCGCTCTTCCGCATCGCGTCCCTCGACCGGCCCGAGCTCAAGTACCCCAAGTTCATCGCGGGCACCCACCGTGACCTCGCCGAGGTCGAGTCCTCCTCCGCGCCCGACATCTTCGCCGCCCTGCGCGAGCGCGACGTGCTCCTGCACCACCCGTACGACTCGTTCTCCACCTCCGTGCAGGCGTTCCTGGAGCAGGCCGCCGCCGACCCCGACGTCCTGGCGATCAAGCAGACGCTCTACCGCACCTCCGGCGAGGACTCGCCGATCGTCGACGCCCTGATAGACGCGGCGGAGTCCGGCAAGCAGGTCCTCGTCCTCGTCGAGATCAAGGCCCGTTTCGACGAGCAGGCCAACATCAAGTGGGCGCGGAAGCTGGAGGAGGCGGGCTGCCACGTCGTCTACGGGCTCGTCGGCCTCAAGACGCACTGCAAGCTCTCCCTCGTGGTCCGGCAGGAGGGCGACGTCCTGCGCCGCTACTCCCACGTCGGCACCGGCAACTACCACCCCAAGACCGCGCGCCTCTACGAGGACCTCGGCCTGCTCACCGCGGACCCGCAGGTCGGCGCCGACCTCTCCGACCTCTTCAACCGGCTGTCCGGCTACTCCCGCCGCGAGACCTACCGGCGGCTGCTCGTCGCCCCGCGCTCGCTGCGCGACGGGCTGATCGCCCGCATCGCCAAGGAGATCGCCCACCACAGGGCCGGGCGCCCCGCCTACGTCCGCATCAAGGTCAACTCGATGGTCGACGAGGCCGTCGTCGACGCCCTCTACCGCGCCTCGCGGGCCGGGGTGCCGGTGGACGTCTGGGTGCGCGGCATATGTGCCCTGCGGCCGGGCGTGGCCGGGCTCTCCGAGAACATCCGGGTGCGCAGCGTGCTCGGGCGGTTCCTCGAACACTCCCGCGTCTTCGTGTTCGGGAACGGTGGCGAGCCCGAGGTGTGGCTCGGCAGCGCCGACATGATGCACCGCAACCTCGACCGGCGCATCGAGACGCTCGTGCGGGTCACCGACCCCGCGCACCGGGCCTCGCTCGGACGGCTGCTGGAGACCGGGATGTCCGACTCCACCGCCTCCTGGCACCTCGGCCCGGACGGCGACTGGCGGCGCCATGCGACGGACGCCGACGGACAGCCGCTGCCCAACGTACAAGAGATGCTCATAGACGCGCGGAGGCGCCGGCGTGGCTCGACGACCCCATGACCCGCTGTCGGCGGTCACCATGCAGCCCGGGGGACAGGACGTGATGACCGAACGCACCGCCCCCGACCGCCCGGACCCCGCCGACAGGCCCGTACAGCAGCCCGTACGGCCCGTACAGCCGGTGCAGCCGGTGCAGCGGTCCGAACGGCCGGGACTGACCACAGGACCGGCCACAGGACCGGCTACGGGACCGGCTACGGGGTCGGCCGTGGGGCCTGCCGCGACAGGTACGGCGACCGCGGGCGAGGCGCTGGCGGCCTATCTGCACGGCCAGGCCACCGAGTTCCTGCGCAGCCTGCGGCTGCACGGCGACAGCGGCCCCGGCGCCGAGGACGCGACCGAGGCCGCCCGGCTGCTGCGCCGCTCGGCCCGTCGGCTCTCCGGCGCCCTGTGCGTCTACCGGCCGCTGACCGACACCGAGTGGACCGACCAGCTCCGTGCCGAGCTGCTGTGGCTGTGCGGCACGCTCGGGCGCGAGCACGCCTACGCGGCGCGGCTGGCGCGGCTGCGCGGCGCTCTGCACCGGCTGTCGGGCTCTGCCCCTGGAGTTCCGTCCGGGCCTGCGGCCGACGAGCGGCCGTGGAGCGGGCTGACGGTCGGCGCGGCGCGCGCGGGCGCCCTGCTGGAGCGGCAGCTCACGCTCGCCCGGACCCGGGCGCACTCCGCCGCGCTCCAGGCCCTGGGCACCTCGCGCTTCCACGCCGTGGCCGACGCCGCCGCCGTGCTCGCCTCCGAGGCGCCGCTCGCACCGGCCGCGCACGAGCTCCCGGCCGACGAGGCACTGCCCCGCCTCGCCGAACAGGCCCAGCGGCGGCTCGTGGACGCCGTCGGGGCGCTGCCGCTGTCCGTCGCCGGGCACCCGTACAACGCCGAGGCCCTCACCCACGGCCTCGCGGCCACCGGGTCCTCCGACGCACCGCCCGCGGAGGGCCGCCAGGACGCCCCCTGGCACCAGGTACGGCAGCTCGTACGGCTGCGCCGCTACGCGCAGGAGGTACTGGACGAGCACCGGCAGGCCGAGGTCGAACCGACCCTGTCCGTACGCCTGCTGAACGCCGGTCAGGCACTCGACCGGCACCGCGACGCGGCGGAAGCCGCGGCTGCTGCCGCTGCTGCCGCCCGTACGCCCCGGATCGCGCCTGCCACGGCGTACGCGCTCGGTGTTCTCCATGCCGACCAGCGGCACGAGGTGGAGGCGGCCCGGTTCGCGTTCGGACGTGCCTGGCAGCGGTTGGGGACGGGGCTGTGACGGGCAGCGACGTCATTCTTGCGGCGGGGTGTGTGCTGTGGCGGCGTGCCGCCGGGGGCGACGGCGGCTTGGAGGTCGCCCTGGTCCACCGGCCCAAGTGGGACGACTGGTCGCACCCCAAGGGCAAGCTGAAGGCGGGTGAGGACGCGCTGTCCGGTGCGGTGCGGGAGGTGCTGGAGGAGACGGGCATGGCGTGTGTGGTGGGGTGCGCTCTGCCGACTGTCCGGTACGAGGTGTCGGGGCGGCTGAAGGAAGTGCGGTACTGGGG
>NZ_JAINFC010000603.1 GCF_020740835.1 Streptomyces sp. UNOC14_S4
CCCGAGGCCCCGCCCCCGGCCCACCAGCCAACCCAGGGGCGCGGGGAACTGCGCGAGAAGCCCCACCGGCCCGCAGAAGAGGCCCAGGGAGGCCCAGGACCGATTACAGGCGGTCCAGCACCGACGCCAGCAGGCGGCCCATCGCCGTGGCGGAGTCGCGGCCCGCCTGGAGGACCTCCTCGTGGTTGAGGGGCTCGCCCGTCATACCCGCCGCCAGGTTCGTCACCAGGGAGATACCCAGCACCTCGGCACCCGCCTCACGCGCCGCGATGGCCTCCAGCGTGGTGGACATGCCCACCAGATCCGCACCCAGCGTACGGATCATGCGGATCTCGGCCGGCGTCTCGTAGTGCGGGCCGGGGAACTGGACGTAGACGCCCTCCTCCAGGGTGGCGTCCACCTCCTTGCACAGCTCGCGCAGGCGCTGCGAGTACAGGTCGGTCAGGTCGACGAAGTTGGCGCCGACGATCGGCGAGGTCGCCGTGAGGTTGATGTGGTCGCTGATCAGCACCGGCTGACCGGGGCGCATGCCCTCGCGCAGGCCACCGCAGCCGTTGGTGAGGACGACGGTCTTGCAGCCCGCGGCCACGGAGGTGCGCACACCGTGGACGACCGAGGCGACGCCACGGCCCTCGTAGTAGTGCGTACGGCCGAGGAAGACGAGCACGCGCTTGTCGTTGACCTTGTACGAGCGGATGGTGCCCGCGTGGCCCGCGACGGCCGCGGCGGAGAAGCCGGGCAGCTCGGTGACGGGGAACTCGATCTCGGGGGCACCGAGGGCCTCGGTGGCGGGAACCCATCCGGAGCCCATCACCAGGGCGACGTCGTGGGTCTCGGCGCCCGTGAGCTCGCGGAGGCGAGCGGCGGCGGCGTCGGCCGCGGCGTACGGGTCGGTCTGGGGGGTAACTGATGCGTTCACGCGGACGAGGGTAGCCGCTCTTCGCCTACGCGCGTAGATGTCGCTGGTGACGGTGTTCCGATTGTTGCTTTGTGTCTTATGACGAGATGAATTCGTCATAAGACACCACGGCACCCACTGCAGCAGCCACCACGGCCCCGTGCCGAGCCCGGGAAGAGCCCTGACCAAGCCCTGATCAAGTCCTAACAGGGCCGCTTCCGCAACTCCATCACATAGTCGTGCGGAGCCCCGGCAGACTCGGCGGCGTCGGCGATCTCACCCAGATAGCGGGCGGAGGGCAGCCCGCCCTCGTAGCCGTTCAGGACGTACACCCAGGCGGTCTCCTCGCCGTCCAGGGTGTGCACCCGCACCCGCATGCGCCGGTAGATCCCGAGGCCGACGCCCTCCCAGCGGTCCATCGACTCCTCGTCCATCGGGGCGATGTCGTAGAGCGCGACGAAGACCTGCGACCGGGGCTCCTCCACCACGGTGGCCAGGGCGCCCTCCCAGCCGAGCTGCTCCCCGCCGAAGGTCAGTCGCCAGTCGGCGAGCCAGCCCGTGCCGCGCAGGGGCGAGTGGGGTGCGCGGCGGGACATCAGCCGCGCGTCGAGGTTGCCGGCGTACGCGGCGTAGAGCGACATGGCTCCGAGGGTACGGGAGTGAGGCGGAACGGCATTTGGGATGGCAGTCTCGAAGGAGGGTTCGTCCGGAACCTCCTGCCGGTCCTCGCACGGATGGACGTACGGGCGCGCGGACCCCGGGAGAAGTCGCTTCGATTGGGTGCGGGACAATGGAGTACGTGACTCGGATCGTGATCATCGGTGGCGGACCCGGCGGCTATGAGGCGGCGCTCGTCGCCGCGCAGCTCGGTGCGGAGGTGACCGTCGTCGACTGCGACGGTCTGGGCGGGGCGTCGGTGCTGACCGACTGCGTGCCCTCGAAGACGCTCATTGCGACGGCCGAGGTGATGACGACCTTCGACTCCTCCTACGAGGAGCTGGGGATCATCGTCGCCGACGACACGCCGCCGCTGGAGCAGTCGGCCCGGGTGGTCGGCGTGGATCTCGGCAAGGTCAACCGACGCGTGAAGCGCCTCGCGCTGGCGCAGTCGCACGACATCACGGCGTCCGTCACGCGTGCGGGCGCGCGCGTGCTGCGCGGGCGCGGCCGGCTGGAGCCGCACCAGGGCCCGGACGGCTCGCGGACCGTCGTCGTCACCACCGCGGACGGCGGGCGGGAGACGCTCACCGCGGACGCGGTGCTGATCGCCACGGGCGCGCACCCGCGCGAGATCCCGGACGCGCTGCCGGACGGCGAGCGCATCCTGAACTGGACGCAGGTCTACGACCTGGACGAGCTCCCCGAGGAGCTCATCGTGGTCGGCTCGGGTGTCACGGGCGCCGAGTTCGCCGGCGCGTACCAGGCGCTGGGCTCGAAGGTCACGCTGGTCTCCTCGCGCGACCGGGTGCTGCCGGGCGAGGACCCCGACGCGGCGGCCGTGCTGGAGGACGTCTTCCGGCGGCGCGGCATGAACGTGATGGCCCGGTCGCGCGCGCAGTCCGCGAAGCGCGTGGGCGACCGCGTCGAGGTGACGCTGGCCGACGGCCGCGTGATCACGGGTACGCACTGCCTGATGGCCGTGGGCTCGATCCCCAACACCGAGGGGATCGGTCTGGAGGAGGCCGGGGTCCGGCTGAAGGAGTCCGGCCACATCTGGACGGACCGGGTCTCGCGCACGAGCGCGCCGGGCGTCTACGCGGCCGGTGACGTGACCGGGGTGCTGGCGCTCGCGTCGGTCGCGGCGATGCAGGGCCGCATCGCGATGTACCACTTCCTGGGTGACGCGGTGTCCCCGCTCAATCTCAAGGCTGTATCCGCGAACGTATTTACGGATCCGGAGATTGCGACGGTCGGTTATACCCAGGCCGACGTCGACAGCGGAAAGATTGACGCCCGGGTGGTGAAGCTGCCGCTGCTGCGCAATCCGCGCGCGAAGATGCAGGGTATTCGGGACGGCTTCGTCAAGATGTTCTGCCGCCCGGGCACGGGCATCGTGGTGGGCGGCGTGGTCGTCGCGCCGCGCGCGAGCGAGCTGATTCACCCCATTTCGATTGCGGTCGACAACAACTTGACCGTGGAGCAGATCGCCAGCGCGTTTACCGTGTATCCGTCGCTGTCGGGTTCGCTGGCGGAGGCCGCGCGGCAGTTGCACACGCGGAAGGCGCCGCGGGAAGCGTGAGCGTCCGCGCTCGCCCGTAGTGCGGCTGCTGCTGGTCGCGCCCACGCGGCGGAGCCGCGCAATGTCACAGTCCCGCGCCCCTTCGGGGCGCGGGAGTGCGCCCGGCGGATCCGGGCATTCCCTATACCACGGCATACGTTCCGCAGCGGACAACTTCCGTTAATTGCTGCAACCTGCTGAAAACGGATGGCCGTTGGCGTTACTGTCGGTTTCGTGTTCGCTGCAGAACGTCGTCAATTGATCCTCGAAATGGTGCGGGCCAACGGGGCGGTTTCGCTCCGTGAGCTCGCCCGCGTCGTCCAGACCTCCGAAGTGACCGTACGGCGGGACGTGCGGGCACTGGAGGCAGAAGGACTGCTCGACCGCCGGCATGGCGGTGCGGTGCTGCCGGGCGGATTCACCAGGGAGTCCGGCTTCCCGCAGAAATCCCATCTAGCGACCGCGGAGAAGACGGCCATCGCCGATCTCGCGGCCGGCTTCGTCGAAGAGGGCGAGGCCGTGGTCGTCGGCGCCGGGACCACCACGCAGGAGCTGGCCCGCCGGCTCGCGCGTGTGCCCGGTCTGACCGTGGTCACCAACTCCCTGCTGGTCGCGCAGGCGCTGGCGCACGCCAACCGGGTCGAGGTCGTGATGACCGGCGGCACCCTGCGCGGTTCCAACTATGCCCTGGTGGGCAGCGGGGCGGAGCAGTCGCTGCACGGGCTGCGGGTGTCGAGAGCGTTCCTGTCGGGGAGCGGGCTGACCGCCGAGCGGGGTCTGTCCACGTCCAACATGCTCTCCGCGAGCGTGGACCGGGCGCTGGTCCAGGCGGCGGCGGAAGTGGTCGTGCTCGCCGACCACACCAAGCTGGGCACCGACACCATGTTCCAGACGGTGCCCACCGACGTCATCACCCGGCTGGTGACCGACGAGCCCGGGCCGCACGACGACCGGGCCGCCACCGAGCTCCAGGCGCTGGCGGACCAGGGCGTGCACATCTCGGTCGCCGGGCCCGGCGACCGAGATGTGCACGCCCTG
>NZ_JAINFC010000604.1 GCF_020740835.1 Streptomyces sp. UNOC14_S4
CCCGAAACCTGGGGACGTCCCCCGGACCCCCGTCTGCGGCGGACGGTCGCGCCTACCGGGGTGCCACTTGCGCTCCGCGCGCGGCTGCGGGTCCGTTCCGGCTGGTCGCGCCCACGCGGCGGAGCCGCATGATGCAACACAGCCTCGCGCCCCTTACGGGGCGCGTTCTCTGGGTGGTTCCCCCCGTCGCCGTGCTCGCGCTCACCTTTCTCTACCCGCTCGCCCTCGTCGTGCGGCAAGCCGGCGGCTACGGGGAGATCTTCCGGCAGGCGTCCTTCCGGGACGCGCTCTGGAACACAGTGGGAATCGCCGTCGGGGCCACCGCCGGCGCGCTCCTCCTCGGGTTCGTGCTCGCGCTCGTCATCGCGTTCGTGCCGTTCCCGGGAGCTAAGGCGCTGAGCCGGTTCATCGACATCTTCCTCGCCTTCCCCTCGTTCCTGATCACGCTCGCGTTGCTGTTCGTCTACGGCGGCCGCGGCATGGCCAACGGCCTCTGGACGGACGTGACGGGCAGCGGCACGGGGCCGTTCGACTTCCTGCACACGCCCTGGGGCGTGCTGCTCGCCGAGGTCACCTACTTCACGCCGCTGGTCATGCGGCCCCTGCTGGCCGCGTTCTCCCAGGTGGAGACCGCGCAACTGGAGGCCGCCGCCTCGCTCGGGGCCCGGGCGCCGCGGATCGTGCGGCAGGTGATCCTGCCCGAGGCGCTGCCCGCGCTCGCGGCGGGCGGCAGCCTCGTCCTCGTCATGTGCCTCAACGAGTTCGGGATCGTGCTGTTCACAGGCGCGAAGGGGGTCACGACCCTGCCCACGCTGGTCTACGGCAAGGCGATCCTCGACGGCGACTACACGGGGGCGTGCGTCGTCGCCGTCGTCAACGTCGTCCTGTCCGCCGCGCTGTACGGGCTCTACCGCCTGCTCGTCGCCCGCGTGACCAAGGGAGCCAAGAGAGCCAAGAGAGACAAGGGAGGTACTTGTCGTGCTGGTGCATAGCCGCTGGGCCCGCCGGTCCGTACAGGCCGTCTTCTTCCTGCTCTTCCTGCCCGTCTTCGCGCTGCCGTTCCTGGTCGTCCTGGCCGCGTCCTTCGCCACCGACTGGAGCGGAGCGCTCCCCTCGGGGCTGACGGTGACGCACTATCAGGACATCGCGCGGGGCGACTCGTTGACCGCACTGACCACCAGCCTGGTGACGGCCGTCGCCGCGAGCCTGATCGCCCTGGCCGTCGGCACCTGGGCCGCCCTCGCCGCGGAGCGCCTGCCCCGCCGCGCGCGGCGCGTCGTCGACGCCCTGTTCATGCTGCCGGTCGCCGTGCCCTCGGTCGTCGTCGGCCTCTCCCTGCTGGTCGCCTTCTCCGAGCCGCCCCTGCTGCTCAACGGCACCCGGGAGATCGTCGTCATCGCGCACACGGTGCTCGTCACCGCCTTCGCCCACCAGTCCGTGACCGCCGCGCTCACCCGCCTCGACCCGGCGTACGAACAGAGTGCGGCGAGCCTCGGCGCCCGTCCCTCGTACGTGCTGTGGCGGGTCAAGCTGCCCCTGCTGCTGCCGTCGCTGACAGCGGCCGCCGGGCTCTGCTTCGCCCTGTCCATGGGCGAGTTGAGCGCCACGATGATGCTCTACCCGCCCGACTGGCTCCCCCTGCCCGTCAAGATCTTCGGCACCACGGACCGCGGTGCCCTCTTCGCCGGAGCGGCGCTCGCCGTCGTCCTGATGGTGACGACCCTCGCCGTCCTGCTCGGCGTCTCCCGCATCCGCACCCGGGCGTCCTACCGATGAGCGCCCAGAACCAAGGAGTACGACACGTCATGGCCCGCTCTTCCCGCGCGTTCACCGCCGCCGCCCTCGGCACGGCGCTCCTCTCCGCGGCCCTCACCGGCTGCGGCACGACGGACGCCGACGCGAAGGAAATCACCGTCTACAGCGCGGACGGCCTCAAGTCCGAGAACGGAACAGGCTTCTACGACACCGTCTTCAAGAACTTCCGGGCGAAGACCGGCGTCAAGGTGAACTACGTCGAGGGCGGCTCCGGGGAAATGGTGCAGCGCCTCGTACGGGAGTCGTCCAACACCAAGGCCGACGTGATCGTCACCCTGCCGCCGTTCATCCAGCAGGCCGACGGAAAGGGACTGCTCGGCACCTACGCCCCGGACGGCTCGGAAAAGGTCCGCGACAGCGAGAAGTCCACCACCGGCACCTGGACCCCGATCGTCGACAACTACCTGTGCTTCATCCACAACACCGAGGAACTGAAGACCCCGCCGAAGACCTGGGACGACCTGCTCGACCCCAGATTCAAGGGCAAGGTGCAGTACTCCACCCCCGGCGTCGCCGGTGACGGCACGGCCGTCCTCGTCAAAGCCATGCACGACTTCGGCGGCAAGGACGCCGCCATGGAGTACCTCAGGAAACTCCAGAAGAACAACGTCGGCCCGTCCTCCTCGACCGGACAGCTCGCCCCCAAGACGGACAAGGGTGAACTCCTGGTCGCCAACGGTGACGTCCAGATGAATTTCGCGAACATGAACTCCATGCCCCACCAGGGCATCTTCTTCCCGGCGGGCGGCAACGGAAAGCCCACCACCCTCGCCCTGCCCTACGCGGCCGGTCTGGTGAAGAAGGCCCCGCACGCCAAGTACGCCAAGGAATTCCTGGACTACCTCCTCTCCGACGAGGTGCAGCGGCAGGCTTCCTCGATCGCCGGGGGATTCCCGGCCCGCGCGGACATCAAGCCCACCGACAAGAACGCCACCGCCCTCGCGGAGATCATGAAGGGCGTCGAGGTGTTCCGCCCCGACTGGGCACAAATCAACCAGAACCTGCCCACGTACATCGAGGCATGGAAGGACGCGACGAAAAGCTGATTAGGCTGGAGGTGTCGGAGCGGCGTACGAGCTGCGCCGCCCCGGCGTTTCCCCTAGCCCCGTGAGGGGCCGCATACGGGCAGGAGTCCCACCGTGGCAGAGCGCAAGCCGATCGAATCCTGGCTCACCGACATGGACGGTGTGCTGATGCACGAGGGCATTCCGGTGCCCGGCGCGGACGCCTTCATCAAGCGGCTCCGGGAATCCGGCAAGCCCTTTCTCGTCCTGACCAACAACTCCATCTACACCGCCCGCGACCTGCACGCCCGCCTGGAGCGGATCGGGCTCGACGTGCCCGTCCAGAACATCTGGACCTCCGCGCTGGCCACCGCCCAGTTCCTGGACGACCAGCGGCCCGGCGGCACGGCCTACGTCATCGGCGAGGCCGGTCTCACCACGGCCCTGCACGACATCGGCTACGTCCTCACCGACGTGGAGCCCGACTACGTGGTCCTGGGCGAGACCCGCACCTACTCCTTCGAGGCGCTCACCAAGGCGATCCGCCTGATCAACGGCGGGGCGCGCTTCATCGCCACCAACCCCGACGAGACCGGCCCCTCCGCGGAGGGCGCGCTGCCCGCGACCGGATCCGTGGCCGCGCTGATCACCAAGGCGACCGGCAAGGAGCCGTACTTCGTCGGCAAGCCGAACCCCCTGATGATGCGGGCGGGGCTGAACGCGATCGGAGCGCACTCGGAGACCAGCGCGATGATCGGCGACCGGATGGACACGGACATCCTCGCCGGCCTCGAAGCCGGGATGGAGACCTTCCTCGTCCTCACCGGCCTGACCCGCCCCGAGGACGTCGAGCGGCACCCCTTCCGCCCGTCCAAGGTGGTCGACTCGATCGCGGACCTGGTCGAGCTCATCTGACCACGGCGCCGCGCTGTGCCCACCGGAGTGCGGCTTGCGCTGCGCGCCCCTGAAAGCCGCCTACGAGCCCGGCCTGCTGCGTCCGTCCGGCGTCTGCGGACCGTTCGTGGGCTGCTCGCGCCCGCGCGGCGGAGCCGCACAATGTCACAGCCCCGCGCCCCTGACGGGGCGCATCGCGTCCGGGGAGCCCACGACGCGGCCGCGACCCAGCCGGATGATCTCGGTACCGGGACGGAGCAACCGCGCCCCGGAGCGGATGCGAGGTGCCGCGGCAGCGGGTGAGCTCGGGGGTATGGACCCGCTCCGCCCGGCCCTCTGTACGGCCCTCGTCGCGCTGGCCGTCAGCACGCCCCCGTCGCCCGCCGCCCACGCGGGCGACAGC